>NZ_FOEB01000039.1:0-38885 GCF_900110515.1 Methylobacterium sp. ap11 | reverse complement strand
CGGACGAACGGCCTGTCGCGGATCGGGGATTTCGACCTCGATGCGCGCCGCCAGGGCGATCGTCTCCGAGATGATCGGCGTGATGCGGCCCTGGAGGCGCAGGTTCTCGGAATGGGGCGTGCCGAAGCCAACAATAAGGCGCCTCGAACGGGCGTTCTCCCGGCGGATCGGCGACGATCCCGAGCGCGAACCGGAGGTGTCACCGCACCAGCCTTGACGGCGATCGCCCCCAAAGCCCTCAGCCATCGGCGTTCCGCATGCGGAATTCTCCGGTGATCGCCGGATACATGATCCGCCTCGACCCGGGGCGCCGGCTCACCGGGGCCCGACGAGCGGGTCGTCACGGCGGCCGAGGCCGAGCTCGGGATCAGTTGGCACGCGCGCATCCGCGGCGGGGCTGGCTCGCCCCCTGATCCTCGACGACGTGACCGTCCCGCGGGCGATCCAGGCGAGCCTGGTCGCGGATCCGGCCGGGCAGGAGCGCTGTACGGCTGCTGTGGTCGCGATGTGGCCTTCCGCCGTCGCGCTGATCCGGTCTCGCGGTGACGTCGCCGCGGAGCCGATCCGGGCGGCTGTTGCCTGGCGGGCGGTAGGGCCGGTGACGGTGCGCGGCCGCGTGCCAGTCTCCCCTCGCCGGCTCGAAACACGGAGGTCGTCGGCTGAGCCGCGCGGGCTGCCGTTCTTGGGACCACGCGACTTGCTGGACGCTGCCTCCTAGACGTTTGGCTCCTCGTGATCGGAACCGGCGAGCCGCTCGGTGCAGATCGCCGCGATGGTCTTCTGCAGGGTACTGACCCGCTCGACGAGCCAGGCCAGTTCCTCCGGGGTTATCTCGTAGTGCGGTGAGTAACGCGCATCGACGTAGGCGCGGTTGAGGAGGGCAAAGCAGCGTCGGGCGAACTTCGTGTCGCGCGGCCAGGCCGGGATCAGCCGGGCATCGACGCTCTCGGCCTGTGACCGTAGGCGGGTCAGGCGGTGGAGCTTGGGGCTGTAGAGTGTCAGGACCAGCAGGACGCAGTGGTACAGCCGTTCGGTGGCCTGATGCAGGTTGAACGCCGCATGTTTCGGTTGGTGGTCCCTGATGGCGTACGTTGCCTGCGTCAGGCAGTAGTCGGCGCTTGCAAACCAGTGCTCGAAGTGCCGAGCCGCCTCGGTGCGCTGCTCCTCCTCCGTGAGCGGCTTCGGGGCTGCGAACGGAAATCCCGCCAGCTCGTGCAGCACGATGCCGTCCCGCGCGATGTCGACGAAGAACGGACGGCCCTGAGCTAATTGATCATTTACGTCCTGCAACGTGTGCACGATCACGTTCACTGGTGTTGCCAGCCGACCGCCCAGGCTCAGCTCCTGAAGCAGACGCTCCTCAGCCTTCTCCCAGGCCTCGTAGGGCTCGGCGAAACGGGCATCGTTGACCACGACCAGCAGGTCGTAATCCGACAGGTAGCCGCTGCCGCGATCCTCGACCCAGTCACCGCGGGCGTAGGAGCCGAACAGCACCAGCTTCAGGATGCGACCGCGCCGGGCCTTGTCCGACAGCTTGGTCTTTTGCGCGTCCTCGAACTCCTCGAACAGGATCCGCACCGCGTGCTGCAGCTCGCGGCGTTTGCGGTCGGGCAGGTGGGCGAGCCGTTCGGTGTCCATCGCGATCTGATCGTTCAAGGCAGCCCTCCCCTACCTTAGGGATCGGGTTCGCTGAACCCCAGCGCCATCGGCAGGTTGATGTCAAAGCGATGGCCGGCTGCGGCTGCCTGAACTTGTCCGCTGGGATCGTGGATTCGGATTGCCGAATGTGCGTCAGGAACCCTTGAGGTATCGCTACAGGATGATCGCTTTCGTTGCTGCCACTTTCGGCGTAGCGAGGTCGGTCCTCGATAAATAAGAGATCCATGCGCGTCCCTTAGGGAGCGTGCTCTACTCGATGCCTGCGGCGGCTCACCAAACCCGCATACGCGGTTTCGACCCTTCGGGTGACGATCACATCGCGCGGCCGACATCTAGACATCGGGTCGATCCTGGCGGATGCGGGAGGAGTCCAGTTCCATTTTCTGGGGGACGAGGGGTTGGAGGCTCGAATTCTCTCGTTCCAACCATTACAAAACAAACATTTGGTTGATATTGCAAGTGTTACTGACTTTATAAGATCCGAAAATATGAAGTCAATCCGAAGCTATATCCAGAAATTATCATCATCCTAGATGCCACCAATCAGCAATGTGCCATAAGCGGCCCTGCGAACAGAGCGGAAGGAATAGCCGCTTAGCCTCCTAAAGCTTCAATTGGCTTGGAATGGTAGGTCCCGGCGGCCACAACGGCCTGATGTCGTGGCCTAGTATGCCGGGACTTCTGACCGGCGGTACGGCTCCAGGGTCGCCGGTCCGCATTCGTCCGGCGGGGACAACCGTGGGCCGGGGCTTGGCGAAGTCGATGCGGGCGCCCACGTTGGCGCAGTGATCGAAGGGGCATTCCCCCGATGATAGCAACGACGCCGCATCATCCCCGCTAACGCAGGAGCGCCGCGTCGTTCGCCGGGCCTCCGCACCTTCGGACGCCCGATGCCCAAGTGCTATTACTACATCCGGTTCTCGCGCCCCGAGCAGATGCGGGGCGACAGCCTGCGGCGCCAGATGGAGGCCGCCGACAAGTGGGCCGCCGAGCACAGCATGGTCGTCGACGAGAGACTGACGGACCTGGACCTTAGCGCCTTCCGCGGCCTCACCTGTCCAACGCCGAGGCATCGGTGCCCGCCTGGACCTCGACACCTCCGGCGATAGCAATTCCCCGGGATGGTTCCCCGACCGGCCTGGGTCGCCCGCCCCACCCCCGCGAGCCCGAGGCCGTGGCCGATCCGTGACGTCGCCGCGGTGGGAAAGGCCTTGGCAGACGGGAAGAGGCCAAGCCGGTGCTTGAGTTTCAATAGCTCATATGTTAGCCGTTGACCTGCCTAATGGGCTTTATAGATAATATGTTATCCCTCCTCTCGCCCTCCGATATCCTGACGTTGGTCGCGTCCCGGGCAAGGGACCGCCGGCTGCACGAGAACATGACCCAGGAGGTCCTCGCGCAACGTTCCGGCGTGAGCCTGGGCTCGATCAAGCGGTTCGAGAGGACCGGGGAGATCTCGCTGGCGAGTCTCGTGCACGTCGCCTTCGCGCTCCGGGCGGAGGACGACTTCAAGGAGCTGTTCCCCCCGCTCCGGTTCGAGACGCTCGACGAGGTCATGGCCGCGCCCCGCAAGCGGGTGAGGGCGAGGAAGCGATCGTGACCAAGGCCAAGATGGACGGCTTCCGTCAGGTCGGCGCGCTCCGTGTTGAGATCGAGGTCGCGGGCGAGGCCCGGCCGCTCGGCCGGCTTGCATGGCGCCGGGACGAGCGGAAATCGTACTTCGAGTTGGACCGCGGCTTCCTCGACGACCCGCTTCCCGTGTCGCCCTTCCTGCTCAAGGCCCGGCCCGGCGTCATCGCGGCCGAACCCGCGATCTTCGAGGGACTGCACGGGCTGTTCAACGACAGCCTTCCCGACGGCTGGGGGCGCAGGCTGCTCGACAGGAGCCTGCAGCGGCGGAGGCTCGACCACCGCTCGCTGACGCCGTTGGACCGCCTGGCGGCGGTCGGGACCGGCGGGATGGGCGCGCTGCGGTACGTGCCGGAAATGGCACTGGCCGAGGGGCCGCTCGAAGGGGTGGCCGACGTCGACTGGCTCGCCGGCCAGGCGAGGCTCGCCGAGGAGGACCTCCCGGAGGCCGACGTCGACACGTTGCGCCTGGCGCAAGGCAGCTCGGGCGGCGCCCGTCCCAAGATCGTCGTGGGCTACGACCCGTCCTCGCGAACCGTCCGCTATGACGGAGGGGGGACCTTGCCCGCGGGCTACGGGCATTGGCTGCTGAAGTTCGGTTCGCGCGACGACCCGGCCGAGATCGGCGCAGAGGAGTACGCCTACTCTCTCATGGCCGCCCGGGCCGGTGTCACGATGCCCGAGACCGACCTGATCCGGACGACGTCGGGAGGATACTTCGCTGTCCGCCGCTTCGACCGCGACGCGGTCGGGCGCGTCCACGTCCATTCGGCCTCGGGTCTCTCGGGCGCGGACCACAAGGTCCCCGGCGCCATGGACTACGAGCTTCTGCTGAGGATCACGCGGCTGCTCACCCGCGACGCCAAGGCGGTCGCGCAGGTCTTCAGGCGCATGGCCTTCAACGTGTTCGCCCACAACCGGGACGACCACGCCAAGAACCACGCCTTCTTGATGGATGCCGACGGGACGTGGACGCCGACGCCCGCCTACGACTTGACGTTCTCGACGGGCCCCGCCGGCGAGCACAATCTCACCCTCGCGGGGGAGGGCAGGAACCCCGGGCAAAACGAGATCATGAGGGTCGCGGGGGACGCCGCCATCCGCAAGGCCGAGGCCAAGGCCATCGTGGACGAGGTCCGCGAGGCCGTCGCCCGGTGGCCCGAATGTGCCGCCGTTGCCGGGTTGTCCGAAAGGCGGACGTCGGAGATCGACGCCGTGCTGAACGTGGCCCATAGGAAGGTCCGGCCCGATCCTCCCGACGAGGTCGAGGCCTCAACGCCTTCCCCGTGACGACCTTCTGAATGGGCTGATCGCAGGGCGCGATGACGGCAGCGACCCGATGCGACGGGGCTGCGGTTCGCCATGCACGGCATTGGCCGGATTCCCACGTATGGCCCTCGACGTCGCCGGGGTAGCAACCGCCACTGGCTGCCGCGCACCGTGACCGTGCCCGATACGTGATGCTGGCCAACTCATGGACACGGAAGGGAAACCGCAGCCGGCAGACGTGCCGCGGCACTCGCGGCAGCATGGCTTGCACGGCAACGTGAGTTGCCAAACTTTGACAGCCCTCGGGTCATCTACCACGGTTGCCCCTGTCGAACACCCCGACCCGCAACATCGCGCTGACCCACGAGCTCGACGGCTACATCAAGGCCTCGGTGTGTACCAGCACCGATACGGATCCCCACCGAGCGTTTGGCCTAAACCGTTGGTTCCGCATCAGAAGACCGGCTCTGAGCGGGGTCCTGATCGGCGCCTATGGGCACCCCAAAGCGAAGGAAATTTTCAATGTAGCTTCGATGGCTTGCTCTTGATCCAGCCCGGGGTCCCAATTCGATGTCGATCTACACCCTGTCGGCACAAGGCACTCGGGCTCCGCCGCCCGGATCGGACCTGTCGCCAATATGCCCGAACCTGCTGACGTCGAGACCGCCACCTAATGGTCCGCTTCGTCTCACCAAGCGGACGTAAGAGCCAGCAGAAATGAATGCCTGCAAGGGGTCAGGTGTTCGCATACTTCTTGTTAGGCTACACGGCGACACTGGCTGCGAGGAATGTGATTAGGCGCTGAGTAATGTCTCATCAATAATATTGATACTTACAAGTTATATCCTACATGTTTCTGCATGTATTGAGCAGGGCTTCAAGCAGAACTCGCTGGCAAAGTAGCTAAGCGCTCGACAACGACGAATACACCGTCGGACAGATCTCTTACCTGAGCCTCCGTGCGAGATACCGCATAGACAGGCACTGACTCACTGTCGCAGGTCTGGTGTCCAGTCGATGGCCTATCTTCCCTCAAGCGGTCTGGCTTGCAACGCGAGACTTACATCCTGACATCGGTCTGGTTCGGCGCCCCGCAGGCGTAGCAGAATCGCTCGAACGTGCTCTTGCGGTGACTGCATGAGGCGCATCGCTCGTAGAGTCCGATGCCGCAGTGAGGACAGAAGTTTGCTTCGGGATTCGCCAGGTTCACCGGTCGTTCGCAGCCGGGACAGACCTGTTTGGCCAGACGTTGCAGCGCTTGGTCGGCCGCGATTTGCGTGCGACGCTCCTCGTTCGGCCGCGCCTCCGCCGCCCGCTGCCTCTCTTGGTAGGCCTGCAGCGCGTTGATGGCGGCGCGGCCAATGACCAGCGTAAGGACGACGCCGACCCCGTATTGCACATAGCCGCCATAGCTCGGCAGATAAGGAACGAGTTCGACGAAGAATGCGAAGGTCGTGGCAAGGGCGAAGCCCCACACGAAGGGCCAGTTGCGCGTATGCCGCCGCTTCATCAGAAGCCAGCCCGCGAGCGCGAGCAGCGGCAGGGTCAGCGCCAAGCGATAGGCGAAAACCCGCAGTTCCTGTCCCCGCTCGGCGGCATCGAGCTTGTCCTGGGCGGCGGCGCGAAGCGTCTGGTCGAACCGCTGCTGCTCAGCCTCCTGGTCTGCGACCGCAAGCATAGACCTGTTCAGCCCGTCGAGTCGCTCTTCCACCGCGCGTTCGCCCGCCTTGAGCCGGTCGAGCTGCTCCGTACGCGCGATCAAGCCTGGATCCTGATCGACGCGCTGGGTTGCATCGCGGGTCTGCAGCCAATTGCCGAAGGTTTCGCGGGCGGCGCGGGAGGCTGACTGTGCGGCCTCCAGGGCGAGACGGGCTTGCTCGACCCGACGTCCAACATCCTCCTGATCGCGCCGAAGCCGCTTCAGAGTCTCGGCCGATGCAGCAGCCGGATCACGGTCGAGGAACTGCTCCAGGGTGTAGCGCTGCTCGACCTGCGGCAGGTCGCCGACCACGAGCGAGCCAAGGCCGATCAGGAAGACCGCGAACGCGATGGCAATGAGCCAGAGTACGAGTTTGAACCAGCGTTCGGGAAGACGAGATGCGGATCGCACGCCGGTTTAGTCCCTGTCGCTCAAGAGAGTCCACGCGACCTCACGGCCCCCGTGAAGCCATTTGGGGGGCGTCGTATCCCTCGAAGCGACGCGGAGCGGATTGCTAGCAGCGGGGGTATGGGCTCGTGCGGTTTGTCCGGCTTTGAGCCCAAGAGAGCCGCCATGCATAGCGCCGAGCACAGAAAGGCCGCCGAGCACCACCATAAGCACGGAGTAGTACTGCATCGGGATCCAGAACAGGGTGTGGCGCCCGCGCAGGATCACGATCTGTCCCGTGCGCTGATCGACGAGTTCGCGACCCGGGCGATTGTTGAGCCGGGTGCCGAGCCACCAGTTAAACGCTGCAGCGACGACCCAGACGAGGACGACCCCGGTCGGCGTCGGGATTCCGATGCGCGCGAGCGCCGGATCGAGGAGCACGCTGCCGACAAGACCCGCAGCCGCAATGAGCACCGAGAGCATGCCCCAGCCTGACCAGATGATCATGTGTTCGAACTCCTCATGATAAACGTTCCATCGGACGCGTCAGATGAGAGCCGATCAGCTGCATCTCTCAGCGCTCAACGGGGCATGCGCCGTGTAGACCCGTTTTCGCCGTCACGAGCCGCCAGTACTGCGATTATGCCGTGCGCCGATTGCGGAGGAGCGAGAGCAGCGCCCCGACGATGCAGGCTGCGATCGCACCAATGCCCACCATAAGGGTGATCGTGCGGTTCCACAGCCGGTCGAGGCCGAGATCGGTGGTGACGAGGTCCGGCCGGGCCGGGTCGGCCATGACCCCGACGCGGTAGTCGCCGGCATGAACACCGGTGAAGACGTAGTTCACCAGCCGCGTCACCGTTCCGGTGGGGGTGCGCAGGGCGAGGGTCGCGTCGCAGATGTGAATGACGAGCTTGGCGCTGCACTTGCCCTCGCTCACCCGGGCATTGTCGGCCGGCTGGGCGGTCGCCCGGACCTGCCAGTCCGAGATCACCGCCGGCGCCGTGTAGAACGCGCAGGCGACCAGGATGCCCCCGAGCGCCGCCACGCCGAACAGGACCCAGAAGGTGTTAATCCACCCGTGCCCCCGGGGCGGCAACCGCAGGGCGTCGGGGCGGTAGGACGAGGCGGCCTCGGGCATTCCGGTCACGAATTCTCTCACGGTTCGTCAGGCAGGCTCGGCCACGGGCACGGTGGCCGCGTCGAGGATCGACCGGGCTTGCGCCGCCACCTGGTACGTGGCGATCAGGTCGGCGAAGCCCTGCGGATTCAATCCGCGCAGCATGGGAAGCGGCAGGGTGACGATGCGGCGCTTGGGGTCGAGCTTCGCGGCGGGGCGGCCCGGCCGCCGCGCGGGCCAGGGTACGGCCGGCGGCAGGAGCACGCGCATGACGAGGCCGCTCCGGTTCCCGGTCAGGTCGAGGTCGGCGATGTCGTCCCAGGCGATCGTCCCGGTCGAGCCCGGGCGCGGCCAGGCCTTCGGGCCTTAGGATCAGGATGACGGGCTCGCCCCGCGACAGGACGAACGCTCCGGCCCCGCCCATCAGGACGGCGATGGCAAGCGCCGTGGCGAGGACGACGGTGGCCTCCCGGGGCAGTATCCCGGGGATGCCGAATACGGCAATGCCCAGGGCCACCACGGCGAAGAGGCCGTCGGCCACCGCCAGTACGAGACCGCGGGGACGATAATTCGCGCGCAGCACCCGCTCCTCGGTACCAACCTCGGCGGCTTTCGCTTCCAGATGGGCGCGGAACGCGGCGTCGCGCTCGTGCACCGCGCCGAGGAAGTCCGCGCTCGCCGCTCGGCACAGCCCGGCTGGGTCGGCGAAGTAGGCGGCGAGCTGGCCGAGGGCGTGTGGCGGCGGCGCGAGGCCGGCGGCGCTCCGGAGGTCCGGACCGAGGGCCTCGCCGAGGGCGGCGACGCGCTCGCGGGTCAGCGGGTGGGTGTCGGTCGGATGTGCCTGCTCGGCGTCCAGGTGACGGGCCGGGTCGTCGAGGCCGCGGGCGACCGCGCGGTCGAGCACCGCCACCACGAGATCGGGCGGTGCCGCGTCGGGGGCCTCGGCCGCTGCGACGAGGGTCTCGGCGATGCGCGGGGCGAGGGCACCGCTGCGCAGGAGCGCTCGTGCCGCCGCCTCGGGCGAGGTCACCCCGGCACCGGCCGCATCGGCCGCGAACTCGCGCACCCGGCTCCAGTGGCGCACGGCGAGGTGGAAGCGCTCCGTCACGAACCGGCCGAGCCGCACCGAGGGCCCGAGCAGGCCGAGGGCGTGACCCTTGCGCGCCGCGACCACGTCGAGGGAGCGCGCGACCCCGGCATAGATCGGCAGGAAGCGCTGGCTGTAGGCGGTGTCGCCGCCGGCGTAATGCGCGAGCTCGTGGACGATGATCGCCGCGGTCTCGTCGCCGCGCATCAGGGCGAGGTGCGGCAGCGGCAGGTGGAGGATGCGGCCCGAGCGCCGCGTTCCGCAAGGCTCCAGCACAGCCGGGCCGGCGGTGACGAAAAAGCCATCAGACAGGCCGACGACGACAGCCTCGGGCTTTAACGCTCCCATCCGCTCGGCCAGACCCTCGACGAGCCGCCACAGGCCCGGCGCCTCGGCCGGCGTGATCCGTCGCCCGAGGATCGGCAGCGGGTCGGGCTCGAAGGCGTCGAGCGCGCGGCGCAGGCCGAGGAGGGCGCCGCCCGCAGCGAGGAGCGTGGCGCCGATCGCGACGGCGGCGATCCCCAAGAGCTTCATCCCGTCGCCGGAGTGGCCACTCTGGAGCAGCATCCCCGCCTCGAAGGCAACGACGGCGACGAAACCGGCGGTCGCCGCCAGGATCTGGGCCGCCCGGGCCGCCGGCAGCAGGCGGCGCATCAGCGAGAAGCCGCCTACCAGCGCGTCGCGTGAGCCGCGCCCGAGCCACGAGAGCGCGGCCCCTGCAAGCAGCACGAGGAGGGAGAGCCCGGCGGCGATCCCCCCGCCCGCAATTGCGACCGGCGGCAGCCAGCGGCGCCAGTCCATCACGGCGACGAGCGTTCCGGCGCTGTCCCGTGCCCCCCGCGACATCACCACGGCGAGGGGACCGCCGTAAGTCTTACCGTCGCGGCGGAACTGTAGACGGAAATCAGGGCACCCGTCGCGGGGCGTGGGCGCTTCGAGATCCGCCACAATGCCGGCGATGCGGTCGTGCTCGGCCGCGAACTCGGCCCAGTCACTGGCGCCGCGCTGCTGCTCCCACAGGCCGAGGAGCAGGATCTCGAGGGGCAGCAGGACGGTGGAGGCGACCAGACCGGCGAGGGCGCGCGGCCGCGAGGACACGTGCAAAATCGTTGCCTCGGGAATGGTCGCCTCCGAGTGCGGGAGATGAAATGCCCATGCGGCATGGGGCGCGCCAGACGATCACAAGACGATCGGACAGCGCCCTCGCGGGTGCGCCGGTCAAAGTGCCGGGAAATCGGCGGTAGATCAGGAGCAGGACGCCCGATGTCCCGGCTGGTGGCAGGATTTCTACCGGTATGAGCGTGCAGGTCAACTGAATGTTTCCGCCGGTCGTCGACGGGCGTCGGGACGCCAAGCGTCGCGATCCCGGTCTCGGGTTTGGTCGGGCATCTGACCCTGTGATCGCAGAGGTTGCGCAACCGAGGTTGACCACCAGTCGATCCTCGGGTTAGCGTCAGGAGGGAAAGACGTTCCCGATGGCCGCGCTCATCGAGGCTCGGCCGCCACTAACCGTACACTGCGATCATCAGCCGGATAAGGATCAGCACGCGGCGTGGAGCCAATCGCTGATCTTGACCACCAGCGGAGTCTGCCAAGTGGCGACGGGGCGACATCTTCATCTAGGCGATCCGGGCCCTGGCGTGGGAGGCTGTCGAGCGGTCCTTGCCGTACACCGTGCTCGCCTATGGCACGCTGACCGGCCACGGCCACCGAGTCGCCGACCCCGCCTGCCTGTTCGCTGGGGACGGCTGCTTTCCCTCGATATGCAGATCAGGCGCGGGTCGCCTTCTGACGAGCACTGCTCGATCACCGTCGCGCGCGGCGTCTACCAGGTCTGGCGGCAGCGCGAGTGCACGCCCCAGCGCAGCGTGACCTTGCACGACTGAGCGCCGGTGAAACCCCGATCCCCCCTTTTCGCACGAGCCCGTCCGGCGCGTGCTGCTCCCGCGCGAATGGAGGGCCGCCGCGGTTGCTCGCTCGTCCCGCCACGCCCCGACCGTATGGTGGCAGGCATCCTGGGCGATGACATCGCGAAGCCGCCAGCCCGCCATCGCGAAAATGATCGCGACCACCGCGATCCATCGGCAGCCCGCCGCCCCTATCCAGAGACCCCGCATGCGACCTGCCCATCATACGCTCCGGACCGCTTGCCGGTCACGCCGCGCCGTCCTGCTCGCGGTCCTGGCCTCCGTGGCGGGCGTCTCGGGTGGGCGGGCGGAGGAGAACGAGTGCCGGCGCGCTCCCACCCTCTCCGCCGGCCCGGTCCTCGCCCTGGGGCGGGTCTCCGCTCCGGACCGCACCGCCTTCGTCAAGGACGGCCTTGCCCGCGCGGGCTGTCCCGATCCGGGCCCGGCCTGCCGCGAGCGGGCCTACCTCGTCACCGGCGATGCCGTGATCCTCGGCGAGCGCCGCGGCGCCTTCGTCTGCGCCACCTATCGTAGCGCCAAGGACGAGGATGTCGGGCGGACCGGCTGGATTTCGGCCGGGGCGGTGGCGGTCGAGCCGGCACCTGCGGTCGCCGTCGAGGGATGGCTCGGGACCTGGAAGCAGGCGGAGGCGCAGATCCGGGTGACGGCCGGGGACAAGGCCGGCGCGCTCGCCGTCGCGGGCGATGCGACCTGGGGCGCGGGCGACCCCGATCGGGTCCGCCGCGGCGGGATCCACATCGGCGAGATGTCCGGCACGGTCGTGCCCGTCGGCGACACCGCCAGCTTCGCCATGGGTGAGAACGGCACCCTGCCAGTGCAGAAGGGCGGCGAGACCGACTGCAAGGTCTGGCTGCGACGGCTCGGGCCCTGGCTCGTTGTCGACGACAACCTCGCCTGCGGCGGCCTGAACGTCACGTTCCGCGGCGTCTACCGGCGCACGCCGTGACGGGAGCGACGGTGATGAGCATCCATACGAATACGGACCTGCGCCGGCTCGCCGCTCGGGCGCGGCGAGACTTCTCTGTCGCGCACATGTCGGACACCAAGTGGCGCAAGCTCTTCGGCGCCCTGCGCGAGGCGGCCCCCGGGATCCGGATGCGCGTGAAGTTCCTCGACGTCGCCGAGCCGCGGGATTTCGGGACGCCGTCGGGTGTCCGGCTGTATCCGTCGCGTCCTTGGATCGATACCGTCGCGCTCGGGCCGGTGGAGTTGCGGGCGATCGAGTGGCTGGACATTCAGGCCGTGGTCCCCAGTCCGCGCGGGTGCGGTCTTTCCGACCGGAAGACCATGCAGGATCTCGACGCCGTGGCGGCATGCCTCACGGCTTTGAGCCGTTTTCCCGTGGAGCGCTCCGAGCGCGGCCTGCGGGTGACGGGCTACGCACGCTGATGCGCGCGGCCCTCCTCGCGCTCGCCCTCTGTCTGCCGGACCCCGCCCGGGCCGCGTCCGCATCGGTAGCAAGCCTTCCGCTGCCGGGCTGCGCCGAGGTGCGCGCCGCCGCCCTGGTCGGCTCCGCGCTCGTGACGGCGTTCGAGACGCGCTACCCACCGGCGCTCGTCGGCGAGGCCTCGGTCGAGCGGCTGGCCCTCGATCCGGGCCAGGTCGCGAACGCCGCCGCCTACCTCGCCTGCGTGGCCGGCCTCACCGGGCTCGACGTCTATGTCGCCGAGCAGGGGCTCGCTCTCTTCGCCAGCCGGCGCCACGGCCGCACGGCGCTCGCGGCCCTCGACCGGATCGCCCGCGGGACCGGGTCGGAGGCGGGCAGCGCCCGCGACCACGCCCGGCAGATCCGGGCCTACCTGCGGGGGCCGGGCCGGTGAGCGCGCGTCCCGCCGCCGCGCGATCGGCGTTGCTTCTGACCTTGCTTCCGGCTGCCCTGCTCCCCGCCTGCACGCCTGGGCAGCCGGTCTCCGTCACGGAGATCGAGGCATTCATCGGCGTGACGCTGCCGCCCGGCCATCGCGACCTGCGGAGTGCTCACGAGGCGGGGATCGACCGGCTGGTGCGGTTCACCTTCGAGGCGCCGGAGGCCGAGGCTGCCGCCGTCGCGGCCCGGCTCGTGCCCGGTGGCCTCACCCTCGGCGCCGATGCGGGAATCACGATCTTTGGCGGCGAGCTCGACGGGTGGCTCACGAGCCTGCCGGAGGGAGCGGCCGGCGGCGAGGTTCTGGTGGCGGGCCGGCTTGCCCGCAAGGTCGTCGTCGCGCCCGCCGGTTCGGGCCTGCAGCGCGTCTGGGTCGCGGTGTTCACCCTGTGAGCCGCGCGCCCACCACCGCCGCGCGGCCCGGGACGTCCGGACGCGGCGGGCCGCCGGCGTCCCGGATCGGAATTTTTCGGATCTGCCGGCTCACCGCCCGCGAAAACCGGTCTAGCCGGCCCATGGCCTCGATGAGGGCGGACAGCGCCCGAACGGAGATGCGCCATGACGAAGACCACGATCCTCGCCGCGATCGCCCTGCTCTGCTGCACGGCCCCGGGAATCGCCCAGGATGGCGAGGCTCACGGAAGCCGTGGCAACCAGGAATTCATCGGCGTCGATCTCGACACTGGCGGGGTCTACTACAACGGTCGAGATTCCGGGCGTTACTGCCTCTATCGCACGGTCGAGGTGTTCAATCGGGCGACCGGGTACATCGAGCCGCAGCGGGTGCGCCGGTGCGGGCGTGGCCTCTACTTGCGCTGAGGAGGCACAGCGATGCTGAAGACCCTCTCGCCGCTCCACCTCGCCCTTCTCAGCCTCGCCATCGCCCTCGTCGCACGTTAGACCATCGCGACGCCATGCAACGGCAGGCTTTCGTTTTCACCGTTCGGCCGGAACGCCGGTCGCCGGGGATCGACGGTCGGGAGCCCACCGCCCTCGGGAAAGGAGAACGCGCATGACGAAGGCTCCGGTGTCGCGGCGCCTCGCCCGCGCCGCGCTCGCCATCCTGGTGCAGGCGGCGGCGATCCTCGCCCCGGTCGCGGCCCGGGCCGCCCCCGACGCGCCAGCTCCCGTAACCACCGCCTTCGCCGACAACGGCGACTCGGTCGCCGTCGTGATCGGCAACCGCAGCTACAAGCAGACGGTGCCGGTCGACTACGCCCACAACGACGCCGAGGCGATGCGCGCCTACCTCGTCCAGCGCCTCGGCTACCGCGACGCCAACGTCTTCGTTCTCAAGGACGCAACGCTCAACGAGTTCAACCAGGTGTTCGGCACCGAGCGCAATCCGCAATCCGGCCGGCTGTGGCGCAGCGTGCGCGATGGGCGATCGAACGTCTTCGTCTATTACTCGGGCCACGGTGTACCGGATCTGGCCAGCCGCCAGCCCTTCCTCCTACCGGAGGACGGCAACCCGAACCAGGGCGAGAGCGGCTACGCCCTCGAGACGCTCTACCGCAACCTCGACCTCGTGAAGCGCAAGATCGGGTCCGGGCGCCAGCTCGTCGTGATGGTCGATGCCTGCTTCACCGGCGAGACCGGCCGTAAGGGGGAGAGCCTGCTCGCGGTCTCGGCCCCCGGCTTCGCCCCGTCCCGGCCGAAGGCGGAGAGCGGGATCGTGCGGCTGGTGGCGACATCGGGCGCGACGCCGGCGAACTGGGACGAGGCCAACCGGCTGGGCCTCCTCACCAGCCGCTTCCTGATGGGCGTCGCGGGCCTCGCCGATGCGGGCGACCGGCCGGGCGGTGGAGACGGCCGGGTCACCTGGGCGGAGCTGAAGGGCTACCTGACGCGCGAGGTCGAGGAGGCGGCGCGCCGCGCCTCCGGCCGCGAGCAGGTGCCGGAGGTCGACGACGCGCCGATCGTGCTCCAGGCCTCGCTGCCCGTCGACGCGGTGGCGAACGGCGTCGCGGCCTTGCGCGACGAGGCGGCGTGGCGTCGGGCGGAGGCGCTCGGCACGCGCGAGGGGTTCGAGGCCTATATCGGCACCTGCGGCGCGGTCTGCGCCTACCGGCCTCGGGCGATGGACCGGCTGCTCGCCGGCCGGCAGCGCGACGCGGCGGCGATCGACCAGGAGAACTGGGCGAGGTTCGGCGCGGCGCGGCAATACCAGGCCTACCTCGATTCCTGTACCGAGGCCTGCGCCTATCGCGGCCTGGCGCAAGGCTATCTCGGCGGCGCCGACCCGAGCAGCGACCCGCGGGTGAAGACCTGCGACGCGCTCGCCGCCGGCACCGACGATCCCGACCGGCCGCAGGCCGTCCCGGGCGTGAAGTACGGCCGGATCGAGGCCGCGTCGGCGATCGAGGCCTGCCGCGGGGCGTCGGCCGCCTACCCGTCCCTGCGCCGCCTCGCCTACCAGCTCGGCCGCGCCTACGACCGGGCCGACCGCGCGAAGGAGGCGTTCGCGGCCTACGACCGGGCGGCCAGGGCCGGGAGCACCGCGGCGATGAACAACCTCGCCACGCTCTACGAGAACGGTCAGGGCGTGAAGCGCTCGCAGGGCGAGGCTTTACGCCTCTACCGCCAGGCCGGCGAGGCCGGCAACGTGGTGGCGCTCGCCAACGCCGCCCGCATGCTCGAATACGGCAACGGGGTCCCGAAGAACGAGGCCGAGGCGGTGGCGCTCTACCGGCGCGCCGCGGACGGGGGCGACGTGCCCTCGATCAGCAAGCTCGTGCCGCACTACGCCACCGGCGCCCACGGCTTCCCGCGGGATCTGCGCCAGGGCTTCGACCTGTTCCGCAAGGCGGCCGAGAAGGGCGATCCGGTGGCGATGGCAACGATGGCCACCCTGATCGACAACGGCTTTGCCCGCTACTTCCCGGGGGTCGGCGCCGCCGACATGGTGCTGCAGGCGCTCAAGCGGGGCGAACTCGGCGCCGCCGCGGTCTCGGCCACCGACACAGCGGCGCAGAAGCTGAAGCCCGAGACGATCCGCACCGTGCAGCGCGCGATCAAGCAGGCCGACTACTATCCCGGCGCGCTCGACGGACGCTTCAACCCGGTCTTCGTGCGCGCCCTCGATCAGTACGCCAAGGCGAACGAGACGGAATGAAGCACCGTCTCGCCGCATCGCTCGCCGCGATCCTCGCCGCGGGCCTGCCGGCCCGCGCCGATCCCGGCACCGACGCGCTGGCGCCCTTTCTCGACGCGGTCGCTTCCTGCGCCGGGCGGTCCGATCTCTCGCTCGCCGTCATCGGGCCCGAGCCCGGCCAGACCGCGTGGTCGCGCGAGCAGGCCGAGGAGGTGCGCCTCGCGGTTGAGAGCCGGCTGCAGGGGACCGGCCGGGTCCGCCTCGCCGCGGCCGCCGACGTGGTGCGGGTCAAGGCCCTGCGCGAGGGGACGACCGGCCTGTCCGGCCCGGAGGCCGAGGCGCAGATCCGTGCTGCCTTCGCGGGCGAGGCCAGCGTGTTCCTGGTCGAGCCGCGCCGCGCCGGAGAGACAGCGGCGTTCCGGCTCCAGGCGATCACCCGCAGCGCCTCCTGCAAGGCGACGAGCGAGCCCCTGACGGTGCCGATCCGCGTCGGCGCCGGCGTCGCCGACGTCGATGCCGAGCTGGAGCGGGCGGTGCGGGCCTTCGGGCAGGCGGCGCCGGGCGTCGCCGCGGTCGAGGTCTGCCCGTTCGAGGCCGAGGGCGGCCACTCGTCCTGCGCCGGCGCACTCACCGACCGCCTGCTCATCGCCCTCGACGCCGAGGCGCGTTCGGCAAGCCGCATCCTCAAGGGCGCCCGCCTCGAGGTGCGCCGCCGCCCGCCCGGCACCGCCTGCGCCGGTCCGGTCACGGCGCGCGGGCGCTTCCTCACCGACGGCGAGCGCCGCTCCTGGATGGAGCTGGAGTTCCAGCGCGATGGTGCGGTGCTGGCGCCGACCGGGCGGCGGCGCATCGCCGTCGATGGCTTGGGCTGCGACCCGACCCCGCGCCCCTTCCTCGACCACCTCGCGGCGACGGCGCGCACCGATGGCGGCCGGCTCGCGGTCGCCGCTACCGCCACCCCGTTCGCGCGCGGCCAGCGGCTCGAGCTGCGCATCGACGCACGGGCGCGCCAGAGCCTGTACTGCTGGGTGGTGGCCCCCGACGAGACCGCCTTCGTGGCGCTGCCGGTGCGGGGCAACGCCGCCTCGCTGACGCCTCTCGCCGCCGGCGACGTCCGGCGATACCCGCGCGGCTACGGCCTCGACGAGATCGTCGGCGGGGAGCCGTTCGAGAACCTGTTCTCCTGCTTCGGCGTCGCCGGCGGCCTGCCGCCGGAACTCGCCGAGCGCTGGCTCGCCGCCGCGCCAGGCGCCGACGGCGACGCCCGCCTGCTCCAGCCGCCCGAGGTGCTCGACCTCGTCGAGCGGATCCGGGCAGTGCCGGGCGTGACCGAGGCGACGGCCAGGATCGTGGTGCGATGACGAGACGGACGGGCACCACCGCCCTCACTTACAGGGAGAATGCCTGATGCGAAGCCTTCTCGTCGCCCTCCTGTGCGTCTCCGCCGCGCCGGCCTGCGCCGGGGGCTTCGCGCTGCGCGACCTCACCGCGGTGGCGGACGAGGCAGGATCTGCCCTCGGCCAGGGCTACGCGGCGCGGGCCGCCCCGGAGCGGCTTACCCTGATGTGCACGACCTGCGAGGGCGCGCCGATGGTCGACCTGCTGCTCGGCCGCCAGGCCGACGGGACCGAGGAGCGGGTGCGCGCGGGCCGGACCTCGATGGCGCAGCTCCAGGACATCTGCCGGTCGCGCAGCCCGGATTGCCGGCTGTCCGGCCTGTCGGTGGATCCGGCGGTGGGGTGGGTCACCACCTACGGCATCGGGTCGAGCGCGGGGGCGACCGCCGTCATCCTGCGCGATGGCGACCTCCTGACGATCCGGGCGCTCGCGGGCAGCCGCGACGTGGCGGCGCGCCAGGTCGAGATCCTGGTGCGCCGGATCGCGCCGCGCATCGTCGGCCGCTGACGGTGGCCCCGGGGGGTGACGGACCGGTGGGGCGGCGATATCGGTGGGCGACGAACGGGCGCGGGGCCGAGGGCGGACGCATGACCGGCGGATACGACGAAGCTTGCGCGGCCGACCTCGCCGCCGTGGCCGAGGGCCGCGACCTCTCCCGCGAGGACCGGGCCTGGCTCGCCCGGGTCGTCGCTGGCGCCGTGCGGCCGAACCGCGACAAGCCGCTCTGGGACCTCGCCCACGCCCTCGCCGCCCTGGCGCGGCTCACCGGTGCCCGGGACGGGAGCGACCTCGTCACCCTCGCCCTCGATCCGGGGCTCGCCCGAGCCGACCGGCTCGAGGCCCGGTTCGCCGGCACGGGCACTGCCGTCGATGCCTACGGCCCGATCCTTCCGGACGGAGAGGCGGGCTGGCGTACGACCTGGTCCGGCCTCGCCCGGCTCCTCGCGCTGGCCGAGTTCGTGGTGACGGCGGAGGACCTGGCGCAGTTCGCCGCCGTCACCGGCTGGCTCGACGACCTCGCCGCCGCACCGGACGCCGAGGGCGCCGTGTCCTTCAGCCGTCGCCTGGCGCGTTACCTCGCCGCCTATCGCCACGCCCACCTGCCGCTCGCCCCGCTGGAGCGGCGCTTCCGGGCGATCCTCGGCTTCCTCGACGGGCGCCGCGCCTTCACGGACGACGACATCCTGGGCTTCTGGCGTGGGCAGATGCGCGAGGGCGAGCGGCCGGGCTTTCGCACGGTCGCCGAGCATTTCGTGACCTTCGAGGCGGCCTCCACCCTGCTCGGCGGCCTCGCGGCGCTGGCTTCTCCCGCCTCGCTCGACGCGGTCGAGGGCTGGGAGGAGCGGCTCGACGCCTCGCTGGCCGACCTCGCCGCCGCCGAGCCGGCCGAGACCCTGGCGGCCCTGCTCGCCGCGCTCCCCGACGGGCCGAAGATCCTGACCGGGGCGGAGCGCGACGACCTCGCCGAGTTCCTGCGCCTCGAGCCGTTCCACCGCACCCGCCCGCTCACGACGCTGCGGGCCGCGAGCTTCGGGCGGGTGCAGTCCGGCCTCGCCAACCGCCTGCGCCGCGGTGGCGGCGGGGCGGCAATCGCCGAGCGCACGGCCTGCGCCGAGGCCGAGACCTACCTGGCGCTGGCCGAGCGGGTCTCGGGGCTGACCGCGCATCTCGACCGGATGCTGCGGATCGCGGCGGCGCTCCGGGTCCCGGCAGAGGCCAAGGGCCTACCCCCCGAGGCACGCGACACCCTCGTGGCGGCGCGCGCCGACATCCGCCGGATCCGGCGCGCCGGCTTCGACGACCCCGACCGGCTCGCGGCGGGGTTCGCCGCGGCGGACGCCGCCCTGTTGCGGCTCGCCGAGGAGGCCGGCCGGCTCGCCCGTGCGATCGCCGGCCTCGCCCGGCAGCGGCCGCTCGACGCGGCCTTCGCGACGGACCGGGACGTCTTCGCGAAAGCTTTCGCCGAGGCCTACGCCGCGGAGGCGACCGCGTGAGCGACGAAGCGCGCCTGCTCGCCGAGATCCACGCCGCCCGCGCCCTCATGCGGGCGAGCGAACCTGCCCGCGATACGTCTCGGCGCCCAGGCGCCGCGGAGCTGTGGGCCCACGCCACCCGCGAGCCGGGCGAACCGGTCGACCTCGCTCTTGTGCGGGCGATCCGCGCCGATCCGGCGACGGCCCGGCGCTACCGGGCGCTGCTCGCAGGCCAGGCGATTGCCCACGCGCCGCTCGCGGCGGCGGCCTCGGATGGCGCGGTCGCATCGCGCCGCGTCGGCCCCTTCACCCTCGGGATCCTGCCCGCGGACGAGGACGCGCCGCCGCTCCTGGTACTGCGCGGCAGCGCGGCGCGGCCGCCGCGCGTCATCGAGGCGATGCTGGGCGACGAGACGGTGCGGCTCGCGCTGCCGCCGCCGACCGACGGCGTGATCCTCGTCGCCCTCGACCCGGACGTGCCGGAGGCGGCCCGGCTCGGCGAGATGCTGCGGGACAGGTCTTGCGCGGTGTTCCTGCTGTGACGGCGGCATGAAGCCGGCTTCAATCGATCCGGTCTCGATCCTGGTCGTGGTGCCGACGACCGGCGGTCCGGTGGTTCTGCGCAGCCTGAAGAAACGCCCCGGCCTGCCGGCCTCCGCCGCCTTCGCGGCGGGCGATTACCGGCCCCTGCCCTGGTCGGGCGACTACGCCCGGCTCGCCGCGGCCGGCGGGCCGCTGTCGCGCCTCGCGGGCGAGGTTTCCGAACCTTACGAGTTGCGGCTCTCCGGCTCGTTCGATGCCGGGCGCTCGTGGGAGGTACCGGTCTGCCTCGCCCACGGCCTCCTGGCGCGAGGTCACAGCCTCACCGCCGATCCGGAGGCGGCCGACCTCGTCCTGTGGGCGACGGGAGCGGTCGACCTCGACCTCGCGGTGCTGCCCGGCGACTACGCTCTCCTCGACAAGCTCGCGCGCTCCCGCGACCTGCTCGCGGCGGCGGCGCGCGCCGACCTCGTGGTCCTCCTGCCCGACGGGCCCGAGACGGCGGAGGCCGCGCGGGCGCTTCGCGACCTCGGGCGGGCGCGGGCGCCGGTGATCCTGCCGGCCGCAAGCGTGCCGGCCGCTCTCGCGGTTTTGGCACGGCCGGCGCCCTACCCCGCCCCGGCGGGCGGGCGGCGACCCGCTCTCGTGGCCGCGTTCGTCGCACTTCTCGCCGCCACGGCGCTCGCTGCCGGCTTCGCGATGCTCCGCGCACGCCCGGAGGCGGAGCGGCCGGTCGTCGCTCCGGCACCGGACGCCGCGGGGAGCGCGGCCGTGGTGGAGGAACTGGCCGCTCCGGCGGGCTCGTCCTGCCGGCGCGTCGCCTTCGGGGCCGACCCGCCCGTGCGGCGCACGGTCCCCGTCGAGGCGCCCGGCCGGCTGCGGGCGAGCCGCCTCGCGCCGGACCTGTGCGGCCTCGCCTTCCGCGCCGCGATACCCGGCGCGCGTGTGGCGGTTGGCCCGGAGCTCGCCGCCGCCGCACTGCCGCCGACCGGGCTGCCCGACGGCGCACAGGCCTATTTCCTGCGGGAGGGCGCCCGGCGAAACCTCATCTACGCGTTCCAGGTGATGACTGGCTCTGCCGATACGGATCCGGGCGCCGCAAACCCGACGGGCACCGCCAATCGGTTCGTCCACGGCCTCGTCCCATAAGGACTATTCCCGGGCCGGGATCGACTTGTTTTGACTTGCGGACTGGCAGGCGGCATAAAGCCGTCGCCGAGAGGAGGACAGCGATGGCCATAAGCCACCGGACACGCCGCTCGACCAAGGGGGAAATTCGGGTATTTGTCAGTCTGATCCTCGCGCTTGGCGCGGCTGAGCCTGCACGGTCACAGAGCGTCGGCTTCGATCCTGCCGATTACGGTCGCACGCAGTTGCCGCTGCGGCAGACCACCGGCGATGCGGCAACCTACGTCGACCGCAACAAGGGCGCGTTCGAGCCGATCGCCGAGCTTGATCCGCGCGACGGGCTCGCCGCCCTCGCCCGCCCGATCGGCCGGATCGACATCGTGCTCAGGAACGCCCGCACCGGCCAGACGGTCGGCGCCTCCTGCACCGGCGCGCTGCTACCGGGCGATTACGTGCTCACCAACCACCACTGCCTGCCGCAATTGGGCGACCTGACCCCGGTCAAGGCCTCGATCCTGATGGACTACCTGACCCTCGACGGGCAGGGCTCGCGACGGTTCGAGATCGACCCGAAGCCGGTCGAGTTCGACGCGCGCCTCGACTACGCGCTCGCCCGCGCCGGCGGCAACCCGACCGAAATCTACGGCGCGGCCCGGCTCTCGGGCGAGGCGGTGCCGGGCAACCGCTCGATGCTCGTCATCCACCATCCCCTCGGGCGGCCGAAGGTGATGAGCCGCTTCCGCTGCTTTGCCCTTAAGGAGCAGGGCGAGGGGCCGGACCTGCGCCACCGCTGCGACACGCTCGGCGGCTCCTCGGGCTCGCTGATGTTCAACGCCTCGGTGGCCGGCGTCGCGCTGCATAAGGAGGGCGGTCTCGACCCGAAGGACCCGTCGAGCTTCAACGCCGCGACCCGCCTCTCGGCGATTCTCAACCGTAGCCGCATCCTGTCCGAGATCGTGGCGCGCCAGGGCCGGCCGGCCGCCGCCACGGTGGCCGCGGATTCGGCCCCGCAGCCGGCGGCGAGGCCCTCCGCCTCGCCTGCAGCTGCCCCGCCCGCATCCGACGCCCCCCTCGATCCGGGGCGGATGAACGCGATCCTGCGCGGGCACTGATCTTTTCTCGAGACGATCTGTGCGCCGGCACGGCGAAAACCGCTCTGGCTCGTCCAGGCACGGGGTGTGACGGGCAACAGCAAGGCCCCAGAGGAGGAGAGCGGAACCATGCGGATCGACGACGCGCCCGCCCGGCCGACCATCACCGGCGACGCCGCCCTGCGGCGCACGGCGAGGCGTCGCCTCGGCCGATCCTGCCTCGCGATGGCCCTGGGCCTCGTCGTCGCCCTCGGCGGCGCGGCGCGGGCGAACCCGCTGACCGACGCGCCCGGCGGCCGGGAGAAGCTGGACGAGGCCGGTCCGGCGGAGGCGGAGACCCGCAACCCGTCGGCGACCGCGATCATGCGCTCCCTCGCCCCCTTCGCCGACGGAAATCCGGGATTGACCCCCGGCGTGCCGGCGCGGGCGCTCACCCCCGACGACGGCGGGCCGGCCGTGCGGGTTGATCCGGGCCGCACGGTCGATCTCACGGTGTTCTTCGCCTATGACAGCGCCCGTCTGACGCCGGAGGCGCGGATCCAGCTCGAGCCGCTGGGCCATGCGCTTGCCTCGCGCGACCTCGCCGGCCACGGCTTCCTCATTGCCGGCCACACCGATGCGGCGGGTGCGCCTGCCCATAACCGGCGTCTGTCCCTCGCCCGGGCCTGGGCGGTGCGTGCCCACCTCGTCGAGACCTACGGCATCGCGCCGGAGCGGCTGCGCGTGCATGGCTGGGGCCCGGCCCGCCCGAAGGACCCGGCCGCCCCGCTGTCGCGGGTCAATCGCCGGGTTGAGGTCAGCCTGATCGCGCCCGCCCGCCACGGCGGGCTCCGCTTCCCCGGGCCGCCCGCCCAGGCGGCCTGCGCGGCCCCGGCCTTGACCGGCCCAGCCTTGGTCGACCCGCGCCGGCGCGTGGCACTCGACCTCGACGATTTCGACGCGGCGCCGACTCCGCTGCCCTGCTCCGAGTGACCGACCGATCCGACCGACAGGAGGACACGATGCTGCCCATCCGTGCCGCCGCGCGCCGCACCGCCCTCGCCACGCTCTCCCTCGGCCTCCTCTTCGGAGGCCCGGCCCTGGCCCAGCCCAAACCCACCATCGTGGTGATGGGCGAGGATGCCGACGAGGATTCGGTGCCGCGCGGCAACCGCATCTTCCAGAGGGTGATCGCGGAACTTTCCGAGACAATGAACCTGCGCGGATACAACGTCTACGACGAGACCGCGGTGGCGATGGGCTTCACGCAACCGAAGCGGGTACGCCGGCGCGATGCCGAGCTGATCGAGGTCGCCCGGGCGGTCTCAAGCCCGCCCCTCGACGTCGTCGCGGTGTTCCAGATCTACGCCTCAGCGTCGAAATCGGCCCATTCGGACATCGTGCGGCCGGAGGTGCGCATCCCGGGCCGGCTCCTCAACGTGCGCACCGGCCAGTCCCTCGGCTCGTTCGAAGTCGCAGGTATGCAGCTGCCGCCGCTGCCGCAGGGCTGCGACCGCGAATGCCTGCTCGAGCGGGTCGGTGCCGAAGCGAAGGTGATCGCCGGCGACGTTGCAGCAGCGCTCACTGCGAAGCTCGACGGAGTCGTGGCGCCCCGCCGCGGGGCCGATCCCGGCGCGGCCTCCGTCCCAGGCGCAGTCGCGGCGCCGGTCGCCGGCGGCCCGACGGGTGAGGCCTGCGGCGGCCTGCCGACGGCCTTTGTCGTGCGGCTCAACGGGTTCTCGGCCCAAGAGGTCCAGGCGGCCGAGGAGTACATGGCGGCGTTCCGCTGCTACGAGCACCACCGCCCAGTGCGGTCTGGAGCGTCCGCCGCCGAGTACTGGTACGAGACCCGCTCCGACTCCGCCCGCCTCGGCCGCAACCTGCGCCTGATGCTCGAGCACATGAGCGCGCCCGGACAGGTCCAGTTCTCCGGCAACACCTTCGTGCTCAGCCGCGTCGCGACGCGCTGAACGCCTCGCACCGACCACCCGGAGAGTCCGCAATGGCATCGTTCCTGCGCCGCGCCGCTGGCGGGCCCATTCTCGCCGTCGGCCGGCTTCTGGCGGTCCTCGGCCTCCTCGCCCAGCCCGCCCTCGCCGCCGAGGCGGTGTTCCCGGCCGCCGGTTCGGTCGGCCTGGTGCCGCCGCCCGGCATGACGCCCTCGAAGGGCTTCGCCGGGTTTGAGCATCGCTCGGGCGCCTCGATCCTCATCACAGAGATGCCGGCCGAGGCCTACGGCCAGCTCGTGGAGCGGTTCACCCCCGAGACCCTGCGCGCGACGGGCTTCGAGGCCCGGGGTTCCGGCACCGCTCTCGGTGTCGCCGGCGGCGAGGGGCGGGTTCTGCGCGGCAGCCAGGCCGCCAACGGGCTCACCTACGCCAAGTGGGTCGCGGTAGTGCGCGGTGCCTCCGGTACCGGCCTCATCACCGTGCAGGTGCCGGAAGCCGAGCGGGGCCAGATGCCGAACGAGGCGGTCGAGGCCGCGCTCTCGACGATCGCGTTCCGGGCGCCCGGCAGCCTCGCCGACCAGATCGCGGCCCTGCCCTTCACCGTCGGCGACCTCGCGGGCTTCCGTCCGGTGCGCGCGCTGATGGGCAACGCCCTGATGCTCACCGACGGCCCGAAGGACATCGATCCCGACGGCGCGCAGCCGCTGGTCGTCGTCGCCCCCTCGATGGGGCGGGCCGCCGTGCCGGAAGGCCAGGAAGGCGCCTTCGCCCGCAAGGCGCTCGCCACCTTCCGCGAGATCAAGGACGTCACGGTCACCGACGAGGACCGGGCGACCCGCGACGGCGCGGTGGTGCTGCGCCTGCGCGCCACCGGCTTGGATACGAGGAGCGGCCGCCCGGTCGCCGTCGCGCAGGTGATCCGGTTCGACGGGTCGTCCTACCTGCGGGTGCTGGGCCTGGCGCCGGCGGACCGGCCCGAGGCGCTCGCCCGCGCCGAGCGCGTGGCCGCCTCGGTCGCGCCGCGCTGAGGAGGTCGCGCGTGGCCCGTCGTGTCATCCTGGTTCCCGCCGCGCTCCTCGGCCTCGCCGCGGCGGCAAGCGTCGCGCAGGCCGGCCCGGCCGCCGACGTGCCGCAGCTGGTGCGGGACTGGACAGCCCTCAATGCCGCCTGCCGGGGCGGGCGCGGCGACGATCCCGCCACGCTCGACGCCTGCACCCGGCGCGACGCCGTCGACCGGCGGCTCGAGGCGGCGGGCTGGTGCTACGGCCGGCCCGGCGACGCCGGATACCAGCGGGTCTGGCGCCCCTGCGCCGGGAGCTCGCGATGAGCGTGGTGCCGCCGGGCGTCACCCGGCGCAGAAGGAACCGGCCCGTGCTCCTCCTCGGCGTGCTGATCGTCTGGACCCCGTTCCTGCTACTCGTCCTCTCCCTGGTCGTCACCCGCCTGACGGGGTGCACGGTCAACGAGGCGGGCGCGCAACCGTGCCGGATCGCCGGCCTCGACATCGGCGGCCTGCTCTACACCCTGATGATGATGGGCTGGCTGGTGATCCCGCTCCTGCCCTTCATGGCGCTGATGCTGATCGGCGCGGCCGTCGCCGGCGTGCTGGCGCTGTTCGGGATCCGCTGGCCGTGAGGCGGACCCAGGGTCCGACGGCGCCCGCCGACCGGCCGTCCCTCAATCGTCGTCCGAGCGCGGAGCGCCCCATGGCCGCCAAGATCGCCGTCATCCCCGTCGCCGCCGCCCTGATCCCGCTGCTGGCCGCCGCAGCGCCGGCCCAGGACGTCGGCACGGGCATCCCCCAGGGGATGCCGCAGCAGCAGTTCCGGACCCTCGACGCCCGGTCGGTCGGCGAGGTTGCCCGGTCGGAGAGCGGGGATGCCAGCCCCGCCCTGCCCTTCGCTTCGAACGCGGAGCTGCGGGCCGCCACGGTCGCCCGCCACGTCCGGGAGCTGCGTGCCACCAACCCGATCGCCGCGGCCGAGGTCGCCCGGGAAATGGCCCGGCACGATTACGACGCGATCTTCCGGAGCTTCCTCTCCGACACCGCCTTGCGGCCGGACGATGCCGGCGACGTGCTCACCGCCTTCATCGTCCTGCAATGGATGGTCGCCAACGACACCAAGGCCGAGCCGAGTCCTGCCGCGCTCCGGGCGGTGCGGCGTCAGATGGTGGCGCCGATGGCCGACAAGCCGCCCCTGTCGCAGGCGGCCACCCGCGCCGCCTTCGCCGAGCAGGTGAAGCTCCGCACGGTCCTGCACCATGCAGGCTGGCAGGCGGCGCAGCGCCTCGGGATGGTGCCGAGCTTCGTCGCTACATTGCCGACGGACTTCATCCCCCCGGCAAAGCTGCGGGCGGTCGCCCTCACCGATGACGGGCTGGTGGGCAAGGGCGGCCGGAGGGCTCCGGCGGACCGGGCCGCGGCGGGTGGCGCGTTGCCCGAGGCCCCCGTCGTCCCCGGCAACGCTCCGCCGGTGGCGGTCAACCCGCCGGCGGAACCGCGACACGCCGCGAACTGGGCCGCGGTCGAGGGCGTGTATTTCCGCTCGACGACCGGCGTCGGGGTCGGCGGCATGGTCGTCATCGAGTTCGAGCCGCTGATCCTGTTTCGCGACGGCAGCTACTACGAGATCGACGATGCCGCCCTTGAGGACGTCGACCTCGCCGCAGAGCGCGCCGCCAAGCCGCGCCGCTTCGGCCGCTGGACCCGCTCCGGCGACTCGTACGTCCTGACCGGCACGGGCGGGAAGCCGCAGGACTACAGGCTCCAGAACGGCTCGTTCTTCAAGGCCTACCCGGCGGAGGCCGGCGTGCGGACGATTGCCCGCTCCTACCGCCGCATGTCGGGCGGCGGCAACACGGCGATGGGTGGCGACGTGATGATCGCCGTCTCGAACCGCTACGACTTCCGCTCCGACGGCACCTACGGCCGCGGCGGCTCGACCGGGGCGACGAATTCGGGCGCGACCAGCGGCGTGAGCTCCGCGATGAGCCGGCGGCGCCCGCCGGAGGGCGGGCGCTACGGCCTCGACCGGCACACGCTCACCCTGACCGGCCCCGACGGACGCAGCCGCCGCCTGTTCTTCGCCTACGGCTCGCAGGAGGATCCGCCGCAGCCGGACCGCGAGATGGCCTTCATCGGCGGCAGCGTGTTCACGAACCCGGATTGAGGCCGCAAGGCCCCCTCGGGCTGCCGGGCGAAGCCCGGCGTAGAATGGAGAATGCGATGGCGAGCTATTCCCTCGACGATGCCGAACGCGATCTCCGGGCTGCGCTGGACAAGGCGCCGGCGGGCGCCGTCCGAGGAGACTGGACGGTGACGACCATGCAGGCCGGCCACTCCAGCATGAGCGGCGGCTATCACCGCCGCGACGGCTCGGTCGTGGCCTCGGACAAACCACAGTTCGACATTCTAGAAGAGGTCGTCGCGCGGCTCGGCACGAACGCTGCGACGCCGTTCAACGTCGTGAGCGTCCATTGGATTCGGGCGACGCTGCCTTGGCAACGGGGTCGGGTCACCGTCGAAACGGCCTTCGATGCCGCGCTGGTTCCGCGTGGTCCCGACAACCCGGTCTACGCCGCCGCTTCCGATGCGCGCCGCCGCTTCTGGAAGTCGGTCGGAGCCGTCGAACCGGGCTTTGCCGCCGAACGCGGGACGGCCAACACCCACGGACAGACGAAGTGGTACCAGCCCCATCGCCGCATCCTTAAAATTGAGGACGGCGACGCGGTGCTGCTGGCGACCGACGGCCTCTCGACCCCCTGGGCGGGCGTGACGACGCAGGAGAACGGGGTCGAATGCGAGATCTTCATGCGGCTCGACGGGGCCGGCAATCCGGTCGTCGCGGACGAGGCCTCGGTGGCGCTCTGGTCCGACGTGCTGATCGCCGTCGGCGACCTCGTCGCCGACGGCTACCGCGTCTTGCGGGATGTCCAGACCAACGGCGCGATCTTGTTCTGCCGCCTCCCCGAGGATTGCCGGCCGATGACGCGGATGGCCCTCCACATGGACCTGCGCTCGATCGAGGGGCTGCCGTTCGGGCCGGTGAGCCTCATCGAGGCGACACCGCTTCGCGAGGACGAACCGCCCGGACTGGAGGACGCCCCATGGGGCACGGCCGCTGCTCTCCGGGCGCTGAAGACGCGCGTCGTGCCCAATCGCTGAATCCAGCCGTCATTCCTGCTCCAGGACGTTCGATTGGTCGATCACGGGAAGGCTTTCCGATCCATCGTCGGGCGCGAAGATCGCGCCGCGCTCGGTCGTTCTCATCGGCGCCGACGGGTTCGAGCGTGTCGCCCTTGACGCGGTATCGCCCGTCCGCTGCGGACTGCTCACCGCGGGTCGCGCATGCCCCGATCGGTTCGCCAAAGCGGGGAGGCCTTCATGCCCTCGAAGCATGAGCTTTGGGCGGGCCTGGCGTTCTTCGCGCTCGCGGCGGGCGCACTCGTCCTCTTCCGGCGCCCGTTCGACGTCGTCGGCTGGACAGGCCTTGCCGGCTGTGTCGCCTTCGTGGTCCTCGCCTGCTACGGCCTCCTGAAGCCGGATATCCGCCTCGTGAAGCCGGGCATCCGTGTCGGACAACGGGAAATCGACGATCCCGCGACACCCGAGCTGCCTTGGACGATCGGCGACGCGCCGCTCGAGGACATCCCGATCGGTGATCCGTCGCCGGACGAACTGCGCATCCTCGAGACCACGATCGCCGCGCTTGAGGCCGTCGGCGGCCTGGAGCGCGGCGAGATCGATGCAGGCTCGCTTTGGAGGGCAGCCCAGCGGCTCGATCCCGGCCGGGCCATCGGCATCGATGAAGCCGTCAGTTCGTTCGCGGCGCTTCACGACGATGGACATCCGCGCATCGGGCGCCTGATCTTCGTTCCGGCCCACACCGAGTACGACGCCGCCCTTATCGCCGAGATCACAGCCTGCACGCTCGCCTCGCTCGGCCATGCCGTGCAGCCGCACGACATCACGGTTACGCTGCCACCGGAGGGCAATCAGGGAACGGCTCGGGTCGCCTTCCCGATCGAGGGCCGCACCCAGACGGTGAACTGCGAATATCTCTGGAAGTATCCGCCAGCCGATCTCATCCCAGCGCTCGGGCGCTTCGGAAGGTCGGAGGATCCGCGCGATCTCGTCTGCGCCGATCCCTACGACCAGACACTCCTCTATGCCGCCATCCGCTCCGGATCGTTGATGGAGCTAAATCATCGTCTCCCGGCCGCGGATGATCTCTTCCACGAGGCCTGAGGTCTGGCAACGACAGCTGCCTCCTGCAATCTTCGGCTGCCCGGCAAGCGGACATCAACGTGCCGCCGAACGCCGAGGCAGGCCTCGAGCCGTAGGTCGGCAGCGCCGACGGCCACGAAAACGTCTCGGCGAGGACGATCGACGATCCGTTCAAGGTGGAGGTCATCCACCGACGCGGGCCGTGGCGCTCGGTCATCGCGGTCGAGTACGCCACCTTGGCAAGGGCCGACCGGTACAACCACCGTCGCCTGCTCGCGCCAATCGGCAACGTCCTTCTCGCAGAGGCCGAAGAGCGCTCCTATGCCGACGACAGCGACCAAGCCTTGGCCGCCTGTCCCAAGACGAACAGCCTCCGAGAAACCTGGAGCGGTTCACTTCGCCACCATCCTGCACGCCCACAAACTCAAGGTCGCCGCACTCCTCGACTCCGACACCGCGGGCGATCATGCTGCCAGCCAGGACACGCTCGTGCATGCCCTCGGGCAGAAGGCGATCCTGCGCACGAAGGACTATTGCGGCGGCGAGATCGCCAAGCCCAAGATCGAGAACCTCCTGCGCGAGACCCTCGTCCTGGTGGCCAGGGACGACCTCGGCTGGGACATCGGCGCCAAGGCCGCATCGCAGCTGAAGCGGCCGATCGTCGACATCTTCGCGGCCGAGGTCAGGGATTTCTCGATGGCCAAGCTCGCCAAGGCCTTCCTGCGCTGGGTACGGACGTACGAAGCCTCGGACTTGACCGAGGACGAGCGCACGCGGTGGAAAGCCCTGTTCAACGCGATCAACGCCGCGCTTAGGTAAGGCCGACCCTCTCCGTCGGTTTAGGGTCGCTGCCCGGGGCGTCGTTCAGCCCTGCGATTTCGGGCCGCCGACATCCCACTCTTCGTCCATGCTCGGAGCCTTAGCTTGCGCGGACTACCGGTCGCAGGCGCACGACGGCACGGCCGGTGCCCTTGAGCCAACGGTCCGTGCGCGCGGACCGAGAGCGGGGCGATCTTGTGCCAACGCTTGCGGGCACCCACTCATAGTACCTATCGGTGATAAGAACTCTTGTCATAGATGGGTTCTTTGTATAGAAAAAGATCCATGCGCACCACGACCGTACTCGCTACCCATGAGGTCGAAGCCCTTGCCCGGCTCGGTCAGACCGTCAAGCTGGCGCGCCTACGGCGCAACCTGACGCAGGCCGAGTTCGCCGAGCGCATGGGCGTCGCGCGTCCGTCGGTGGTCGCGTTGGAGGCCGGCAAGCCAGGCGTGGCGGTGGGTATCCTGCTCAAGGCGATGAGCGTGCTGGGGTATCCGGAGCGCATCGGCGAGATCATCGCCTCGGATCCCATCGGCGACGACATCGACGTCGCCATGGGGCGACGCAGGGCCGGTGGCGCGAGGGCGCGTGTGGAACCTTTCTAGGCATGGCCGCATCGAGCGGATGGGTCGTGTCCCAGGCGGTGGTGTAGGTGAGGAGTGGTCATCGGCGGGTTGCCGGGTAGGGTCGGGTAGCGACGACCAAGCCCGAACCCGAGAGACCCCCGATTACCGACGAGATCATGGCCCTGCGTGGGCTGATGGAGAAGGGTGCCGACGCCGATCTGCTGCGCGAGATGATCGGTTTTGCAGCCGAGCGACTGATGGAGCTGGAGGTGGGCGGCCTGACCGGGGCAGCCCACGGTGAGAGGAGCGCCGAGCGGTTGGTTCAACGCAACGGCTCCGGGACCGGGACTGGCAGACGCGGGCCGGCACGGTCGGGTTGCGCATCCCAAAGCTCCGCAAGGGCTCGTACTTCCCCGGCTTCCTGGAGCCGTGCCGGATGGCCGAGAAAGCGCTAACGGCGGTGATCCAGGAGGCCGACATCCACGGCATCTCGACCCGCTCGGTCGATGATCTGGTCCAGGCCATGGGCGGCACGGGCGTGTCGAAGAGCCAGGTCTCGGGCGAGTTGCGGCAACCGCGATATCCTGCTGGGCGGCGCTGACAGCCTGGCGCTCCAACAGCGTCTCGGTGCGCTCCGACTGGCGCTGCGCCTGAACCTTGGTCGCCTCGGCGCGGGCGAGGGCGGCGGCCTTGGCATCGACCTCGGCCCGGTAGACCGCGGCATCGATGCGGAACAGGACGTCACCCTTCCGGACCAAGCTGCCTTCCTCGAAGGCGCGCTCACGGATGATGCCAGCGACCTGCGCACGCACCTCGGCGACCCGCGTCGAGGCAAGGCGTCCCGGCAGGTCGAGGGTACGTGGAACCGACGCCACCTCGACGACGACCGTCGACACCGTCGGCGGCCCCGCGTCCGCTCCCGGCGCGGCCTTACCGTCGGCGCCCCATTCGCATCCGGCCAGGGCGAGGACGACCAACCCGGCCACGACCGTCGCCGCGACGGGATGCGGGCGACAACGCCGCACGCGCAGGGATGGTGGGATCAAGCGTGCCATCACGGGCGCATCACCAGCATAGGGCATGGCTTATCCAGGCCAACGGCTTGCAGGAGAGGGACAGCCCATTTGTCTGCGAAGCGACGCTGCCTCGGCACGTCCGCGAGGTCGTCTGGTCGAACGAGATGCCCGTCGTGCGACCGGCCTCCCGGCAGATCCGGTCGGCGGCCAGCCCGCAATCCAGGGACGCCCCGTCGTCCACGCTGGGGCAACGGGCCTTCGAGAACACGAGGACCGGCCCGAACGAGGGCGCACCGGACATGGCCTGGCCGAGCGATACGACGACCTCCGACCAGGAGCGCCCAAGCGCCGTCAGCGGACCGTCGTCGGCGCGCGTCTGCGGCACCCCCGCTATTTCGGGAGCCGTCGTCGCTGCCGTCGCGATGGACGCCACCAACCCCATCACCACGGCGAGGCACCATGTCATGGTTGAGCGGGCGCTCGAACTCGAAAACCGCATCTCGAAATCCCTTTGGGCAAGGGCCGAGCCCCGGACGCACGGTTTATCGGGCGGCCGTCGGCGACGGCGGCCCCCGTGTCTTCGCGGACCCGTGCCGTGGGGCTGGGTGGAGAACCGGATCCCTCAGTCGTCCCAGTCGTCGTGGAAGCCGAGCGGCTCGAACGGGGGCTCGTACTCGCGCATGACGAACCGGCGGCGATGGACGTAGTAGTATTCGGGCGGTCCGTACTCGTAGCCGTCGTCGTAGACCGGCTGCGCCCGTGCCGAGGACGCGGCGAGCGCCCCCAGGGCGACCCCTCCGACGAGGCCGGCGGCGAATGCCCCGGACCGCCCACGGGCCTGAGCTTCAGGGACGGCGGACGAGAACACGGCGAGTGCGGCCGCGAGGACTAGGGCTTTGTTGCGCATGGGATCACCTCGGCTCCCGGGAGGGGAGATCGGACCGATCCTAGCGGCCGAGGTTGCCGCAACATTACGCCCGGCGGGGTCGGACGCAGGCGTCGGTCAGGCGGCCGCGCCCGGGAACATGAGGGAAACCGTCAAGCCGCCGCCGGGGGTCTCGTCCATCGCGACGCTTCCCCCGTGCATGGCCATGACCTGCGCGACCAGGGCGAGCCCGAGCCCCGTGCCGTCGCTCGCCTGCCCTCGCGCGAACGGCTGGAGCATCTCCGCCGGGGCTCCGTCCCGGACCCCGTTGCCGTGGTCAACCACGCGAACGGTCCCGGGGGAACGGACCTCGACCAGGACGGACTTTCCGGAGTGGGCGTGCTGCAGGGCGTTGCGCAGGAGGTTGCCGGCGGCAATGCGTGCGGCGGTCTCCGAACCGATGACGAGGACCGCGTCGCCTTCTCCGGAGAATGCGACGTCCACCCCGGCGGCAAGCGCCGCGGGGACATGCTCCGCGGTCGTGGCGCGAACCGCCGCCACGAGGTCGAACCTGCGCATCTCCGGACTGTCCGAGGACAGCCGCGCGATCTGGAGCAGCATCGTGACGGTCGACGACAGCGACTGAATGTCCGTCACCAGCGACCGACGCAGGTGAGCGTCCTCGACCCGCTCCAGGCCGGTCCGAACCCGGGTCAGCGGAGTCCGGAGCTCGTGGGCCGCGTTCGAAAGGAACCGGCGCTGCGCGGCCGAGGCGACGTCGATGCGCTCCAGGGCGCGGTTGAAGGCGGCCACCATCGGGACGAGTTCCCGCGGCGCCTCCTCCAATGGCAGGCGAATACCGTCCGACCCACCGTCGATGCGCTCCGCCGAGTGCGAGACCCGGCGCACGGGTCGGGCGATCAGGGCAGGGACGGTGACAAGGGCGACCAGGATGGTCGCGATGACCACGGCCAGGATGGGGATGGCGGTGTAGTTCACATCGCGCAGGCTGGTCAGGGCGGCCTGAGCCGGGGTGTAGGCGGCGCCGCCGACCTGAATCCGTACGAATTCCCCCCCGATCCGCGTCACCACGGTCGCGTTGGTCAGGTGCAGGGCATCGCCGTCTTCCGGGAAGTCCGACGCGTTCGGAGCCGCGACGTCGCCGTCCCGGACCGATGCGGGCACGGCGCCGTAATGCAAAGTCCCTCCCTTCGTCGTCACGACGTACCAGAGGCCGGGGAAGGAGCGCTTGATCCCATCGAGGTCGCTCGTCGACGATACGACCGGCGCCCCATCCCCGTCGCGCGAAAGAGACCCCTTGATCGCCCTCGCCGCGTCATACTGCGCGAGGAGGCCATCGTCGCCCTGCAGGGCGATGACCAGCGTCCAGGTGCATAGGATGGTGACGGCGACGACCAGGCTGAGCAGGACGGCGGCGAGCCGGGCGATGGAGGGCTGCCCACGGGGCATCAACCGGCGTCCATCATGTAGCCCAGGCCCCGGAGCGGCTTGATCGCCACGGAGCAGCCGGCGTCCCTCAGCCGCTTGCGCAGGCGCGAGATATGGGCGTCGAGGGCATTGGACTGGATCTCGTCGTCGAAGCCGTAGGCCGCGGCTTCGAGCGTCTCCCGCATGGCGACCTGCCCAGCCCGACGGATGAGGGCTTCCAGCAACGCGAGTTCCCGGCGCGGGACCGGGATGGGGCGACCGTCGATGCTGACTGAGCGTGCGGCTGTGTCAAAGGACAGGTTGCCGATCCTCAGCACGCCCATCCTGTCGACCTGGAGCCGGCGGATCACGGCCCTGGCGCGGGCGACGAGCTCCACCGGCTCGAACGGCTTCGGCACGTAGTCGTCGGCCCCTGCGTCGAGCGCCCGCGCGATCTCTACGGGATCGTCGAACGCGGTCAGCATCAGCACCCCCGGCCGTGGCCTGAGCTGCGCCAGGCGCGAGATCAGGGTGATGCCGTCGCCGTCCGGCAGCCGGCGGTCCAGCACGACGAGGTCGAACGGCTGGACACTGACGGCGGCCAGCGCCTCGTCGAGGTTGTCGACGACGTCGGCGTGCCCGAGGGCGTCCGAGAGCGTGATCTTGAGCCACGCGCTCAGCTTCGGGTCATCCTCTACGACCAGGACGCGCAAGACGGTTGGACCTCCAAGGAACGATGGCGGCAGGACGGGGCCGGCCGAAGCAGGTCGTCAAGCCGCCTTGCGGACAAGACGGGCATAGGCCCCGCTGCGGTCCAGCAGCTCGTCGTGCGTCCCGTGCTCGACCACCGCCCCCCGGTCGAGCACGATGATCTGGTCCGCCCGGCGCACGGTCGAGAGCCGGTGCGCGATGGTGATGGTGGTGCGGCTCCTGCCGGGCCGGTCGAGGGCATGGGTCATCGCCAGCTCCGTCGCGGTGTCGAGCGCGCTCGTCGCCTCGTCGAGCAGCAGGACCCGCGGATCGCGCAGGAGGGTGCGGGCGAGGGACAGGCGCTGCTTCTCGCCGCTGGAGAAGCGGTGTCCCCGCTCGCCGACCACGGTGTCGTACCCGTCGGGCAACGCCGCGAGCAGGTCGTGCACCTGCGCGGTCCGGGCGGCCGCGTACAGGTCCTCGTCGCTGGCATCCGGCCGGGCGAAGCGCAGGTTCTCCGCGACGCTGGCATGGATCAGGTAGGGGTCTTGCGTGACCACCCCCAGGATGTCGGTGAGCGAATGACGGCTCAGGTCGCGCACGTCGACGCCGTCGTAGAGCACCGCGCCGGCATCCACGTCGTAGAGGCGGGCGAGCAGGTAGCCGAGCGTGGACTTGCCCGATCCGGTGGCGCCCACGATGGCGGTGTGCGACCCCGCCGGGATGTCGATAGTGACGCCACGGATAATGGCCGGTCCTGCCCGATCGTAGGAAAACGCCACGCGATCCAGCCGGACGTGGCCCGCGACCGTGGCAGGATCGAGCGTGACGGGATCAGGCCTTTCGGTGATGCCCTCGGGCTCGTCGAGGTATTCGAAGATGCGGGCGAACAGGGCGCGGGTCTTCCTGACCTCGACGCCGGAGCGCAGCACCTCCTCAAGCGGAAACAGGAGCTGCTCCTGCAAGGCGATCATGGCGACGAGCGTGCCGACGGTCATGGTGGTGCCCGACGCCATCAGCCAGCCGCCGAGGAGGAGGGTCAGGGCCGGCATGGCCTGGAGCACTAGGTCGATGACCGACCATTGCCACTGGCCCGCCGTGTGGGACCGGACCTCCAGCGTCGCGACCTCGCGCGACGACCGTGCGAAAAGCCGCGTCAGATGCGTGGTCCGCCCCATCGTGCGGGCGAGGACGATGCCGGACAGGGACAGGGATTCCTGTACCGCCGACGACATCTCCGCGATCCGTCCCTGCTGCTCGTAGGTGAGTTCCTCGCGCTTACGGCCGACCCGGTCGCTGATCCAGGTCGCGAGCGGCAGGACGAGGAACGAGAGCAGGGCGAGCCGCCAATCCAGGAGCAGCATCGCGGCGGCCGTCATGACGACCGTGCTGGCGTTCCGGGTCGCCTCGCCGGCCGTGTGGGTCACCAGTGCCTGCAGGGCACCGATGTCGTTGGCGATGCGGGACTGGATGTCGCCGGCGCGGGTCGCCGTGAAGAACCGTAGCGAGAGCGACTGGAGGTGGGCGTACACCGCCACCCGGAGGTCGTGCATGATCGCCTGCCCGACCTTCGCGGTAACGAGGACCTGCAGCACGCCGATGCCGGCGCCGACCGCCGCGAGGGCGACCAGGCTGCCGGAGAGGGCAGCCAGCAACGCGATGTCGCCCCTCGGCAGGGCCTCGTCGATGATCGCCCGCAGCAGGAACGGGGCGGCGAGCCCGGCGGCCGATGCCAGGGCGATCAGGAACAGGACGAGCGCGATCCGCCTCCCGTAGGGCCGGAAAAGGCCGAGGATGCGCGCCACCGACACGTGCGCCGTGGCGAGGTCCTCGTAGGTCGTGTTGTCCGCATCTTCCGATGCGAACCCGTTTGATGAACCGTGTCTCATGGGTCAGGGTTTGCCGTCGTTCGAGGTCGTTGCCCGTCCGGCCAGGGTCATGGCGACGAGGCGTTCGCGCAGCTCGCCGAGGATGGGCACCGGGTCGCTCGGCTTCTCGCGCACGAGATGGGCGAGCCGGGTGCCGTCGGCGGCGAGCCGGACTAGTTCGAGCTCCGGGCCTCCGTCGGTGTCGTGATGGCGGCGCAGTCGCTCCGCGAACCAGTCCGAGACCAGCCGGCGCAGCCTCGGCTCGGCGAGGATGGATATGTGGTAGGGCGGCCCACTGGCCTCCCTCCGTCATCATCGGATCGTGCAGCGTCATGTCGATGTAGGCCCGCGTGAACCGACCGTGCGGGTAGGCGTCCCTGGCCATCGCCGCCTCGATGTCGGCATCGAGTTGCTCGATGAGGTCCTAGACGACGCCCTCGACCAACACCTGCTTGCTCGCGAAATGATGGAACAGGGCGCCCTTGGTCACGCCGGCGGCCTTGCAGCCCCCCTGCACGGTCACCGCGGCGAGGCCATGCTCCAGGGCGAGCTTGGCGGCGCAGTCCAGCAGCGTTCGCCGGACGAGCTCGGGCTGCTTCCTGCGTCGGTAGCCCGCCGGTCGCTATGGTCCTGGTTCTCGCGACGTGGAAGGTACGGCTCCGGCAAGACAGGCCGTCGCCATCGTCGGTGCCGCCACGGGTTGGCTGCCAGGTGCCATCTCAGATCGAGATCGGGCGCTGGCGGTCCTTTGGCCCACTACCGTGCACCCAGTACCGCGGTAGTCGACGTTTCTGGCTCGGGCCGTCATGCATACCGTTGGGTATCTTTAAACAGTTAGAATCGTTCCCGGACTTGTCATCCGCTCCTCATGGGCATGCCCGGCGGGACGCGGGTGCGCCGGCGGGGCGGCAGGAAGCCTTCCGGTCATTTGCCGATCAGGCGTTTCCCGGACTGGGTGACCTGTAGCATCGTGGAACTCAGTTCCTCTTGGCGTGCCCGCATCTCGTAGTTCATAAGGCGAACGATGATGTCCTCTTCCCAGTGGAGATCCTCGTCCATCGCCGCCGTGACGGTCGTCGTGACCGCCTGCCTCAGCAATTTCTCGAAGATGTCGTCCGCCTTCTCTGGTTCCGTATCCACTCGGCGCCTCCCGCTGTGGCAGGCCGGCTCGATAGGAGTGCTGGGTTACGCCAACATTACGGGATGTCGGACGAGCGGAGTGCCCCGACCATGGATAGCCTCCTCGCTACGAGGGCGCCCATCTGGTCCGGTTTCATGCACAGGTGAAGCTTAGGCGGGCAGGCCCTCGGCCGTTCGAGCGTCCGGCGGCAGATGTTGGGGCGCTATCGAGGTGAGCTTTCCCACGAACGAGGCTTGCCCTCGTAACCGGCTTCATCCTGACGACGCAGGACAGCCAAACTAGCATCCCTAGATCGTGGGTCGCTAATGTACCACAACCTTCTGATGTCGTGACCGCCCCCGGGATGGTCCGCTTCTCCGCTCGGATCAGACGCCGTATAAGGCCAGCCGCTAGGTCTGCATAGGGTCAGGAGTTCGCGCCAGCTTTGTTCAGGGAAGTCAGATCCGCGACGGACCTTACAAGTCTCGTCGCGCCGCTGGTGCGTTGGGCGTCCGTCCTTATCACAAGGAAAGATCGAGCTGCTGTACCTCGTCATCAGCGGACGGCGCCTGCAGCGAAGAGAGCGCTGCGCCGATCAGCCGCACGCTCCGGCGCAAGGGAAATGCCTCGCGCAACAGGCCGAGGCTAACCCCTTCCAGCGTCGCGCGGTCCGCCAGCGCGACCGGCAGCGAACGAGCCCGGGTGATCTGGGCAAAGTCCGAGAACCTCAGCTTCAGCGTGACGGTGCGCGCCACAACTGCCTTCGCGGTCGCCACCGCCCACACCTTGTCGAGGCATGGCTGTAGGCGCTCGGCGAGCCTTCCTTTTACCCACATCCTGGCGATGCCTGAGTGAGGGCGGCTCCGAGCGCTATGTCGGCGAGCCGTGCAAAGCCACGCCATATGACGAGGTTGCCGGGCGGCGGATCGCGTGAGCGAGCGAGGTAGCCGCCGAGGCGCGCAACCTTCACCACGTAGGCAAAGAGGGATCGCTCACCGGCCGGCACGCCAGGCACGAGACGGTCGAGCAGCGCGATCTCGTGGTCGGTCACGGCGAGGTGCGGGTCTGCTTGCGGCGCCGAGCGACCGATCATGGTCGTCCAGAACACCCGCCACGCCAGGATGCAGTACACCGCGATGAGCTTGACCAAGCGCTCGGCCGTGCGCAGCCGCGCGTGCTCGGCACGGCAGCCTGTCTTGAGGATATGGTGAAACACCTCGATCTTCCAGCGCCGGGCATACCAATCCAATTTCTCGACGGCCTGCTCAGGGTTGTCCACAAACAAGTTTGTGATCAGCCGCCAATCGATCGCTGGACGATCTTTCGGCTTTTCCGGTTCACGTGCGTACAGGACGGTGAGTGACAGCGGGGGATAGCGCTTTTGCTTGCCGATCGGCGGCAGAACCGTGATGCGACGATAGCGGAGTTCGACCGAGGCGGTGACGAGCCGCCCTTGCTGATCGCGAACCTCGACCCGATGAAGGC
>NZ_FOEB01000014.1:0-158536 GCF_900110515.1 Methylobacterium sp. ap11 | reverse complement strand
GAGCTGGTGGTCGACGGGCGGACCCTGAGCCTGCAGGGCTACGAGAACGGGTACTTCGTCGGCGGCACGCTGTTCGACCGGGTGACGCCCGAGATGACGATCTACAAGGAGGAGATCTTCGGGCCGGTGCTGGCGGTGGCGCGTGCGCCCGACTACGCGACGGCGGCGCGGATGATCAACGAGCACGAGTTCGGCAACGGGACGGCGATCTTCACCCGCGACGGCGACGCGGCGCGGGAGTTCGCGCACCAGATCCAGGTCGGGATGGTGGGGATCAACGTGCCGATCCCGGTGCCGATGGCGTTCCACTCGTTCGGGGGCTGGAAGGCGTCGCTGTTTGGCGACCACCACATGCACGGGCCGGAGGGGGTGCGGTTCTACACCCGGCTCAAGACCATCACGACCCGCTGGCCCACCGGCATCCGCGCCGGCGCCGAGTTCGTGATGCCGACGATGAAGTGAGAACCGGCGCCCCTTTCCACCCGGGAAGGGGCGTCCCGCCGGCGGAGCCGGGCCTCATCCGGACCGGGGCGAGGCCGGACGCAGAAAAAAGGCCGCCCCTTGCGAGGCGGCCCGAAGTCAAGGGAGGAAACGCCCAAGAAGGGCAGCACCGCGGCGACGCCATCGCCGCGGTGCGTGAAATCGTTTTCACACGCTGCACCGCACAACGCAAGCGCCGAGGCGACACAGCGGCCATGCGCTCACAGCATATCGTAACGTCATGTCAGGCCCGGCGTCGGCGTTGCCCCAGGGCCGCGAGGGTCGGCTCGGCGGCGAGCAGGGTCCGGGTGTAGTCCTCGCGCGGATGGTCGAGGATCTCGCGCACCGTCCCGGTCTCGACGAGCCGACCGGCCTGCATCACCCCGACCCGGTCGGCGATCTCGTCGACGACGCCGATATTGTGGGTGATGAACAGGACCGTCAGACCGTGCCGGTCGCGCAGGGACAGGATCAGGCGCAGGATCTGGGCCTGGATCGACAGGTCGAGGGCCGAGACCGCCTCGTCGGCGACGACGAGCTTCGGGTTCGTGATCAGCGCCCGGGCGATGGCGATGCGCTGGCGCTGGCCGCCGGAGAATTCGTGGGGGTAGCGCTCGGCGGCTTGCGCCGGCAGCCCGACATCCTCCAGCGCCCGGGCGACCAGGGCGGCGCGGTCGCGGCCCTTCGGCGCGTCGTCGAGGAGGTGGAGCGGCTCGGCGACGATGCGGCCGACCGAGTGGCGCGGGTTGAGCGAGCCGTAGGGATCCTGAAACACCATCTGGAAGTCGCGGCGCTTGCGCGCGAGCGCCTTGGGCGACAGCGCGAACAGGTCGTCGCCGCCGAGCCGCACCGTGCCGCCGGTCGGCCGGTCGAGGGCCATGACGATGCGGGCCAGGGTGGACTTGCCGCAGCCCGATTCGCCCACCACCGCGAAGATACTGCCGGGGGCGACGTCGAGGCTGACGCCGTCGACGGCGCGCAGGGACCGGATGGTGCCGCCGGCCCCGCGCAGGGCGTAGTCGCGGCTGAGATTGTCGATCGCGAGGAGCGGAGCGGTCACCGGGCACCTCCGGCGAGAATGGGTTCGGCGGCGAGGGCGGGTTCGGTGGAAAGCCCCGCCCGGGCCCGGCGCGGCAGCGCGGCGATGAGGTCCTTGGTGTACTGCGCGCTCGGGCGGCGCAGGACCGCCTCGGTCGGACCCGTCTCGACCGCGCGGCCGCGGCACATCACCAGCGTCCGGTCGGTGCTGCGGGCGATCACCCCGAGGTCGTGGCTGATCAGGATCAGCGACAGGCCGAGATCGGCCACCAGGTCGTCGAGGATGTCCAGGATCTCCTTCTGCACCGTGACGTCCAGCGCCGTGGTCGGCTCGTCGGCGATGAGCAGGTCGGGCTTCAGCGCGAGCGCGATCGCGATGCCGACGCGCTGGCGCTGGCCGCCGGACATCTCGTGCGGGTAGCTGTCGATGCGCCGCGCGGGATCGGGGATCCGCACCCGGTCGAGGAGGCGCAGGGCCTCGGCCCGCGCCTCGGCCCGGCCGGTGCCGCGGTGGAGCCGGATGCCCTCCGCGATCTGCTCGCCCGCCGTCATGGCGGGGTTCAACGCGGTCATCGGCTCCTGGAAGATCATGCCGATGCGCCGGCCGCGCACACCGCACAGCTCGCGCTCGCCCATCGCGAGGATGTTCTTCCCCTCGAGCAGGATCTCGCCGGAGGTGCGGGCGCTCTTCGGCAGGAGCCCGATGGTGGCGAGCGACAGCATCGACTTGCCGGAGCCCGATTCGCCGACGATGCCGAGGCTCTCGCCGCGGCCGACCTCGACCGAGACGTCCTCGACGACGCGGGCCTCGCCCCCGGGGCGCGGGAAGGCGATGGAGAGGTTGCGGATCGCGAGCATCAGGAGGCCTGCCGGCGGCGCGGGTCGAGGCGGGCGGCAAGCCCGTCGCCCAGGAGGTTGAGGCCGAGCACCGCGGCCGCGATGGCGAGCCCGGGGGCGAGCGCCAGGTGGGGCGCCTGGAGGAGGTAGGTCTGCGACTCGGCGAGCATCCGCCCCCAGGTCGGGGCCGGCGGCGGCAGGCCGAGGCCGAGGAAGCTCAGGCCCGCCTCGGTCAGGATCGCCATGGCGAGCTGGATCGTGACCTGGACGATGACCTGGGCCGAGATGTTGGGCAGCACGTGCTCGAGCGTGATCCGGGCCGTGCCCTTGCCGGCCATGCGGGCGGCCATGATGTATTCGCGCGCCCAGATCTGCATCGCCGCGCCGCGGGTGACCCGGGCGAAGACCGGGATCATGAACACGCCGATGGCGACGATGGCGGTGAGCGCCCCGGGCCCCAGGAGGGCGCCGAGCATGATCGCCGAGAGGATCGGCGGCAGGGCGAACAGCGCGTCGCAGACCCGCATCAGCACCGCGTCGAGCTTGTGGTTGGCCGCCGCCGCGACGCCGGCCAGCGTGCCGAGCACGGCGCCGACCGCGACCGCCGCGAAGGCGGTGGTGAGCGAGTTGAAGGCGCCGCGCATCAGCATCGAGGCGACGTCGCGCCCGAGCTGGTCGGTGCCCAGCAGCCCCGAGACCAGCGGCCCCTTGAGCTTCTGGAGGATGCGCATCCGGGTCGGGTCCGCGGGCGTCCAGACCAGGGAGGTGAGCGCGATCGCGATGAGGAGCGCCGTCAGGATGCCGCCGACGAGGAGCGGGACGCTGCCGGGGCGCCACCCGCGCCGCATCTTCAAGGCGAGAGCCGTCATGCGCGCCTCCTCAAGCGGGGATCCACGACCGTATAGAGCAGGTCGACCCCGAGATTGACCACGATGACGATGGTGGCGAAGACCATCACGACGTTCTGGATCACGATCAGGTCGCGCTGCGAGAGCGCCTGCCAGGCGAGCCGGCCCATGCCCGGCAGGGTGAACACGTTCTCGACCAGGACCGCGCCGCCGATCAGGAACGAGATCTGCAGGCCCAGCATGGTGATGACCGGCACCAGCGCGTTCGGCACCGCGTGGCGCCACAGGGCGCGGGAGACCGAGGCGCCCTTGGCCCGGGCGGTGCGGACGAAATCCTCGTTCATCACCTCGACCACCGAGGCCCGGGCGACCCGGGTGAGCACCGCCGATTGCGGGATGGCGAGCGCCAGCGCCGGCAGCAGCAGGGCGCGGACGGCCGCCCCGGGCTGGTCCCAGCCCGGAAAGCCGCCGGCCGGCAGCCAGCCGAGGCCGAGCGCCACCACCATGATGAGGAGGAGCCCGATCCAGAAGTTCGGCACCGCGATGCCGGCCTGGGCGTAGAGCGTCGCGGCCCCGTCCGCCACGCCGCCGGGCCGCGCCGCCGCGGTGACGCCGAGCGGCAGGGCGATGCCGACGGCCATGAGCACCGCGAGCCCGGTGAGCGGCAGCGTCACCGCCAGCCGCTCCCGGATCAACGCGCCCACCGGCACGCCGTAGGTGGTGGAGGTCCCCATGTCGCCGACGAAGAGCCCGCCGAGCCAGCGCAAGTAGCGGAGATAGGCCGGCGCATCGAGGCCCATCTGGGCGCGCAGGGCCGCCAGCGTCTCGGGTGTCGCCGAGGTGCCGAGCATCGCCGAGGCCGGGTCTCCCGGCACGATCTCCATCATGCAGAAGACCAGGATGGAGATCAGCACGAAGGTGACCGCGAAGCCGGCGGCGCGGCGGAGGAGGTGCCTCAGCATGGGGTGAACTCGAGCATCGGGGACTTCGCGGTGATCGAACTTGAAGTCGGGGAGAAGACTGCGTCGGCCCATGAGGCGCGGGTTTCCCCCTCTCCCCGCGGGCGGGGAGAGGGCCGCATCCCCCTTGCCGGGGATGCGGCAAGCGTAGGCGAAGCCGGAGCGACGGTGAGGGGGTGTTTCCGAAGAAGCTCCATTCGGCACCTCCCCCTCACCGTCGGCTGCCGCCTCGCTTTGGTGACGACAAGGTCACCAAAGCCCTCTCCCCGCCCGCGGGGAGAGGGGATGCACACGTCCCCCGTGAAACCCACAGGCGACAGGAAGAGCCGTCACTCGGTCCACCGCACCTCGGTGAGGTCGTTCGACGGCACCGGCTCGTTCCGCCAGAACCCCGTGAGCTTGGCCTTCCAGACGCTGAGCTTCGGCAGCACGAACAGGAACAGGGCCGGCACGTCCGCGGCCAGGATCTCCTGCGCCTCGCCGTAGAGCTTCAGCCGCGCGGCCTCGTCGGTCGCCTGGGCGGCTCGCGTCACGACGTCGTTGAAGGCCGGGTTCTTGTAGCCGAAGTAGTACGGATCGTTGGCGTAGATCCCGATATCCATCGGCTCGGCATGCGCGATGACCGTCATGTCGAAGCTGCGGTCGCGCATCACCTCCTGCACCCACTTGGCCGGGAACTCGGTCGGCACGATGGTCATCGTGACGCCGACCTCGGAGAACATCGCCTGCAGGATCTCCGCCGTGCGGGTGGCGTAGGCCATCTGCGGCGACTTGAAGGTGAAGGTCAGGCCCTTGGCGTAGCCGGCCTCCGCCAGCAGCGCCTTGGCCTTCGCCGGGTCGTAGGGGTAGACGCCCGTCAGGTCCTTGTAGCCCGGGTCGTTGGGCGTGTAGTGGCTGCCGATGGCCGCGCCGTAGCCGGAATACGCCCCCTCGATCAGTAGCTTGCGGTCGACCGCCATCATCAGCGCCTGGCGCACGCGCTTGTCGGCGAAGGGCTTTCCGGCGTTGTTCATGCCGGCCACGACCTTCATCTCGGTCAGGCCGGGCACGGCGGTGAAGGCCTTGTCCTTCTGGAACGCGCCGTAGAGCTCGGGGGCCGGCAGCAGCGGGTAGGCATCGACGTCGCCGGCCCGCAGGGCCGCGGCGGCGGCCTGGGGATCGCCGATGAAGCGGAACGTCACCTTGTCGAGATGCACCTTGCGGGCGGCGTCCCAGTGATCGGGGCTGCGCGCCAGCTCGACCCGGTCGCCCTTGCGCCAGGCCACGAAGCGGAACGGCCCGGTGCCGACCGGATTGCTCTTGAGGGTCTCGCGCGACTTCGGCTCGACCATCACGGCCGCCGGCAGGCCGAGCCAGAACAGCAGGTTGCCGGAGGGCTTCGATAGGGTGAGGACGAGGGTCGCGGGGTCCGGCGCCTTGACGTCGGCGATGACCGCGTAGAGCGCCTTCTGCGGGTTGACCGAGCCCGGCGCCCGGATCGCGTCGAGGGCGAACTTCGCCGTCTCGGCGGTGAACGGCTCGCCGTTGTGGAATTTCGCGCCCTGCTGGAGCGCGAAGGTGTAGGTCAGGCCGTCGGGCGAGACGGTCCAGCTCCTGGCGAGCTGCGGCTGCACCTTGCCGTCCCGGTCGACCCGGGTCAGGCCTTCGAACACGTTCTGCCACACCACCTGGCCGATCACGGTGGGCGCGGCGCTGGTCGGGTCGAGGCCGGGCGGCTCCACCGGCATGCCGACGACGAGGTCGGTCCGCGGCGCGGCCTCGGCGCGTCCCGGGAGCCCCAGCATCGCGGCCGCCAGGGCGGCCCCGGCGGCGGCACCGGCCAGCAGGCGGCGGCGCGGGCGGGAGAAGCGCGTGCGTGTGACCATGGAACCCCTCGTTGGCGTCTTCGCCGGCCGCCTCTGCCGGGCGGCCTGGCCGATGCCGCTAGGAGATCAGGATTTTGGGTGTGGCCGCAACAGCGATCTGGTGCGCACCCCGTAGCCGAAACCGCTACACCTCGCGATCTGCGCGGAAATCCGGCATGTGCTGCTCCAGAACCGCCACCAGCTTGGCGGCGGCGAAGGAGAGCGGCCGGTCGCGCAGGTGCGACAGGTCGAGATGGGTACGGATGCGCAGGCCCCGGAACGGCCGCGTCACCAGCGTTCCCGCCGCCGCGTCGCGGCGCACGCTGAAGGGCGGCAGGACCAGGACCGCCCGGCCCCGACGGGCGAGCTCGAGCTGGACCTCGAGGGCGCCGGTGGTGAAGACCGGATCGAGGGCGGGCAGGCCCGCCTCGCGCATCTGGCCGTCGAGGGCCTGGCGCACCCCGAAGGCGGCGTCGGGTACGGCCGTCGGATGGGCGAGGAGGTCGTCAGGACCGACCTGCAGGCGGTCGGCGAGCGGATGGTCGGGCGCCATCACGGCGGCGTGCTCGATGGCGACGCGGCAGCGCGCGACGGTATCGGTCCGGGGCGGCGTGAACAGGGTGACGGCGAGATCCGCCTCCCCCTCCGCCAGGGCCTGCATGCTGCGCCCGACGCTCGCCACCACGACCTCGAAGCGCACGTCCGGGTAGCTCGCGGAAAAGTCCGCCAGCGCCGGCACCAGCAGGCCCGAGGCCGCCGCCCCGCTGGCATAGACCGTGACGCGGCCCGCCCGCAGGCCCTTGAGGTCGTCGATCAGGGTGCGGACGTGGTCGAGCTCGCGCAGCGAGCGGGCCGAGCGCGCGGCGAGCAGCTCGCCGGCGGCGGTGAGGCGGATCCCGGTCGGGTCGCGCTCCACCAGCGGCGCGCCGAAATGGTATTCGAGGTTCTCGATCTGCCGGCTGATCGCGGTCGGCGCGATGCCGAGCTTTTCCGCGGCCCGCCGCATCGAGCCGTGCCGGGCGAGCTCGTTGAAGTAGATCAGGGCCCGCAGCTGCACGGCACGCACCCTCCTGGCGGTCGCGGGCCTCCGATGCGGGCCGCCATCACGGATACGGTGCGCGGGCGCCCGCGTCCACGCGTCCCCTCCCCGGCCGGCAGCGCAAAGGCTTCAGCCCTCCTCGACCACCAGCCCCACTGCCGCCTCCCCGGCCGCGCCGAGCGGCACGGGACGCCGGGTATCCTTCGAGAGCAGCACGCAGATCGATTCCGCCTCGCCCGCCACCGTGTCGCCGGTGAGGATGCGGTGGCGGAAGCCGAGCGAGGTGCGCCCCGCCCGGGCGAGCCAGGTCGCGGTGCGGACCCGGCCCGGGTAGTGCAGCTCCGCCCGGTAGTCGATGACGAAGCGGGCGATGACGAAGAAGGTGTCGGGCGTGAGCGAGGGGGTCAAGTGGGTCGCGAAGAACTGCACCCGGCCGCTCTCGCAGAACGCCGCGAAGACCGCGTTGTTGACGTGGCCGTTGGCGTCCGTGTCGCGGTAGCGCAGGACGTCCTCGCTCCACAGCACCCGCGGATCGGCGTCGATCCCGTTCGTCATCGCGCAAGCCCCTCAGGCGGTCCGGGGCGCGGTGCCGCCGAGGTGGAAGACCCGGTGCGGGACGAGCTCGCCGCGCTCGATGTCGCCGACCGCCACCAGCACGCCGCCACAGGTCGCGTAGGCCTTGCCCTCGGTCGGGGCGTCGCGGCCGCGCAGGATCACCGGCTGTCCGCGCATCAGGCGCATCGCCATGTCGCGGGAGACCGGGACGTGCGGCACCGCCTCGATCAGCGCCGTCTCGACCGGGCGCAGGATCGCCGCGTTGGCCTCGGCGTCGGCCGCCTCGAGGGCCGCGACGGTGCAGGACTGGTCCTCGGTGAAGGGGCCGACGCGGGTGCGGCGCAGGGCCGAGACGTGGCCGTAGCAGCCGAGCGCGCGGCCGAGATCGCGGGCGATGGCGCGGACATAAGTGCCCTTGCCGCACTCGGCCTCGATGACGGTGCGCTCGGGCGTGTGCGCGACGACCGCCAGCCGGTCGATCTGCACCGGCCGGGCGACCAGCTCCACCACCTCGCCGTCGCGGGCGAGGTCGTAGGCGCGCTCGCCCTGGATCTTGATCGCCGAGTAGCGCGGCGGCACCTGCTCGATCGCGCCGACGAAGCGCGGCAGCATCGCCTCGACCTGCTCCTGGGTGGGGCGGTCGTCGGAGGTGGCGACCGGGCGGCCTTCCGCGTCGTCGGTGTCGGTCTCGACGCCCCAGGTGACCGAGAAGACGTAGGCCTTGCGGCCGTCCATCACGAACGGCACGGTCTTGGTCGCCTCGCCCAGCGCGATCGGCAGGATGCCGGAGGCGAGCGGGTCGAGGGTGCCGGCGTGGCCGGCCTTCTTGGCGTTGAGCGCGCGCTTGACCGCCGCGACCGCATGGGTCGAGGTCATGCCGACGCCCTTGTCGAGGATCACCCAGCCGCTGATCTCGCGGCGCTTGGGCCGGTCGCCCGGCGGGCGGCCGCGGCCGCGGGGCCGGTCATGCCGCGGGCGGTCCTGACGCTGGCCCTCGCGCGGACCGTCCTGGCGCAAACCGTCCTGGCGCGGACCATCCTGGCGCGGGGCGTCCTCGCGGGCGGGGCGGGCCGCCTGCGGCGCGGGCTCTGAGGGCTGATCCTCGTGCATCGTCATCTTCCGTATCCGTTCTCGAACGGCGGTCGCCGCGGGACGTGCCGCCCGCTTTGCGCCCAAGCCGATCCTGTGTGGTGTCTCAAGTCGTCGCCGATGAGGCGGTTCACCGGCCCGGTCACCCGTGGGCCGGCAGCCACGTCGCGGGCTCCCCGGCCTCCCCTCGCGGCCGTCGCCGAACCGGTGACCGATTCGGCGGGCGATGCCTAGAGCATTTTCCGACGAAGGGGAAACCGGTTCGTCGCAGAACATGCGACAAAACAAAGACTTGGAGAGCTTTGCGATCGCCGCGATCGTGAAGCGCCCTAGTCCTCGGAATCCGGCTCGGATTCGAGGTCGCGCTGGACCTTGTCGCTGCGCAGGAGCGCGTCGATGCGGGCCGCCTCGTCGAAGGTCTCGTCGCGGCGGAAGCGCAGGTCGGGGGCGAATTTCAGCGCCACCCGGCGGGCCACCTCCTGGCGCAGCACCTTCTTGTTGCGCTCCAGCGCCTCGATCACCGGGCGCTCGTCCTGGCCGCCGAGCGGCATGACGTAGGCGGTGGCGAGCTTGAGGTCGGGCGACATCCGCACCTCCGGTACGGTGATCACGTGCTGGTTCAGCACCGGATCCAAGATGTCGCCGCGGCTCAGCACCTCGGCGAGGGCGTGCCGCACGAGTTCGGCCACGCGCTGCTGGCGCTGCGAGGGGCCTGCGGATTCCTGGGGTTTGCGCACCATCGTCTCTCCGGGCTCGGACCGGGCCGCGGGGCGGCCTCCCGGCCATAGGGGCCCTCGCGGCTGTCATCTGAACCGACGAGCCCGGGACGCTGGCGTCCCGGGCTCGCGGTATCCTTGTCAGGGACCGCCGCCATGACGGCGGACGGCCGATGGCAGCGGGGCTTGCGTCAGAGCGTGCGACGCTCCTCGTGCACGATGTAGCACTCGATCACGTCGCGCGGACGCATGTCCTGGTAGTTCTCGAAAGCCATGCCGCATTCCTGGCCGGACGCCACTTCCTTGGCGTCGTCCTTGAAGCGCTTGAGCTGCGAGAGCTTGCCCTCGTGCACCACCACGTTGTCGCGGATGAGGCGGACATGGGCGCCGCGCTCGACCCGGCCGTCCTCGACCCGGCAACCGGCGATCTTGCCCACCTTCGAGACGTTGAAGATCTCGAGGATGCGCGCCTCGCCCAGGCGCTCCTCGCGGAGCGTCGGCGGGAGCAGGCCCGACATCGCCGCCTTCACGTCATCCACGAGGTCGTAGATGATGTTGTAGTAGCGGATCTCGACGCCCGCGCGCTCGGCGGCCTCGCGGGCCTCCTTGTGGGCGCGGACGTTGAAGCCGAACACGACCGCACCGGAGGCCTGCGCCAGGGTGATGTCCGACTCGGTGATGCCGCCGACACCCGTGTGCAGGATGCGGGCCATCACCTCGTCGTTGCCGAGCTTCTCGAGCGAGCCGGAGATGGCCTCGACCGAGCCCTGCACGTCGCCCTTGATGACGAGCGGGAACTCCTTGCGGCCGGCGCCCTCCTTGAGGTCGCGCATCATGTCCATCAGCGTCCGGCCGGCACCGCTGCCGGTGGCCGCCGCGCGCTCGCGCTTCATGCGGGCGCGGTACTCGGTGACCTCGCGGGCCCGGGCCTCGTTCTCGACCACCGCGACGCGGTCGCCCGCCTCCGGCGTGCCGTTGAAGCCCAGCACCTCGACGGGGACGGACGGCGCCGCCTCCTTGGTGTTGCGGCCGGTATCGTCGACCAGGGCGCGCACGCGGCCCCACTCGGCGCCCGCCACGACGATGTCGCCGGTGCGCAGGGTACCGCGCTCGACGAGCACCGTGGCCACCGGGCCGCGGCCGCGGTCGAGCTTGGCCTCGATCACCGTACCCTCGGCCGACCGCTCGGGGTTGGCGCGCAGGTCCAGGATCTCGGCCTGGAGGGCGAGGCCCTCCAAGAGCTCGTCGAGGCCGTCCTTGGTCTTGGCCGAGACCTCGAACTCGAGGGTCTCGCCGCCCATCGACTCGACCTGGATGTCGTGCTGCAGGAGCTCGGTGCGGACCCGCTGCGGGTTCGCGTCGGGCTTGTCGATCTTGTTGATCGCCACGATCAGCGGCACCTCGGCCGCCTTGGCGTGGGAAATCGCCTCGATCGTCTGGGGCATGACGCCGTCGTCGGCCGCCACCACCAGCACCACGATGTCCGTCACTCGGGCGCCGCGGGCGCGCATCGAGGTGAAGGCCGCGTGGCCGGGGGTGTCGATGAAGGTGATCTTGCCGCCGGACGGCGAGGTCACCTGGTAGGCGCCGATGTGCTGGGTGATGCCGCCCGCCTCGCCGGAGACGACGTTGGCGTTGCGGATCGCGTCGAGCAGCGAGGTCTTGCCGTGGTCGACGTGGCCCATGATGGTCACGACCGGCGGGCGCGGCTGGGTATCGTCGTCGGTGTCGGCCTCGTCGAACAGGCCTTCCTCGACGTCGGACTCCGCGACGCGGCGCACGGTGTGGCCGAGTTCCTCGGCGATGAGCTGCGCCGAATCCGAGTCGATCACGTCGGTGATCTTGTGGATCTGGCCCTGCTTCATCAGCATGCGGATGACGTCGACCGCCCGCTCGCTCATCCGGTTGGCGAGCTCCTGGATGGTGATCGTCTCCGGGATGACCACCTCGCGGGCCAGCTTCTCCTTCTGCTCCACCTGGCGGTGGCCGGTCAGGCGCTGGTTGCGGCGGCGGAACGAGGCGAGCGAACGGGTGCGCTCGTCCTCGCCCGAGGTCGCGGTCGCGATGGTCAGGCGGCCGCGGTTGCGGTCGCCGCCCGGCGACTTCGGCGTCTTGGGCGGGGTGATGACCTTGAGCGGCATGCCGGGACGGCGGATGACCCGCTTGGTCTCGGCCTCCTCCTCGGCAGCGGCCGGACGGGCCGTGGCGGGACGCGCGGCACCGGCGGCGGCGGGCTTCGCCGCGGCGGTGGCGGGCGTCTCGGGCTTCGGCTCGGGCTTGGGCTCGGGCTTCGGCGCCGGGCGCGCCATGAAGTTCAGGTCGCGGGGCTTGCGCGAATCCGCCGTCAGGACGCGGCGCGGCTCCGCCGGCGCGGCCGGACGGGTGATGCCGACGCTCGGGACCGTGCGGGCGGCGCCGGGCACCGCCGAGGCGCGCGCACCGGCCGGGACGGCCGGACGAGCCCCCGCGGCAGCCGCCGGGCGGGCTCCGGCCGCGGCCGGACGGGCACCGGCCGGAGCCGGGCGAGCCGCTGCGGCGGCCGGACGGGCCGCGGCGGCCGGAGCCGCCGGGCGGGCGGCGGCAGGAGCCGCGGCCGCAGGTGCCGGGGCGGCGGCCGGCGCCTCGGGGGCGGCCGGAGCGGCAGCGACCGGGGCAGCGGCAGCAGCGGCGTTGCGGGCCGCATCTTCCTGGTTGCGGCGCTCGGCCTCCTCGGCGGCGCGGCGCTTGCGCGCGTCCTCCTGGCGGCGGCGCTCCTCTTCCTCGTGCTTGCGGGCCTCGGCGGCCTCGCGCTCACGGACCTCGGCGGCCTCGCGCTCGACGCGGCGCTGGGCCTCCTCGGCGGCGCGGCGGCGCTCCTCCTCCTCGCGACGCTTGGCGTCGACGAGGGCGGCCATGCGGGCGCTCTGCTCCTGATCGCTCAGGGTGCGCAGCACGACGCCGGACCGCGCGGCGGCCGGGCGATCCTGGCGCGGCCCGCCCGGACGGCCCTGCCCCTGGGGGGCGGAGCGCGCCTGGCTCGGCGCGGCGTCCCTCGGCGCAGCCGGAGCCGGCGCGCCGCCGGGGCGACGTTTCACCGTCTCGACCACGACCGACTTCGAGCGGCCATGGGAGAAGCTCTGGCGGACCGTACCCTGCTCGATCGGACGCTTCGTCGACAGCGTCTTGGCGGGGCCGGTATGCAACGTCTTGTCGCCCGGATTCTTCGTCTCACTCATTCAGTTCAGACCCTGGGGGTTCTCGTCCGTCCCGGGACCCGGCCTCCCGGCGGCCGCCTCCCATCGTATTCCCGGGAGCGCACCCGCCGACCGGGCCGATCCCATTCGATTCGTATCAACCACCGGCCTCCGGGGGGCCGGTCCGCAGCGAAGTCCCATCTTCCTGGACAGCGTCCGGGAGCGCCGCGTCGGTGCCTGTCGGCGCCGTTCCGGCGGTTCCCGGCGTCGCCGCCTCGCCGCGGAAGACGTGGAGCCGACGCCAACGCGCGAGCAAGCCGGCAGTGCCGGCTCCCGCGACAAGGGCAGCGTGTATCACATGATCCCGGCCCAAGGCCATGTCCAATTCTACACCGGACAGGTCGTCGATCACCGGGATCCTCGATATGGCATCGCCATACCGCCTGCGCAATGCCTGGCCGAGCTTGCGCCGCCCGTCGGCGCTCGCATCGCTGGCATGCACCAGGGCCTTGACCCCGGTCTCGCTGTCGACCGCGCTCTCGACCTTGGTGAAGCCGGTGACGACGCAGCCGCCCTTGTTGGCGAGCGAGAAGCCCTGGCGCATGTCGTCGCGCAAGCCCGCCTCGATCACGTCTGCGAGATCGGGCGCGACGCGCGCGTCCTTGCGCCGGAAGGCACGCTGGAACAGGCGCTTCTTCACCGCCTCCTGCACCGCCGCCCGGGTCGCCGTCACCCAGGCGCCGCGGCCGGGAAGCCGCGCGCGCAGGTCCGGCACCACCTGGCCGTCGGGGGCGAGCGCGAAGCGGATCATCCGGTCGGGGTTGCCCGCCTGCCGCGTGACCAGGCAGGTCCGCTCCGCGTTGGCGCGGCCGCGCCCGACGCCGGCGTCGAGGACGTCCGGCGGCAGCGCGTCCGCATCCTGCGGGTCGTCCTGCATGGTCTCGCTCATGGTTCGGCGTTCCCCGCTCAGGTCGGCTGACGCTCGGCGGTCGCGGCGGCGTCCTCCTCGACCGGCACCGTCTCGGTCTCGGTCTCCTGGCCGTCCTGCACCGCCTCGTCGTCGGCCTGCTCGCCGTCGGCGTGCTCGTCCTCCGAACCCTCCTCGGCCTCCTCGGCCGGGGGCGCCTCGACCCAGCCGGCATGGACGCGGGCGGCCATGATCATCGCCTCGGCCTCGGTGCGGGAGAGTTCGAACCCGTCGAGGAAGCCGGCATGGCGTACCGCCTCCGGCCCGCGGCCCTCGGTGTAGCCGACGAGGTCGTCGGTGGCGCAGCCGGCAAGGTCCTCGACGTTCTTCACGTCGTTCTCGCCGAGCGCGACCATCATCGGGGTGGTGATGCCGTCGATCTCGCGCAGGTCGTCGGCGACCCCGAGCTCGATGCGGCGGGCGTCGTTCTCCGCCTCGATGCGGTTGAGGTAATCGAGGGCGCGAGCCTGGATCTCGGCGCCGGTCTCCTCGTCGAGGCCCTGGATGTTGGCGAGCTCCGTCGGCTCGACGTAGGCGATCTCCTCGACCGAGCGAAAGCCTTCCGCGGCGAGCAGCTGGCCAACGGTCTCGTCGACGTCGAGGGCCTGCATGAAGGTGTCGGTGCGCTCGACGAACTCCTTCTGCCGGCGCTCCGATTCCTCGGCCTCGGTCAGGATGTCGATGTCCCAGCCGGTGAGCTGGGAGGCGAGCCGCACGTTCTGGCCGCGCCGGCCGATGGCGAGCGACAGCTGGTCGTCGGGGACCACCACCTCGATGCGGTCGGCCTCCTCGTCGAGCACCACCTTGACCACCTCGGCCGGCTGCAGCGCGTTGACGATGAAGGTCGCCTGGTCCTGCGACCACGGGATGATGTCGATCTTCTCGCCCTGCAACTCGCCGACGACCGCCTGGACGCGGCTTCCGCGCATGCCCACGCAGGCGCCGACCGGATCGATCGAGGAATCGCGCGAGATCACCGCGATCTTGGCGCGCGAGCCCGGATCGCGGGCGACCGCCTTCACCTCGACGATGCCGTCGTAGATCTCCGGCACTTCCTGGCCGAAGAGCTTGGCCATGAACTGCGGATGCGAGCGGGAGAGGAAGATCTGCGGCCCGCGCACCTCGTGGCGGACGTCGAACAGGTAGGCGCGGATGCGGTCGCCGGGGCGGAAGGTCTCGCGCGGGATCGACTCGTCGCGGCGCACGATGCCCTCGCCGCGGCCGAGGTCGACGATGACGTTGCCGTACTCGACGCGCTTGACGAGGCCGTTGACCACCTCGCCGATGCGGTCCTTGTACTCGTCGTACTGGCGCTCGCGCTCGGCCTCGCGGACCTTCTGGACGATCACCTGCTTGGCCGACTGGGCGGCGACGCGGCCGAAATCGAACGGCGGCAGGGTGTCGGAGATCACGTCGCCGACCTGGGCGGCCGGGTTGTGGCGGCGGGCCGACGGCAGGTCGATCTCGCGCGAGTCGTTCTCGACCTCGTCCACCACCAGGAGGTGGCGCGAGAGGCGCAGAGCACCCGTGCGGGGATCGATCTCGGCATGCACGTCGGTCTCGGCGCCGTAGCGCGAGCGGGCGGCCTTGGCGATCGCCTCCTCCATGGCGCCGATCACGATGGAGCGGTCGATCACCTTCTCGCGGGCGACCGCCTCGGCGATCTGGAGGAGTTCGAGCCTGTTGGCGCTGACGACGGCCATCGGTTCAGTCCTTCCTGGGTTGGCGTCTTCTGGGGAATTCGTGGGATCGTCTTCAGTGGGCGCGCGGCGGCGGCGCGCCCTCGTCCTGTTCCTCGTCGTCCTCGGCGTCGTCCTGCGGCGGGGCCGAGCCGCGCCGGAGCGACTCGCGCACGAGCGCGTCGGTCAGGACGAGGTGGGCCTCGCCGATGTCGCGCAGGGCCAGGTCGTAGGAGGACGGCAGGCCCTCCTTGGCGTCGGGAAGCTCGATGCGCACCGTGTCGCCCTGCGGCGCCCGGATGATGCCGCGGAAGCGCTTGCGTCCGTCGAGCGGTGTCGCCAGCTCGACCTTGGCCTCGTAGCCGGCCCAGCGGGCGAAGTCGCCGGCCCGCACCAGCGGCCGGTCGATGCCCGGCGAGGAGATCTCGAGGTAGTAGGCGCCGCCGATCGGGTCGTCGACGTCGAGGATCGGCGAGATCGTGCGGCTCACCGTCTCGCACTCGTCGACCGACATCGTGCCGTCCGGCCGCTCGACCATGATCTGCACCGTGCAGCCGCTCTGGCTGGAGACCTTCACCCGCACGAGACGGAAGCCGAGGCCCTCGATCGCGGGCTCGATGATCTGCGCGACGCGCGCGGCGACACCGGTCTCGGTGATGAGGCGCTTCTCGGCCGGGTTGTGGTCTGGGGCGTCGGTCATGAGGTCGGTGCCGCGGCGGGGTCCCCGGGAGGAGCCCTGGGAGGGGAGGCAATCTGGCGTTCGGCTCGCGCCCGGGGAGGCTTGCGGCAATAAAAAAGAGCGGGCCCCGGGGGGACCCACTCCCGCACCGCAGCCTCATCGGCCACGAACAGAACTGATGACGACGGAGATAATCCGGGTGGGGGCGGAATGCAAGGTGGTGGGGGCCTGTCACGGCCGAGGAGCGCGGCAGACGAGCCGGCTCGTGCCTTCCGCTCCGCTTCCAGATGACGAGATGCGGAGCCCTTGCTACCATGACCATCCGGAGGATCGGGCCATGACGACGCCGGCATCCGTGGCAGAACTCGTGCCCGCTACAGGCGAGTATCCCGCGCTGAAGACGCTCCTGGAGCGGATCGAGGCTGTCTACGCCCCGGAAGACGTGCTGCTGTTCGGCAGCCGCGCGAAGGGTACGGCGGGACCCGACAGCGACTGGGATCTTTTGGTGCTTCTGCCCGACGATGCCGACGAGCGGCTGCTCGACCCCTTGCTCGGATACGAGACCCAGAGGGGATCGGGGGTTTACGCAGACGTGCTGTGCTCCCTAAGGAGCGAATTCCTGTCGGATTTGGGCGTCGCCAATTCGCGGACGCGGGACATCGCTGGGCATGCCGTCCGTGTCTTCAAGCGATAATCGTCATATCGCCGTCGCACTCGTTACGACTTTTGCGGAAAATGGATTTCGAATCTCCCGGACACGTCGCGCGCCAATGGCGTGACGTTTGTCAGCATGGGGCTTTCCCATCCGCAACCTCATCCTGAGGTGTTAGTCGATCGAAGATCGGCTGACCTCGAAGGAGGGCTCCAGAAGTCTCTGCGGTTTCTGGAGCCCTCCTTCGAGGCTCCCTGCGGTCGCACCTCAGGATGAGGTCGCGGGCGGGAGAAGGGATCGAACGCGGAGGATCACGACGAAGCAGGCAGCGTTCTAGTCTTTCCTGAACGTCCTGCGGTTCTGGTTTCCGGGATCCGCTGACGCGGCCCCGGAATGACAAACAGGGTGTCAAATCTGTCGCGACATAACGGAAGCCACCGTCACACCGACAGCCACCGCCGCACCTGCGCCTCGACCATGCCCGAGCGCGGGCCCGCCTCGACCACCTGGCCGCGATCCATCACCGCGTAGGTGTCGCAGAGGTCGCGGGCCCATTCGAAATACTGCTCGACCAGCACGATCGCCATGTCGCCCTTGCCCCGCAGGTAGTCGATCGCCCGGCCGATATCCTTGATGATCGAGGGCTGGATGCCCTCGGTCGGCTCGTCGAGGACGAGGACGCGGGGGCGGGTGACCAGGGCGCGGCCGATGGCGAGCTGCTGCTGCTGGCCGCCCGAGAGGTCGCCGCCGCGCCGGCCCAGCATGTCCTTGAGGACCGGGAAGAGGTCGTAGATCTCGGCCGGCACGTAGCGGTCGGCGCGCTTGCAGGGGGCAAAGCCCGTCTCGAGGTTCTCCTTCACGGTGAGGAGCGGGAAGATCTCGCGCCCTTGCGGCACGAAGGCGATGCCCTGGCGGGCGCGGTCGTAGGGGGCGAGCCGGCTGATGTCGCGGCCGTCGAGCTTGACCGCGCCCTTCGACACCGGCTGCTGCCCGACGATGGCGCGCATCAAGGAGGTCTTGCCGACGCCGTTGCGGCCGAGCACCGCGGTCACCTTGCCGAGATCGGCTGTCAGCGAGACGCCGCGCAGGGCCTGCGCCGCGCCGTAATGGAGATCGATGGTCTCGACGGAGAGCATGGCTGACAACAATCCTCAGCGGCCGAGATAGACCTCGACCACCCGCGGGTCGGCCGAGACGGAATCGATCGAGCCTTCGGCGAGCACCGCGCCCTCGTGCAGGCAGGTGACGCGGCATTGCAGCGCCCGCACGAAGTGCATGTCGTGCTCGACCACGATGACGGCATGATCCTTGGCGATGCGGCGCAGCAGCGTCGCGGTCGCCTCGGTCTCGGCGTCGGTCATGCCGGCCACCGGCTCGTCGACGAGGAGGAGCTTGGGGTCCTGCGCCAGCAGCATCCCGATCTCCAGCCACTGCTTCTGGCCGTGCGAGAGGTCGGCCGCCGGGCGCGCCCGGTGGGCGATCAGCCCCACGGTCTCCAGGATCGCGTCGATCTGCGCCCGCTCGACCCGGTTGCGCCAGCCGAACAGGGAGGCGGTCGCGGCCCGCGGCCCCTTGAGCGCCAAGAGGACGTTGTCGGCGACCGACTGGCTCTCGAACACCGTCGGCTTCTGGAACTTGCGGCCGATGCCGAGCTCGGCGATGGCCGCCTCGTCCATCCGGGTCAGGTCGTGCACGCCGTCGTAGATCACCTGGCCGGTATCGGGCCGGGTCTTGCCGGTGATGCAGTCCATCATCGTGGTCTTGCCGGCGCCGTTCGGACCGATGATCGCCCGCATCTCGCCGGGCATCAGGGTCAGGGACAGGCCGCGCAGGGCCCGGTAGCCGTCGAACGTGACCTTGATGTCGTCGACGTAGAGGAGCGCCTGGGTGAGCCGCTTCTCGTGAACCGGGTCGGAGGGGGAAAGGGCGACCGCCGCGCTCATGATCCGCGGCCCTCCTCGGCGAGAGTGGGGGGAATGTCGGTCCGGACCCTGGCCCGCCGCGCGCCGAGGCGCTCGGACAGGGTGCCGAGGATGCCCTTGGGCATGAACAGGGTGACGACGACGAACAGGGCGCCCAGCGCGAACAGCCAGGCATCCGGCAGCGCGCCGGTGAGCAGGGTCTTGGCGTAGTTGACCAGGACCGCGCCGAGCGCCGCGCCGACCAGCGTCCCGCGCCCACCCACCGCGACCCAGATCACCGCCTCGATCGAGTTGGCGGGGGCGAACTCGGACGGGTTGATGATGCCGACCTGCGGCACGTAGAGGGCGCCGGCCACCCCCGCCATCATGGCCGAGACGGTGAAGGCCAGGACCTTGAAGTGGGCCGTGCGGTAGCCGAGGAAGCGGGTGCGGGACTCGGCATCGCGGATCGCGATCAGCACCTTGCCGAAGGCCGAGGTCGTCATGAACCGGGCTACGAGATAGGCGAGCCCCAAGGCGACCGCCGTCAGGACGAACAGGACGACGCGCGTCCCCTGCGCCTGCACGCTGAAGCCGAGGATGTCCTTGAAGTCGGTGAGCCCGTTGTTGCCCCCGAGCCCCATGTCGTTGCGGAAGAAGGCGAGCATCAGCGCGAAGGTCATCGCCTGGGTGATGATCGACAGGTAGACGCCGGTCACCCGCGAGCGGAAGGCGAGCCAGCCGAACACGAAGGCGAGGAGGCCGGGCACCAGGAGCACCATCACGGCCGCGAAGGGAAACCAATCGAAGCCGTGCCAGTACCAGGGCAGGGACTTGTAGTTCAGGAAGACCATGAAGTCGGGCAGGATCGGATTGCCGTAGACGCCGCGCGGCCCGATCTGGCGCATCAGGTACATGCCCATCGCGTAGCCGCCGAGCGCGAAGAACGCGCCGTGGCCGAGCGAGAGGATGCCGCAATAGCCCCAGACGAGATCGAGGCTCAGCGCCAGGATCGCGTAGGCCAGGTACTTGCCCATCAGCGAGACGGCGTAGGTCGGGACGTGGAACGCCGACCCCGGCGCGGTGAGGAGGTTGAGGGCCGGCACCACGATGCAGGCGAGCGCGAGCGCGGCGAGGAAGATCCAGCCCGGCTTGTCGATGCGGGAGAGCAGCATGGTCAGGCCTCCACCGCCCGGCCCTTGAGCGCGAACAGGCCGCGCGGCCGCTTCTGGATGAACAGGATGATGAAGACGAGGAGCAGGATTTTTCCCAGCACCGCGCCCGCATAGGGCTCGAGGAACTTGTTGGCGACGCCGAGCGTCAGGGCCGCCACCAGCGTGCCCCACAGGTTGCCGACGCCGCCGAAGACCACGACCAGGAACGAATCGATGATGTAGCCCTGGCCGAGATTCGGCGAGACGTTGTCGATCTGCGAGAGCGCGACGCCCGCCACGCCGGCGATGCCCGACCCGAGGCCGAACGTGAAGGCGTCGATCCACGGCGTGCGGATGCCCATGGCGGCGGCCATGCGGCGGTTCTGGGTGACGGCGCGGGTCTTCAGGCCGAACGAGGTCGCCTTGAGGATCAGGTTGAGGGCGACGAAGACGCCGAGCGCGAACACCACGATCCACAGCCGGCCCCAGGTGATCGAGAGGCCGAAGAGGTCGAAGGCGCCGGACATGTAGGACGGCGCCCCGACCTCGCGGTTGGTCGGCCCGAAGACCGAGCGCACCGCCTGCTGCAGGATCAGGCTGATGCCCCAGGTGGCAAGCAGGGTTTCCAGCGGCCGGCCGTAGAGGTGACGGATGACGGTGCGCTCGATCAGGATGCCGACGGCGCCGGCCGCCAGGAAGGCGAGCGGGATCGCGATCGGCAGCGACCAGTCGAACAGGCCGGGGGCCTTCTGGCGGATCAGCTCCTGCACCAGGTAGGTGGTGTAGGCGCCGAGCATCACCATCTCGCCGTGCGCCATGTTGATGATGCCCATCACCCCGAAGGTGATGGCGAGCCCGATCGCCGCGAGCAGCAGCACCGAGCCGAGCGAGATGCCGTACCAGGCGTTCTGGACGTTCGCCATTAGGGCCTGGCGGGTCTCGATGCCGGACACGCCGCGGGCGGCGGCGTCGCGCACGCTCTGGGCGGGATCGGTCGCGAGGCCGCGCAGGATGCCGAGCGCTTCCGAGTCGCCGCGGGCCTGCAGGGTGTCGATCGCCGAGAGCCGCTCGATCTCGGGCGCGCCGGGTTTCGCCAGCAGGGCCGCGGCGCGGGCCTCCTGCAGGCTGCGCTTCACGCCGGCGTCAGACTCGCGGGCGAGCGCGGCGTCGAGGGCCGGGAGCGCCGCGGCATCGCGGGCCTTGAACACCGCATCGGCGGCGTTGCGGCGGGTCGCGGCGTCGGGGGCGAGCAGGTTGAGACTGCCGAGCGCGGCGTCGATCGCGCGGCGCACCCGGTTGTTGACGCGCACGGGCTTGAGGCCGTCGGGGCTCACCGCCGCGCCGGTGCGGGCGTCGACGACCGTGGCGCCGTCCTTGATGGCGAGCGCCTTGTCGTCCGGGCGGTAGAGCAGGCGGTTGTCGGTCAGCGCGCGCAGGACCGGCCCGGCCTTGGGATCGCCGCTGGCGGCGAGCGCCGCGATGGCGGCCTCGATGTCGGAATAGCTGTCGCTGGCGAGCCGGGCATAGGCGGCGTCGGACCCGGTCTGCGCGGCGGCCGGCAGGGCCAAGACGGCGCAGAAGGCGGTGCACCAGGCGACGAGGAGAAGGACGAGGCAGCGGCGCATTCAGGAGGGTCCGAGGTGGAGAGCGTGCCTGCCTCGCGAAACGAGGCGGTGGAGGTGGCGCCCATCGTGCTGGGCACCCGCCCCTTTCCCGGACGACTGGAACGAAGTGGAAGGAGATCCGGGATCCAGCACAAGATGTCGCGAAGCGTCCGCTCGTCTGCAACGTTGCAGTTTGCAGAGCCGCTTCGCGGCACTTCGCTCGCTGGATCCCGGATCTCCTTCCGCTGGCGCTGCAGTCGTCCGGGAAAGGGGAGCCGGAAGGCATCCCCTTGCGGCCCCTCCCCTCTCGGGGGAGAGGCCCGTCGTCACGCGATCACGCGCCGCCGCACTTCTTCGTCTTGGTGTTGTAGTTGCCGCAGTTCAGCTTGACCCAGTCGGCCTCGAGGTCCTTCGAGCCGTCGAGCTGCTTCGACCAGGCCTCGCCGGGGATCAGGCCGTCGGTCTTCCACACCACGTCGAACTGGCCGTTGTCCTTGATCTCGCCGATGAAGACGGGCTTCGTGATGTGGTGGTTGGCCAGCATCTCGGAGGTGCCGCCGGTCAGGTTGTCCTGCTTGATGCCCGGCAGCGCCGCGATCACCTTGTCGGGATCGGTGGTGCCGGCCTTCTCGACCGCCTTCACCCACATGTTGAAGCCGATGTAGTGGGCCTCCATCGGGTCGTTGGTGACGCGCTTCGGGTTCTTGGTGTAGGCGTGCCACTTGTCGATGAACGCCTTGTTGGCCGGCGTGTCGATCGACATGAAGTAGTTCCACGCGGCCAGGTGGCCGAGCAGCGGCTTGGTGTCGATGCCGGCCAGCTCCTCCTCGCCGACCGAGAAGGCGACGACCGGGATGTCGGTCGCCTTGATGCCCTGGTTGGCCAGCTCCTTGTAGAACGGCACGTTGGCGTCGCCGTTGACGGTCGAGACCACCGCGGTCTTCTTGCCGGCCGAGCCGAAGCTCTTGATCGCGGCGACGCGGGTCTGCCAGTCGGACTGGCCGAACGGGGTGTAGTTGATCGAGATGTCCTCGGGCTTCACGCCCTTGGCCTTCAGGTAGGCTTCGAGGATCTTGTTGGTGGTGCGGGGATAGACGTAGTCCGTGCCCTCCAGCACCCAGCGCTCGACCTTCTCCTCCTTCATCAGGTAGTCGACGGCCGGGATCGCCTGCTGGTTCGGGGCGGCACCGGTGTAGAACACGTTGCGCTCACTCTCCTCGCCCTCGTACTGGACGGGGTAGAACAGGATCGAGTTCAGCTCCTTGAACACCGGCAGCACGGACTTGCGCGACACGCTGGTCCAGCAGCCGAACACCGCCGAGACCTTGTCCTTGGCGATCAGCTCACGGGCCTTCTCGGCGAAGAGCGGCCAGTTCGAGGCCGGGTCGACCACGACCGCCTCGAGCTTCTTGCCGAGAACGCCGCCCTTCTTGTTCTGCTCCTCGATGAGCATGAGCATGACGTCTTTGAGCGTCGTCTCGGAGATCGCCATCGTGCCCGAGAGCGAGTGCAGGATGCCGACCTTGATGGTCTCCTGCGCCGAGGCGACCGTTGTCGCCAGCGTGCCGAGCGCCAACCCGCCCGCGACAGCAGCGCGCGAGAGCCAACCCTTCCACGTCATCGTTATCGTCTCCCTGGGCCGATGCGGCCACGCCCCGATCCGCAAGGCGCGTGCCAAGGAAAATCCGAAAAAGGTTCCCATGCCTGCGGGCTCAAATTGTGGGCAAGCGCCGGATTTCGGGGCCGCCTGCCCGCCTTTTGCCGAACGTGCTGCTCGCCTGGGCGCCATTCTGCCTAAGCCGACGCCAAGGCTACGCTTGGGCTGCACCTGCCCTAGTTGTCCAGTCGAGCCACAATCGACGAGGCGTGAGGAGAACCGGGGTGATCGAGGACCTCTGGTACAAGAACGCGGTGATCTACTGCCTCTCGGTCGGCTCCTTCATGGATGCCAACGGCGACGGCATCGGCGATTTCGAGGGACTGGAGCGGCGCCTCGATTATCTGCTCGGGCTCGGCGTGACGGCGATCTGGCTGCACCCGTTCCAGCCCTCGCCGGGGCGCGACCACGGCTACGACGTGGCGGATTACTACGGCGTCGACCCGCGCTACGGCACCCTCGGCGACTTCGTCGCCTTCACGCACGCCGCCAAGCAACGCGGGATGCGGGTGCTGATCGACCTCGTGGTCAATCACACCTCCGACCAGCATCCGTGGTTCAAGGCCGCCCGCTCCGACCCCAACGCCCGCACCCGCGACTGGTACGTCTGGTCGAAGACGAAGCCGGCACATGCCCACGAGGGCATGGTCTTCCCGGGCGTGCAGAAGAGCACCTGGACCTACGACAAGGAAGCCAAGGCCTGGTACTTCCACCGGTTCTACGACTTCCAGCCCGATCTCAACACCGCCAACCCCCACGTCCAGGCCGAGATCCTGAAGATCATGGGGTTCTGGATCCAGCTCGGCGTCTCGGGCTTCCGGATGGACGCGGTGCCGTTCGTCATCGCCGAGAAGGGGCCGGAGGTCTCGGGCGAGCCGCACGAGCAGTTCGAGCTCCTGCGCCTCTTCCGCGAGTTCCTGCAATGGCGCCAGGGCGATGCGATCATCCTGGCCGAGGCCAACGTGCTGCCGCGCCAGGACCTCGACTATTTCGGCGAAGACGCCGACCGCATGCACATGATGTTCAACTTCCAGGTCAACCAGGCGCTGTTCTACGCGCTCGCGTCGGCCGATGCGCGCCCGCTGGTGAAGGCGCTGCAGAAGACCTGGAACCGCCCACCCTCCGCCCAATGGGCGATCTTCCTGCGCAACCACGACGAGCTCGACCTCGGGCGGCTCACCGAGAAGCAGCGCCAGACCGTCTTCGAGGAATTCGGGCCCGACCCGGACATGCAGCTCTACGGACGCGGCATCCGCCGGCGGCTGGCGCCGATGCTCGGCGGCGACCGGCGCCGGATCGAGCTCGCCTACAGCCTGATGTTCACCCTGCCGGGGACGCCGGTCCTGCGCTACGGCGACGAGATCGGCATGGGCGACGACCTCTCGCTGCCCGAGCGCGACTGCGCCCGCACGCCGATGCAGTGGTCGCACGAGCCCCAGGGCGGCTTCACTCTGAGCGACACGCCCGAATCGCCGCCGATCCACGAGGGCCCGTATGCCTTCAGCCACGTCAACGCGGCGGCGCAGCGCTGCGCGCCGGAATCGCTCCTCAACTGGATGGAGCGCATCATCCGCATGCGCAAGGAGGTGCCGGAGATCGGCTGGGGCGACTTCACGGCCCTCGAGACCGGCGACACCGGGATCCTGGCCCTGCGCTACGACTGGCGCAACAACGCGGTGCTGTGCCTGCACAACCTGTCGCCGGAGCCGAAGGAGATCACCTTCGCCACCGGCCTCGACGGCGACGGCCGCAACCTGATCGACCTGCTGACCGGCCAGCGCAGCCTCGCCAACGACGACGGCTGCCACCGGGTGCTCCTGGAGGGCTACGGCTACCGCTGGTACCGGGTGGGGGGCCTGGACTACCTGCTGCGGCGCAGCGAGATCTGACGCGAGACCCCGACGATGGCGTCCGGATCTCGTCTCACCAACCGGCGCGGCGCTCGAGCGACGCCGAAATCCGCATCGCGACGCAATCGATCGGATTTCGCATGGCTCACCCCATCAGCCCCGGATCGATCGTCCGGGGGGCATCGAGCCAGTGCGGCACCGGCAGGTCGCGGGCGCGCAGGAAGCCGGGGTCGAACAGCTTCGAGGCGTAGCGGGTGCCGTAGTCGCACAGGATCGTCACGATCGTGTGGCCGGGGCCGAGACGGCGGGCGAGCCGGATGGCGCCCGCCACGTTGATGCCCGACGAGCCGCCGAGGCACAGGCCCTCCTCCTCCAGGAGGCCGAAGACCAGCGGCAGCGCCTCGGCGTCGGGGATGCCGAAGGACACGTCCGGCCGGAACCCCTCGAGGTTGCCGGTGATGCGGCCCTGGCCGATGCCCTCGGTGATCGAGGTGCCCGAGGCCCTGAGCTCGCCGGTGGCGTAATAGGGATGGAGCGCCGAGCCGTCGGGATCGGCGAGCCCGATCGTCACCCCGGGGTTGCGGGCGCGCAGAGCCGCCGCGGTGCCGGCGAGCGTGCCGCCGGTGCCGGCCGCGCAGATGAACCCATCGACCTTGCCCCCGGTCGCCTCCCAGATCTCCGGGCCGGTGGTGGCGATGTGGGCCTCGCGGTTGGCGAGGTTGTCGAACTGGTCGGCGAAGAAGGCGCCGCCGGGCTCGGTCGCGGAGAGCCGCGCGGCGAGGCGGCCGGCCACCTTCACGTAGTTGTCGGGGTTGGCGAACGGCACCGCCGGCACCTCGACGAGGTCGGCGCCGGCGAGCCTCAGCGCCTGCTTCTTCTCCGCCGACTGGGTGTCGGGGATCACGATCACGGTCCGGTAGCCGCGCGCCGCGCCCACGAGCGCCAGACCGATGCCGGTATTGCCCGCCGTGCCCTCCACGATGGTGCCGCCGGGCCGCAGGGTGCCGGCGCGCTCGGCCGCCTCGACCATGAACAGGGCGGCGCGGTCCTTCACCGACTGGCCCGGATTCATGAACTCGGCCTTGCCCAGGATGGTGCAGCCGGTCTCCTCCGAGGCGCGCTTGAGGCGGATCAAGGGCGTGCCGCCGATCGCGGCGAGGATGTCGGAGCGGATCATCGCGGGGTCATCCGGGGCTGGCGGGCCTTTGTGCCCGCGGGGGGTGGCGGTGATGCCGCGAAAGCGGGTGGGCGGCAAGGCCGTGAGGCCGGGGCCCGGCGGCCGGGCCGATGGGTCGCGACGGCGGGCGTCGTTTATGCCGGATGCCGCCGTCGCGTCCCGCCTGGGCCGGGCGGTCGCGCGGCTTCGGTTCGCGGGAGCCTCACGCCCGCCGCAGCCGCAGCGCGTTGCCGAGGACGAACACGCTCGACAGCGCCATGGCGCCCGCGGCCAGGACCGGCGACAGCGACGGCCCGCCGACGAGCCGAAGCCCCCCCGCCGCCACCGGGATCAGCGCGACGTTGTAGGCGAAGGCCCAGAACAGGTTCTGGCGGATGTTGCGCATCACGGCGCGCGACAGCCGCAGCGCCTCGGCGACGCTCGCGGGGTCGCCGGCCATCAGCACCACGTCGGCGCTTTCCACCGCCACGTCGGTGCCGGTGCCGATGGCGAGCCCCACCTCGGCCTCGGCGAGAGCCGGGGCGTCGTTGATGCCGTCGCCCACGAAGGCGACCGGGCCGTGCCGGTCGCGCAGGGCCCGGACGGCGTCGCGCTTGCCCTCGGGCAGCACCTCGGCCAGCACCGTCGCGATGCCGAGGCTCCGGGCGACGCCCTCGGCGGTGCGCCGGTCGTCGCCGGTGACGAGGGCGACCGCGAGGCCCCGGTCCTCGAGCGCCCGCACGGTCGCGGCCGCCCCGGCCTTGACCGGATCGGACACCGCCAGCAAGGCCGCCGGCACGCCGTCGACGGCGAGGTAGACCGGGGAGCGGCCGTGCGCGGCGAGGCGCGCGGCCTCCGGCGCGAGGCCCGACAGGTCGAGGCCGGCGAGGTGGCGCGGAGCGCCGATCGCGACGAGCCGCCCGCCGGCCCGGCCGGTGACGCCGTGGCCCGGCACCGCCGCGACGTCGGCGACCGGCGGCAGGCTCAGGCCCTTCTCGGCGGCGGCCGCCACGATGGCGCGGGCGATCGGATGCTCGGAACGGGCCTCGACGGCGGCGGCGAGCGCCAGCACCGCATCGGCGTCGAAGCCGGGGGCCGGGACGAGGTCGGTGAGGCGCGGGCGGCCCTCGGTCAGGGTGCCGGTCTTGTCGAAGGCGACGACCCGCACCCCTTCGAGCGCCTGCAGGGCCGCGCCGCTGCGAAACAGCACGCCGCGTTCCGCCGCCCGGCCGGTGCCGACCATGATCGAGGTCGGGGTGGCGAGCCCCATGGCGCACGGGCAGGCGATGATCAGCACCGCGACGGCGTGGACCAGGGCCGTGCCGAGGGCGGGCGCCGGGGCCAGCGCCAGCCACGCCAGGAAGGTGAGGCCGGCGAGCCCCAGCACCGCCGGCACGAAACGGGCGGTGACCCGGTCGGCGAGGGCCTGGATCGGGAGCTTGGCGCCCTGCGCCGCCTCGACGAGGCGCACGATCTGGGCGAGCGCGGTATCGGCGCCGACCCGCTCGACCGCGATCTCCAGCGCCCCGGTGCCGTTGACGGTGCCGCCGGTCACCGGGTCGCCCGGGGCCTTCCCCGCCGGCATCGGCTCGCCGGTGAGCATGCTCTCGTCGATGCGCGACGTGCCCGCGACCACCCGGCCGTCCGCCGGCAGGCGCTCGCCGGGGCGGACGCGGACGCGGTCGCCGACCTGGAGCGCGGCCGCCGGCACCTCGGTCTCGGCGCCGTCGCGCAGGAGGAGCGCGGTCTTCGGCGCCAGGCCGACGAGGCGCGCCACCGCCGCGCCGGTGCGGCCCCGCGCCCGCGCCTCGAGGTGCCGCCCGAGCAGGATCAGGGTGACGATGAGGACCGAGGCCTCGAAGTAGATGTGGGCTGAGCCCGCCGGCAGCAGGCCGGGCGCCAGGGTCGCGACCAGGGAAAACAGGTAGGCGGCGCCGGCGCCGAGCGCCACCAGGGCGTTCATGTCCGGATGGCCGCGCAGCAGGCCCGGCAGGCCGCGGGCGAAGAAGGACCGCCCGGGTCCGAACAGCACCAGGGTGGCGAGCACCGCCTGGATCCCGGCGCTCCACCGCTCGGGCAGGAGGCCGTGGCCGAGCAGGTGACCTTGGCCGAGCAGGTGGCTCCCCATGTCGAGCGCGACGACCGGGAGCGAGAGCAGGGCGGCGAGGACGAGATCGCGGGCCGGCGGGCCGGACTCGCGGGGGGCCGCAGGCGCAGCGGCCTGCGCCGTCGCCGGGCGGGGCGCGTAGCCCGCCTCCCGGATGGCGGCGTCGAGCGCCTCGCGGGGCACGAGGCCGTCGGGATGGCGCACGCTCACCCGGCCGGTGGCGAGGTTGGCGCTCGCCTCCCGCACGCCGGGCACGGCCTTCAGCACCCGCTCGATCCGGCCGGTGCAGGAGGCGCAGGTCATCCCCTCGACGGCGAACTCGCTCGTCGCCTCGGGCACCGCGAAGCCGGCCTCCTCCACCGCCTCGGCGAGCGCCGCGGGATCGTTGTCGGGTGCGAGGTCGAGGGTAGCCCGGCCGGTGGCGAGGTTCACCGCCACCGCCTGCACCCCCGGCACCCGCGTGAGCACCCGTTCGACCCGCCCGGTGCAGGAGGCGCAGGTCATCCCCTCGACGGGCAGGGTGATGCGGCGGGCGGATGCGGTCATGGATGCGGTCATGGCAGCGGTCTCCCGCAGGCATATGTGGGGCGCGGGGCGCCGCCGCGATACGGCCCGCGCCGTCATCGGCCGTTGCGTCCCGAACATGGTTTCGCCGTGCTCGGGCGTCAGAGCGCATGACCGCCCCGGGACACCGACCGGACACGATCGAGCGGTCATGACGACGGGGCGAAGCGGGAGCGGGCGATGATCGGGCGGGTGCTGGCGGCGGGGGCGATGCTGTGCGGCGGGGCTGGGGCGGCCCTGGCGCATCCCCACGTCTGGGTGCAGGCGCGGGCCGAGCTGGTGCTCGACGGCAAGCGCAACCTCGTGGCGATCCGCGAATCCTGGACCTTCGACCCGGAATACTCGGCCTTCGCGGTGCTGAACCTCGATTCGAAGCGCGACGGCGTGCCGGATCCGGCCAAGCTCGACGCGATGGCGGTCGAGCGCCTGGAGGCGATGGCCGAAACGGCGTATTTCACCCAAGCCAAGCTCAACGGGCGCCCCGTGACCTTCAAGGGCGGGCCCTCGCCGAAGGCGCGCTACGCGCAGGGGCGCCTGACGATCGACTTCACCCTGGTGCCGCAGGGGTCGGCCGGCCCGGTGCGCAACCTGGTGGTGAGCTTCGACGACCCCGATTTCTACGTCGCCTTCGGGCTGCCGCCGGACGACCCGGTCAAGCTGTCGGGCAGCCCGGATTGCGTGCTGAGGCTCAACCGCCCGGCGCGCGAGGCCAAGGAGGGCGAGCAGCTGATCCCCGACGAGGAGGCGACCGGCACGCCGGGCGCCGCCGCGGCGGCCGCCGCCGACTATACCGGGCGCCTGCTCGTCGCCTGCCCCTGATCGGCGGGCACGGGGGTATCCTGGGGCGGAGCGCCCTTCGGCGGGGCGCCGTGCGCCGGGATCAGGGCGCGGAAGGTCGCCCCCTGCCCCGGGGTGCTCTCGATCACAAGCCGGCCGCGATGGCGGGCGAGGATGTGCTTGACGATGGCGAGGCCGAGGCCGGTGCCGCCCTGCTGGCGGCTCGAGGCGGCGTCGACCCGGTAGAACCGCTCGGTCAGGCGCGGCAGGTGCTCGGGGGCGATGCCCGGGCCTTCGTCGCGCACCGCGACCTCGACCTCCGGCGGCCGGTTGTCCTCGGCGTCGCGCAACCCCAGGCGAAGCTCGACCCGGCCGCCGTCGCCGCCGTACTTCACGGCGTTCTCGACCAGGTTCTCGATCACCCGCAGGATCTCGTCGCGGTCGCCCAGCACCCGCAGCGGCCCCGGTGCGGCGTCGAGCGTGAGGACGACGCCGCGCTCGCGGGCGATCAGCCCGAGCGCGTCGGCGATCTGGCGGGCGAGCGGGACGACATCGACCGCTTGCGTCGGCGGGACGTGGGCGCGCAGCTCGATGCGGGAGAGCGACAGCAGGTCGTCGATCAGCCGGGTCATCCGCAGGGCCTGGACCCGCATGATGCCGAGGAAGCGCTCGCGCGCCTTGGCGTCGTCCCGGGCCGGGCCCTGCAGGGTCTCGATGAAGCCGAGCAGCGAGGCCAGCGGCGTGCGCAGCTCGTGGCTGGCATTGGCGACGAAATCGACCCGCATCGTCTCGAGGCGCTGGGCCGAGGTGAGGTCGCGCAGGAACAGCACCACGTTCGGCCCGGCCCGCCCGGCCTCGCCGCCCTGCATGGCGCCGATCTGCACCTCGAAGGTGCGCTCGGTCGGGACCCGCGGGGAATAGACGGTCTTCAGGGGCTCGCCGGTGCGCAGCACCGTCTCGATGCCGTCGAGCACGTCGGGATCGCGCAGCGCGAAGGAGAGCGGGTGGCGCGGCCGCAGGGAGGGCAGGAGCGCGCGGGCGGCCGCGTTCGACTCGATCACCAGGGCGCGGCGGTCGATCAGGATGACGGGGTCGGGGATGTTGGCGAGCAGCGCCTCGGCGAGGCCGTGTCGGCCCCGGCCCGGCCCGGCGTCGAAGCGCGGCACCGGCTCGCCGCGGCGGGGAGCGGCCGCGAGGCCGCCGACCAGGAGGGCGAGGAGGGCCGCGATCCCGGTGCCGAGGTCGAGCCCGTGGTGCCATATCTCGATGGCGGTGAAGACCAGGACGGCGAGGAGGGCGCCCCGCCAGGCCGCCCGGCGCGCGGCCGAGAGCGAGCCGGAGGCGACGGGCAGGAACGGCACCGTCGGCTCGTCCGGCAGCGTGTCGTCCCGCGGCGGGTCGCCGGCGTCAGGGCGTGGGGTCGCTCTCGGCGGCATCATCGTCGGGCGCCTCCCGCGGGGTGAGGCGCGCCCGCTTGGCGATCTCATAGGCGCCGAGCGCGGCCAGCGCCACCACGAACGGGATCAGGTAGTAGCAGACCCGGAACAGCAGCAGCGCGCCGAGCACCGATTCCCGCGGCAGGCCGGAGAGCGCCAGCAGCACGGTCGCCTCGAACACCCCGAGCCCGCCCGGCGCGTGGCTGGCGATGCCGAGCATCGCAGCGAGCACGTAGATCGCCACGAAGGTCTCGAAGCTCAGGCCGTGGCCGGCCGGCAGCAGCACGTAGAGCACGCCGGCCGCCGCACACACGTCGCCGGCGCCGACGAGCATCTGGCTCAGGGACAGCTTCAGGCCCGGCAGCTCCAGGCGCCAGCCCCGCACCTTCACGCTGCGGCGCTTGACCGTGACCCAGGCCAGGTAGGCCAGCACCGCGGCGAGCACGGCGGCCCCGAGCCCCTGGTTGAACAGGGCGCTGGTGTAGGTGAGGTGCGAGAGCGGCCCGGCCTCGCGGACCAGGCTGATGCCGAGCACCGCCCCCATGCCGAGCCAGAAGGTGAAGCCGGCGACGATGGTGAGCGCCGCGATCCGCCCGGGACTCAGGCCCTGGGCGGAATAGATCCAGTAGCGCACCGTGCCGGCGGTGAAGAGCGGGAAGCCGAGGTTGAAGCTCACCGCGTAGCTGGTGAACGAGGCGAGCGCCGTGGTGCGGTAGGGTACCTTCAGCTTGAGCTGGCGCAGCGCCAGGGCGTCGTAGCAGGTGAGGAAGAGGTAGCTCACCACGACGAGCACGATGGCGAGCCCGATCTGGTCGGGCGTCGCCGCCAGGAAGGCGGTGCGCAGCTCGGCCCAGGTGACGGTGGAGACGAGCTTGCCCAGCACCCCGAGGGAGATGACGAACAGCACGACGCTCGCCAGCGTGCCGAGCCAGGCGTAGCGCCGCCGGTGGCGGGCGCGCCGCTCCTCCGCCGGGGCCGCGGGGTCGCCCCCCGGGTCCTGCCCGGCCGGGTCCTCGTCGCGCGGCGGCCCGCTCCCTGCGCCCGTGTCGCGCAGGGGCTCGGCCCGCGCGAGGGTCTTGTCCTGATTGGCGAAGTTCATCGCGTCGGCGTCCGACCCCGCTCGTCACCGGCGCGGGCCCGCGGCCGATCGCGGCCAGGCTCGCGCACACAGGTGCCCGGCGGCACTCCGACAGAGCCCCGCTCGCTTGAGCCCGCCATGTAGGCCCTCTGCCGGCGAATGACCAGACGGACCATGCGGCAAGGGGGACAAAGGGTCGGCTGAATCACCCGGGGAGCCCGAGATGGCGGGCGGCCTCGGCCAGCCCGGCGGCGATCCGGGCCGGCACCGCCGGGCTGGTGCAGACGTAGGTCGGGCTCGGATGCGGGACCGCCACCACCGGCAGGCCGGGGCGCGACGCGGCGAGGTCCGGCGCCAGCCCCTGCGCGACCCGGCCGGACAGGACGACGACCGCGAGGTCCGGCATCAGATCGACGAGCGGCGGCAGGTAGGCCCGGGCCGCCCGGATCTCGGCCGTCCGCGGCGCCCGGTTGCGGGCGCCGGCCGCGTGGATCACCCACGGCACGGCGTTCCAGATCAGGGTGTCGGTGCGCGGGATACCGGCCTGGCCCAGGAACCGGAACAGGTTGGCGGCGGTCCCGGTCGGGTTGTCGCGGGACACGAAGGCGGTGCGGCCGGTGGCCGGTCCCGGAGTCTCGAGGAGCAGCAGCAGGCGGGCCGTCACGCCGCCGTCGAGGGGGTCGGCCTCCGGTACCGGCCGGTCCTGCTCGGCCTGGATCCGCCCGGCGAGGGCGCGCAGGGGCGCGAGGTGGGGGCTGGCCTCCGCGAGGGCGTGGCGCGCCGCGACGGCCCCGGGATCGGCCAAGGTTTTCGGGCCGGACATTGTCGGTGCGGCCGGCCCGTCGCTCACGCGAGGGCGAGCCCGTCCGGCAGGGTGCCGGCGAGGCGGAAATGCTCGCGGCCGCCCTCGGCGTTCAGGCGCTCGGCGAGGCCGGCGGGGCCGCCGAACTGGAAGCCGATCTGGCTCGCATAGGCCGCGCAGGCGGCGTGCTTGGCCGCCTCGTCCTCGGCGGACAGGTAGATCGTGACGGACGCGAGCGCCGCGAAGGTCTCGCGGAACGGCTCCTTCGGGTCGGGGTGGCGCACGGTGTAGGGAAAGTCGCGCCACCACAGCACCGGGCAGGCGGGCGCGAGCGCGCTCAGCGCCCGCACCAGCTGGACGTGGTCGACATGGCCGCCGACGCCCTGCGGGGCGAGCAGCAGGTCGGGGGCGGCCTCCGCCATCAGGCGGGCGAGGACGGGGGCGAGGTCGTCGGCGAGCGGGTCGTCGGGCCGGGTCCCGGCGAAGAGTTCCGGCGCCGAGGCGTAGCCGCGATGCGGCGCCTCGGAAAGCGCGACGTGCACCGGCGGGGGCAGGCCCAGGGCGGCGGCCGCCGCCCGGTCCTCGTCGCGGCGCAGGGCCATGTAGTCGACCTCCGGCCCGAGCCCCTTGTCGAGCTGGCAGGCGAGGGCGAAGCCCGTCGGCCCGGGCACGCTGGCGGTGAGCAGCGTCACCATCACCACCGTCCAGCCCCCGTTCGCGAGTTGCGCCAGGGTGCCGCCGCAGGAGAACGCGGCGTCGTCGAGATGGGGCGAGAGGGCGAGGGCTGTGGGCATCGACTCACTTCATCTCAAGACAACCAGTGGAGCGCAGATTTCCCCTCCCCCCTCTGCGGGGGAGGGAGAAAGCACCGCCTCGCCTTTCCCCGTACAGTCCTGCGCCCGCGGGGAGAGGAGAGACGCGGGCAAACCTGGGGTGAGCCTTCCGGCCGCGCTGGAAGGCGCCTCACAACAGGTGCGGCTCGGCCCGGAAGCGGCAGTCCGGGTCGTGCGGCAACTCGGGGTCGAAGGCCGGGTCCGGCCGCTCGTCCTTCACGGCGGCGTAGACGTCCATGATCTGGCGCCCGACCGCCTGCCAGGAATAGACCCGGCGGCACTCTTCCAGGGCGGACGCCGCGAGGCGGGCGCGCAACGGGCGGTCGGTGATGATCCGGTGGAGCGCCTCGGCCAGGGCCGGCACGTCGCCGGGCTGGACCATGAGCCCGTTCTCCTCGTCGCGCAGGCAGTCCGAGACGCCGACCGAGTGGGTCGAGACCACCGCCTGCCCCGCCGCCATCGCCTCCAGGATGGTGTTGGAGAACCCCTCCGCGTAGGTCGGCGAGACGAAGACGTCGCCCATCGCGTAGAGGCCCGGCACCGCGTCGTACTCGGCGTAGCCGGTGAAGCGCACCTCCGCCTCCGAGAAGCCCAGATCGGCGGCGAGCGCCTGGGCCGGCTCCACGTCGGGACCGATGCCCGAGATGATGGCGGAAAACGGCGTGCCGCGCAGGCGCAGGAGGCTGAGTGCGTCGATGAAGTCGAGCACGCCTTTCCGCCGGTCGACCCGGCCGTGATAGAACAGCCGCACCGGGTCGGCGGCGTCGCCGGGCTGCCAGCCCTGCGGCGGGCGGAAGCGCGCGGTGTCGACGGCGCCCGGCACGATGGTGAAGCGCGCGGGATCGCTGCCGAGCCGGTCGCAGACTTCCGCCACGAAGGAGCGCCCGCCGATCAGCAGCGCGTTGGCGTGGGCCAGCACCCGCACCATGGCGAGGCGATGGGTCTCGCAGCACGAGCCGACCCAGTGGCCGTCGCCGCCCTGGATCGAGACCACGTTCGGCACGCCCAGTTCGCGCGAGGCGATCAGCGTGGCAAAGCCCGTCGGGTAGCCGTACTGGGCGTGCAGCACGTCGAACGGCTTTTTCCGGTGCTCGGCCGCGATCGTGTCGACCATCGTGGCGATGTCGCGCTCGAAGTCGCCGCTCTCCTGTTCGCCCCGCTGTTCGAGGCCGATCACCCGCACGCCCGGCACCGGCGGCGGCGGGCCGCCGCCATAGACCTTGGTGCCGAAGGCATCGCCCCGGTACTGGCTCACCATCGTGACGTCGTGGCCGGCGCCGACGAGCTCGCGCAGGAGGTTCTGCGCGTAGACGCTCATGCCGGAGATCGCCGGGAAGTAGCGCCGGCTGACGAAACAGATCCTCATTGGCAGATCCTCACCGGCGGCACTCCCGGAGATAGCGCAGCGAATCCGGGATCATCCGGTCGGCCCGGTGGCTCTCGCGCGAGAGCTCGACGCAGACGAGCCTGTCGAAGCGGATGGCTTCGAGGGCGTCGAGCACGCCCGGCACATCCATGTCGCCCTCGCCGAAGGGCAGGTGGATATGGGTGCCGCGCGCCATGTCCTCGATCGCCACGGTGCCGAGGCGGTCGGCGAATTCATGCAACGCCGCCGCCGGCTCGCGCTCCTGCGTCACCAGGCAGTGGCCGGTATCCAGCGCCAGGTTGAGGCCCGGGACGTCGAGGGCGGCGTAATCGTCCAGGGTCTCGACCAGCATGCCGGGCTCGGGCTCCAGCGCCGCGACGACCCGGCGCTCGGCCGCGTAGGCGACGACCTGCTCGAGGCCGTCGCGCAGCCAGCCGCGCGCCTCCGCCGGATCGATTCCGGGCTTCGGCACGCCGGCCCAGAACGACACCGCCTCGGAGCCGAGGATCGCCGCGATGTCGATCGCGCGGTGCAGGAAGGCGACCCGGCGGGCGCGGCCCGCGGCGTCGGCGGTCACCAGGGTCGGCTCGTGCTTGGCGCGCGGATCGAGGAGGAAGCGGGCGCCGGTCTCGATGACCGAGCCGAGGTTCAGGCCGTAGAGCCGGCCGCGCACCCGCTCCGCTTCTTGCGCCCAGCTCGAAGCGAAGGGATCCAGATGGTGGATGTCGAGGGTGAGCGCGACGCCGTCGTAGCCGGCATCGGCGATGAGATCGAGGGCGTCGTCGAGGCGGTGGTTGGCCGCCCCGTTGGTGTTGTAGGCGAAGCGCAAGCTCATGCCGCCCTCCCCCGCCGCTCCAGGCGGAACGGCGCGTGGTGCGATTCCGGCTCGCGGTAGAGCGGATAGAGCGGGCCGACGATCCGTTCGGCCAAGGCGACGTCGAACAGCGGCTGGCCGCCGAAGCGCTCCAGCGCCTCGGGCGTCAGGCGCACCGGCCGCAGGGTCTCGCTCTCCTCCCCGAAGCGGATCAGCGGGTGGTCGCGCTCGATGAGCTTGCGGGTGTTGCGCTCGCCGATGCGGTAGTAGCTCATGGTCTCGACCTCGAGCCCCGGCACGATCGCCTTGACGATGCCGACACCGCCACCCGGCGGCGAGGCGTCGACGTAGAGCACGTCGAAGCCCTCCGCCTCCAGCCGCTCGCGGGCGATGCGGGCGCGGTCCTGGCCGGTGGGGGCGGCTTGCGTCGGCAGGTCGGTGAAGCGCTTGGTGGCGCGCTCGGAATAGACGGTGCCGGCGAGGTAGTCCCGCAGGGTCTCGGCCGGCTTGTCGATCCAGTCGAGCATCGCGGCGAGCGCCCTGCCCTCCTCGAGGTCGAGGCTCGGGAGCGCCTTCTCGATGAAGGCGTCGACGTAGCCCGGCGGCGTGATCGAGCGGGCGAGCGCCAGCGGCCCGTGCCCGAAGGTCTTGCGCACCCGAGCCGCCTGGAATTCCAGGATCGCCTTGCGGAGCGCCCGCTCGCGGTCGGGATCGCAGGCCTCGCCGCAGGCCGAGAGCGCGATCGGCGCGGGCGTGCGCGCGGCGTCGAGGTCGTAGCCGACGCAGTAGACGTTGGTGAAGCCGAACTGGTCGGTGGCAAATTTCGGCATCGCGCGGATGCCGAGGGCCTCCAGCCGGTCGAGCATCGCCCGCGTTTCCGGCCCCAGGCCCTCCGAGGTGTCGAGCATCACGCCCTGGTCGAGGGCGCGGAACAGCAGGCCGTTGCCGTCGCGCTGCAGGAGTTCGAGGAGCCCGTGCCCGAGGGCGAACTCCACGTCCGGCCCGGCGCCCAGCCCGTTGGTGATGAGGTTGGTGAAGGGCTGGTAGCCCTCCGACAGCTCGAAATAGTCGGTCGCCGCGAGGTCGAGCGGCATCAGCACCGTCTCGCCGGTGCGCGCCCGCACCGTGCCGGTCCATTCGAGGATTGTGTCGCGGTTCACCGGGCTGCCCGCCGGCAATCCGAGGGTGAGCGGATCGGCGACGGCGTTCGCGCCGAACACCCGCACGAGGTCGTGGTAGCTGGCGCGCTCCTTCTTGCGCGGGATCAGCGCCAGGCTCGGCATCAGGTTCTCGGCGATCTCGGCCACCGAGCCGATGATCGCCTCGTCGTCGGTGGCGCCGTAGCCGATGCCGCTCGGCATCGCGCCGACGAAGTAGGGATCGTCGAGGAAGAGCGAGACGAACCAGCACGGCACCCCGGTGCGGTCGAGGGGGGCGAGCGGAAAGCCGACGATCTTTCCCGGCGGCAGCACGTCGAGATAGGCCTTGACGGCGTCCGGCAGGCGCTCGGGCAGGCCCTCGATGACGCGCGGCTGGCGGTAGGCGTAGGGGCGGGGTGCGGCGGGTTTGTCCACGAGCGATCAGACTCCTCGGGGGCCGTCAGGCGGCCGGCGCGACGGGGGATGGGGCGGGACGGTGCGACGGGGAGGCGGCGTAGGCGCGGGCCAGCAACCGCATGGTGTGGAGGTCGCGGGCGGCCGACCAGGCGTCGCGGCCGGCCGGATCGCGCAAGGAGCGCCCGAAGGCCCGTACCTGCTCGAGGAACGGCGAGGCCTCGGTGTCGAAGGGCAGCGGCGTGCTCTCGCCCGTGGCGCCGTCGATGAAGGTGACGCGGCCGCCGGCCTCCTGGCCCATTGTGTTCTGGGCGATCAGCAAGCCTTTCGTGCCGGCGATCTCCAGGCGGCGGCGCGGCAGCGCGTCGGGGCAGTTGTAGGCGACGTGGAGGCTCGCGAGCACGCCGGAGCCGGTACGGCCGATCAGCAGCGCGCCGTCGTCGACGGCGTAGTCCTGGGCGCGGGCCTGGGTCAGCGCCGTGATGTCGAGGATCGGCTCGTCGAGGAGGAAGTCGGTGAGGTCGAGGCCGTGGGGGGCGAGGTCCATCAGCGCGCCGCCGCCGGCCTGGGCCTGGTCGATGCGCCAGTTGGCCTGCCCGGGAATCGCCGTCCAGCCCCGGTCGAGCCAGCAGGCATAGACGATCCGGATCACCGTCACGGTGCCGACCCGGCCGGCGCGGATCGCGTCGCGCAGGAGCCGGTGGGCCGGGTGGTGGCGCTGGTCGAAGGCGGTGCCGTAGAACGCCCCGGTACGGGCGACCGCCGCCGCCATCGCCTCGGCATCGTCGAGCGCGGCCGCCATCGGCTTCTCGCACAGGATCGCCTTGCCGGAGGCGGCCAGCGCCTCGACGGCGCCGCGATGGAGGTGGTTGGGGGTCGCGACGTAGACCGCCTCGACCTCCGGCTCGGCGATGAGCCCGGCGAGGTCGGCGTGAGCCCGCGCCCCGAGCGTCGCTGCGGCGTCCCGCGCCTCGGCGCCCGGATCGCAGACCGCGACGAGGCGGTGGCCGGCCTGCCGGATCGCCGGCGCCATGAAGTCCCGGGCGACCCAGCCGAACCCGACGATGCCCCAGCCGATCGAATCCACCATCACCAGCGCTCCGGCAGATCGACGAACTCGCGTGTGCGGGCGCGGTCGAGGGTGTCGGGGGTCATCTCCAGGGTCTCGGGGCCCGCGGAGTGCGACGGGTAGGTGGCGCGCACGGCGTATTCGTCGCGGTAGCGCTCGGAGGGCCAGGCGATGGCATAGCCCCCGGCGGGGTCCGGCGCGTAGAGCGGGTTGAGGCGCAGGTGCGCGCCTTCCCGCGGCAGGGTCAGCCCGTCGACGAGGGGGCGGGGCGCCGGGCGCATGCCGGGGCCGCACACCACCGAGAACGCCTCGGCATGGTTGAGGGCGGCGGGCGCAGCCGGGACCGGGGCGCGGGCCTCGACCAGCGCCCGGGTCAGCTCGTCGTCGTCGTAGACGAGCCCGTCGGGAAACAGCTCCTCGATCTCGGACGCCGAGACCGCGTGGCCGGCCGAGAAGCCGGGCCGGGCGCTGTTGTGGACGTGGCTCAGCGCCAGCCACCCCTCCTCGCCGGCGGTCTTGCGCAGGGCGTCGAGGATGCGGGCCTTCTCGGGCAGGAAGTAGAACGCGTCGTGGCACATCACGAGGTCGACCGGCGCCTGGTCGATCGGCCAGTGCGGCGAGGCGGCGTCGAAGCAGACGAGCTGCGGCCGCTGCCCGGCGACCCAGTGGCGGGCGACCCAGAGCTTGGCGAAGACCACGTCGCCGCCCGAGACCCGCACGCCCCGCCCCTGCAATTCGCGCAGGTAGTGGCCGATGCCGCAGGCGAGCTCGAACGCGCAGAGCGGCTTGTTCCAGTGCGCCTCCAGCAGGGCGAGGCCGGCGAGATAGGTCGGGTCGGTCCAGCGGTTGACGAAGTAGTCGCCGACCCGGCCCCAGCCGAGGCGGCCGCAGGCCTCGCGCAAGGAGACGTACTTCATGTCGCGCACGAGGTCGCGCAGGGCGGCGGGGTCGGCCGTCGGTCCGGTCCACCACTCGTCCTGGTCGGCGAGCAGGAGTTCGAGGGCGTGGCCCGGCGCGCCCTTGTCGAGGTGGCCCAGCACCTCGCCGACGAGGCCGTCGCGGCCGACCCGCAGGTAGGGGATGCCGTCGACCACCGGCCAGCGCGGGCCGCGCTTGCCCTCGCGCAGGGAATGGGGCGTGTCGTGGTGCAGCGCCTCGCCGGTGACCGGCGAGAGGAGCCCGAACGGGATCACGGTTGCGTTTCCTCGCGGCGCCCGCCCCGCGGCGGGTTCTGACGGGAGATAGGGCGCGAACGCCGGATGGGGCGCGGATGCCGGGGGCATCCGCGCTTCCGCCTCACGGCAGACGCATGTCGGCGAGCACCCGGTCGTGAAAGCCCTTGACCGGGCCGTCATGCACGAGCGCCATCTCGCCCAGCACCGTGTCCATGGTGAGGGAGGCCGCCCGCAGGTGCTGGGCGATCTGCAGCACCCGGTCGATCACGTCGGCGGCGTGGAAGGCCCGGCCCTCCGCCGTGCGGTCGTCCGCCAGGATCTTTCGGGAGGAGGCGACGACGTCGCGAAGCGGCGCATCCAGCTCCGAGAGCGCCCGCTCGCTCAAGGTGGCGATCACCGCGTCGAGATGGTCGCCGAGCAGGATCTCGCCGGTGAAGCCCGCATCCGGCATCAGCGCGTTGTGCAGGTGGTGGGCGAGGGCCGCAACGAACACCGTGGTCGGGTCGGCGCCGTAGAACGGGCTCAGCGCGACACCGTAGACCGCCACCACGAGGCAGTGCTCGGCATGGTTCTCCGGCGGCTCGAGCAGGATGCGCGGCTTGCCCGGGCAGGTGACGCCGGCCCGCGGCTGGTCGGCCTGGAGCAGCGCGAATTGCGGCAACGGGCCGGGCGTCCAGTCCCGCGGCGCCGAGAGGCACGTCCGCAGGCGCTCGGCGAGGCCTGGATCGAGCGGACCCGCCACCTCGTCGAAGCCCCGCACGAGCACGTCGGAGGCCTGCTCCTGCGAAAGGCCCGCGACGGCGAGGAAGGCCGCGTCGAGGTCGCCGAGACGGGAGGCGGCCAGCGCCTTGGCGGTGATGTCGAGGGCGAGCGCCGCCGGGTCGGCCCCGCCGGCGAGCGCCGCCCAGGCCTGGAGGAAGAGCCGCTCGGCGATCGAGCCGTCGCGCCCGGCGGACCGGACGCGCTTGATGTCGTTGAGCTCGACGAGGAGCTCGCGCAGCGGAAGCGGGGCCTGAGCCCCGCCCGCCAGATCGTGGCCGGCAGCCATTCCTAGTGGACGCCGAGCCAGTCGAGCAGCATGCGCTCCTGCACGCCGAAGGCGTGCTCGGGGCCGTGACCGTTCTTCACCATCGGCGCCTTGAAGAACGTCGACAGCTGCTCCTGCACGCCGCCGTCGCCGCGCTTCTTCGCCAAGTCCAGCACGCGGGCGATCTCGATCACCAGCGGGGCCGCCAGGATCGAATCCTTGCAGAGGAAGTTGACCTTGATCTGCATCCGCTGACCGAGGAAGCCGGTGACGTCGATGTTGTCCCAGGCTTCCTTGTCGTCGCCGCGCGGGCGGTAATAGTGGATGTGGACCAGGTGATCCTCGACCGGATAGCCGAGGATCGAGTCCAGCACCGTGCCCTTGGTGTTGAGCTTGGACTGGAGCGAGTCCTTGTCGTTGAGCGCGAGGCCGTCGCGGTTGCCGAGGATGTTGGTCGAGAACCAGCCGTCGACGTGGAGCGCGCGCGCCTTGAGGGCCGGCGCCAGCACCGTCTTCATCATGGTCTGGCCGGTCTTGCCGTCCTTGCCGGCGACCGGGACGTTGAGCTGCTTTGCCAGATCGACCAGCGCCGGGACGTCGGCGGCGACCGACGGGGTGAAGTTGGCGTAGGGGATGCCGTTCTTGATCGCCGCGTAGGCGTAGAGCATCGCCGGGCTGATCGCCTCGTCGCTCGAATCGAGGCCGCGCTCGAAGGCGGCGGCCGAGTTCAGCGTCGGATCGTCGAGGTCGGGCCAGCGCTCGGTCGAGGCGAGGTTGACCACCACCACGTCGTCGACGCCGGATTCCTCGCGGAAGCGCTTGAGGTCGCCGGCGATGCAGTCGACCGCCTCGCGGTGGTCCTTGGCGACGATGCGGTTGCCGCCGTCGATGTTCTTGCAGAACTTGGCGCTGCCGACCGCCGGCCACGGCTTCATGCCGTTGAGCACCTGGGCGCCGTTCTCGATGTCCTGACGGGTCAGGACGCCGTGCCCGGTCGCCGCGGCGCCGAGATCGTCGCCGTTGAGGTCCCAGCCACCGAAGACGAGATCCTTGTAGCCGACCATCCCGGCCACAGCGTGGCCCGCAAGGGGCAATCCATCGAGGCGGTTCGAGCCGGACTTGATCATCTCGATACCGGCGATGGCGGTGGTGGCGACGGCCCCCCCCATCCCGACGAAAGCGACGCCGACGCGCCGACCGGGCTGAATGCTCATCGGTAGGGATTGTCCTCTCTCAGACCCGCGGACCCCGGGCGGGGCGGTGGGGCACTCGTTCGCCCACTCCGCGTGGCGACTGGAAATGCCCCGGGGAGTATTTGGTTCCGAGGTCGCGCACGATTTTTTCGCGTCCCCGCGGTCGAATTCCGCCGGAGCGGCCGGTCTGCGTGTCAGCGCCTGACGACGGCCGCCGGACGGTACGCCGCGAAATGGGCCGAGGCCCTGCCCCGGGCTCGTCCCATTATGGACACACCGGCCCGCCAGAGGTGCCGGCGAGCGAAGCAACGGCGCGGCCCCGTCAGGACCGGTTCCGCGCCACGGACAAAAGGTTGGAGATGGGGGTTTACCCGGAGCCGGCGCCCTGCGCCGACGACGCCGGCCGAGTCGTGCCCGAGACGGGCGCGGACACCATCCGCTGGCTGACCGCCCGCGACGGCCACCATTCGAGACCGCAGGGCCGCCGGCGCCACGTGCGCGCCACCGCGTTGGTCACCTCGCTGAGCCGCAAGGCCGCGGCCGCGCTGGCGGTCGGCGTCGCCTTCGCGGCCTGCCTGCCGCAGGACGCCCTCGCTCCGGCGGCGGAAGCCCACGACCGAATCGACTTTTCCGCCGCCCGTCCGCTTCCGGCGTCCCGCGGCGCGATGCCCGACTGGTCGGGCCCGGCCCTCGTCGAAGAGACACCCAGCACCACGGCGCTGATCCGCGACGACCTCGAGCGCCTGGGCCGGACGATGCGGGAGCCCGGGACGCAGGACGCGGCGATCGCCGATCCCGCGGCGGCTCCGCAGGCCGCGACGCCGTCGCAGGCCGCCCTGTCTCCGGAGGCGCCCCCGCTCCAGGCCGCCCTGCCCGAGGCCTCGCTGCCCCAGGCTCCCCCGGCCGAGGATGCGTCCTTGCCCGAGGAGATCTCCCTCGCGGAGGTGACCGCCCTGCCCGAGGAGACGGCGGACGGACGGGTCGTCTTCGGCGACAAGAAGGTGCCGCGGGCGCTGGTCGAGACCATCGTGCGGGCGGCGCGCGAGACCGAGGTCGATCCCGTCTACCTGATGGCGCTCGCCGACAAGGAATCGACGTTCCAGCCGGAGGTACGCGCCGCGACCTCGACGGCCGAGGGGCTGTTCCAGTTCCTCACCGGCACCTGGCTCGAATTGCTGCGGACGTTCGGCGCCAAGCACGGCTACGCGGCCGAGGCCGAGCTGATCGAGAAGCGCGGCGGCACCCTGGTGGTGCTGAAGGAGGCCGACCGGCGCCGGGTGCTGGCCCTGCGGCGCGACCCCTACGTGGCGAGCCTGATGGCCGGCGAGATGATGAAGCGCGACCGCAACCGCGTGGAGCAGCGCCTCGGCCGCGACCTGAAGCCGACGGAATGCTACTTCGCGCACTTCCTGGGCGCGGCGAGCGCCGGCAAGTTCATGGAGTTGACGGCGGAAAAGCCGCATCAGCCGGCGCAGGCCTCGTTCCGGGCCGCTGCCAAAGCGAATCGCAGCCTTTTCTTTCGCCGCGAGGGCAGGAAGACGCGTAGTCTGACGGTCGCCGAGGTTTATGATCGCCTCGACGGCATGATCGACCAGCGCCTCGACCTGTACCAGCCGGTCGCGGCGATCGCGGAGCAGATCGACCTGCGCCGCCCTAACGAAGCTCCGCCGGCGGCGCTGAGCCAGCTTCCGTAGATCCGACCGTCCCACGGCCTCTATGTGAGCGAAGCGGCCATGGGAGCGACGCGGGGGAAGGACGGCCCACGCGTCGGGACACTGCGACAACGAGGGAGGCGGGCGCCGGTTCCGCCCTGTTTCAGGATTTTTTAACCGGTGGCGCCGACCGGGCCCGTGGGTCCTCGTGCTCCCGCACCGGCAGCTGGAAATACAGGTGCGCGACCCCGGGCAGGCCGTGGCGGATCGCGGCGCGCAGGTCGGCGGTGGCGCGGCGCAGGCCGTCGCCGGTGAGGTCCGGTGCGAGGTCGAGGCTGACCGCGAGCAGCACCGTGCCGGGACCGAGCTGCAGGCTGCGCATGCGCTCGATCCGCACCACCCGGGGGTCGGCCGAGAGGATCGCCCGCGCCTGATCGATCACCCGCGGCGAGGCGCTCTCGCCGGTGAGCAGGCTGCGGGTCTCGCGAAACAGCACGCCGGCCGTCGCGATCAGAAGCAGCCCGATCGCCACCGAGGCGGCCCCATCGCCGTGCGGCCAGCCGAGGAAGCCGCTCGCGACCACGCCGAGAAGCGCCAGGCCGAGGCCGATCAGCGCCGCCCCGTCCTCCAGGATGATCGCGAAGGTGCTCGGGTCCTTGCTGCGGGTGACCGCCGTCCAGAGCGATTCGCGGGCAAAGCGCGCCCGCATCTCCCGCCGGGCGGTGCGGAACGACAGGCCCTCGAACACGCCCGAGAGCACGATCACCCCGACATTGACCCACGGAGCCGTCATCGCCTCGGGATGGCGCAGCTTCTCCACGCCCTCGTAGACCGCGTAGGCGCCACCCAGCGTGAAGATCAGCAGTGCGACGACGAAGGACCAGAAGTACAGTTCGAGCCCGTGGCCGAAATTGTGGCTGTCGTCGGCGGGGCGGGCGGCGCGGCGCATCCCGTAGAGCAGGAGGCCCTGGTTGCCGGTATCGACGAAGGAGTGCACGGCCTCCGTGAACATCGCCCCGGAGCCGGTATAGAACGCCGCCGCGAGCTTGGTGACCGCGATGGCGAGGTTGCCGGCCAGCGCCGCGTAGACGACGAGCTTCGATCCGCTGGATGCCACGCCGTCAATGCCCCCCGACCGGGGCCTCGCCGCCGCGCTTCACGTTCTTGAGGATCATCGCCAGCGGCACCGCGCAGGCCGACACGATCGCGAGCGCCCAGAACACGTCGATATAGGCGAGGAACGCCGACTGGGTCTGGACCTGCCGGCCGATCCAGGCGATCGCCTGGTTCTGCGCGTCCACCGTGCTGGCGCCGCGGGTCGCGAAGAACTGCGTCGCCGTCCGCAGGCTCTCCTGGTAGGCAGGCTCGGAGGGCACGACGTGCTCGACGAGGCGGCTGGTGTGGAATTGCTGGCGGTAGGCCAGGATGTTCTGGGCGAGCGACACGCCCATCGAGCCGCCGACGTTGCGGGCGACGTTGATCAGGGCCGAGGCCTGGTCGGTCTGGTCCTTGGTGATCCCCTCGTACGAGGCCGCGGTGATCGACAGGAAGATCATCGGCAGGCCGAGGCCGATATAGACCCGCGACCAGACGAAGAAGCCGAAGTTGAGGTCGCCGTAGAGGTTCGTCAGCTCGTACATCGCGAAGGCGATGATGGTGGCGCCGGTGGCGATCAGGTACTTGGGCTGCACGTAGCCCGAGACGCGGCCGATCACGAACATCATCACGCAGGTGACGAGGCCGCCGGGCGACAGCGCCAGGCCGGCCCAGGTCGCCGTGTAGCCGAAATAATCCTGCAGGAGCTGGGGCAGGAACTGCGTCGTGGCGATCAGGATGGCGCCGGTGGCGAGCATCACGAGGAAGCACGAGCCGAACTGTCGCTTGGCCAGGAGGCGCAGGTCGACGACCGGGTTCTTGTGGTTCAGCTCCCACGGGATCATCGCCACGAAGGACAGGACCGTCAGGCAGGCGAAGACCACGATCAGGTTCGAGCCGAACCAGTCCTTGCGCTGGCCCTCGTCGAGGACGACCTCGAGCGAGCCCAAGAAGGTCGCCACCAGGATGAAGCCGACGATGTCGAAGCGCACGCCCTCGCGGCGCAGGCGCTTCCTCTCCTCGACCGCCGATTTCGGGTCCTGCACCAGCCACCAGATCAGGAACAGGGCGACCGCGCCGACCGGGGCGTTGATGAGGAAGCACCAGTGCCAGGAATACTGGTCGGAGAGCCAGCCGCCGAGCGTCGGCCCGATCACCGGGGCGACCACGATGGCGATGCCGTAGAGCGCGAAGGCCTGGCCGCGCTTCTCGGGCGGGAAGGAATCGGCGAGGATCGACTGGGCGAGCGGCGCCATGCCGCCGCCGCCGAGCCCCTGCAGCACCCGGAAGAACAGGAGCGATTCGAGGCTCCAGGCGAAGCCGCACAGGATCGACGACACCGTGAACAGCGTGATCGCCGCCATGAAGAAGGCTTTTCGCCCGTAGCGCTTGGCGAGGAAGCTCGAGGCGGTGAGCACGATCGCGTTGGCGACGAGGTAGCTCGTCACCACCCAGGCCGCCTCGTCGGGGCCGACCGCGAGCCCGCCCGAGATGTAGCGGAGCGCGACGTTGGCGATGGTGGTGTCGAGCACCTCCATGAAGGTGGCGATCGCCACCACGACGGCGATGATCCACGGGTTGTGGTCGCCCGCGGCGCTGTCGGCGGGGTTCGCGGTCGCGCCCATGGCCGGTCAGCGCACCCGCACGGTCGGCACGATCGACATGCCGGGACCGATCGAGACGTCGGTCGGCCAGTTGTCGACCGTGATCTTCACCGGCACGCGCTGCACCACCTTGACGTAGTTGCCGGTGGCGTTCTCGGCCGGCAGCAGGCTGAAGGCGGTGCCCGAGCCCGGCTGCACCGAGGTGACCGTGCCGGTGATCTTGTGGTCGGGATAGGCGTCGATCTCGACATCGACCGGCTGGCCCGGGCGCATGTCGGTGATCTGGGTCTCCTTGAAGTTCGCCGTGACCCAGATGTCGTCGGGAACGAACATGCTCAGCGCCTGCCCGGCCTGCGCGAACTGCCCGACCGCCCCGGTGAGGCGCACCACCCGGCCGCCCTGGGCCGTCGTCACGGTCGTGTAGTCGAGGTTGAGCCGGGCCTGCGCCTCCTGGGCCCGGGCCTGGGCGAGGCTCGCCTCGGCCCCGGCCCGCTGCGCCTGGAGCGATCCGATCTGGCGCTGCGCCACGGTCACCGAGGCGTTGGCGCGGTCGACGTTGGCCTGCTGCTGCTGCAGGTTCGAGGTCGATTGCTGCGATTGCTGCACGGAGCCGGCGCCGCGCTGGGCGAGGTCCTGGTAGCGGGCGGCGTCCTGCTTGGCGAATTGTAGCGCCGCCTTGGCCTGCTCGACCTGGGCCTTGGCCTCCTGGATGCTGCCCTGCTGCGCCTGGATCTGGGCGTCGAAGCCCTGGATCTGGGCCTGCGCCGACTGGACCTGTGCCCGCGCCTGCTGGAGCGCCACCTCGTAGTCCCGCCGGTCGATCTGGAACAGGACCGCGCCGGCCTCGACGTGCTGGTTGTCGGTCACCGGCACGGCGGTGACGTAGCCGGCGACCTTGGGCGAGACCGCGAACTGGCGCGCGTCCACGAAGGCGTCGTCGGTGCTCTCGAAGGGGTGGATCGCGACGAGCCAGTACCAGTAGCCGCCGGCCGCCGCGAGGAGCAGGACGATGGCCCCGAGGACGAACCAGAGCGGGTGGCGCCGGATCAGGCTCGGCTTCTTGCCTTCGCTGTCCTTGCCCTCGCCGTCCTTGCCGTCGGCCGTCTCGCCGTCGGCTTTCCCGTCGGCCTCGTCGTCGCCCTGCCGCTCGTCTTCCCGCTCTTCCTGGGGGACGTGCTCGCGCAGCGCGCGGGTGTTCTCGCGCAGGGCCGCGGTGTTGTCGTCGCGCGCGTCCCGGCGCGCCGCCTCGTCGTCCCGTGCCGCCGGAACCTGCGCCCGCGCCTGATCGTCCAGCATGTCGTGAATTCCGCGCGGCGGCCGGATGCCCGACCGGATCCGCAAGGTGCCCGCCTCGCGGGACAGACGCCCGGGTGCGCGGACCGGTTCCGCAGCGCGGCAAAAAAGCCCTCGCCGTCCCGGGATGAAACGCAGAGGCGGGCCGTACGGGACCTTTCGACCGGTCGCATCCCGGGAACGGCCACGCTCGCTCGACGTTGATTGGTCAAAAGCCGGCCGCCGCTGCTCGGCACCGGCCCGCATCCTCCTGGGGGACACTCGGATGAGTACTGGTACGCCGATGCCCAATACCATGCCGGGCGGCCCGTCCTCCTACGGCGCGGGCCCCGATCCGCTGGCGCGCCTGAGCGCGATGAGCGCGGTGCTCGCCCGCAACTGGTGGCTGATCGCGCTGCGGGGCGCCTTCGCGATCCTGTTCGGGATCGTCGCCCTGATCGCCCCGGGCGCGACGCTGCTCACCCTGGTGATCCTGTTCTCGGCCTACATGCTGGTCGACGGCATCGCCGAGATCGTCGCCGCGGTGCGGGCGGCCGAGCGGCACGAGCGCTGGGGCTACCTCCTGGCCGCCGGCCTCCTCAACATCGTGGTCGGCGTGCTGGCCTTCCTGATGCCGGGCAGCACCCTCGTCGCCTTCATCTACCTCATCGCCGCCTGGGCCCTGGTGACCGGCGGCCTGATGATCGCCGCCGCCTTCAGGCTCCACCTCGATCACGGCCGCTGGTTCCTGGCGATCGGCGGCGCGTTGTCGGTGCTGTTCGCGATCGTGCTGATCGCCAGCCCGGTCCTGTCGCTCCTCGTCCTGACCTACTGGATGGGCGGCTACGCCATCGCCTTCGGGGTCTTCATGCTGATCCTGGCCTTCCGGCTGAGGAGCCGGCTCGTCGGGACGGGCACGCCGGGCGGGACCGTGCGGGCGGGGTGACGCATCGCCCGAACCCGAGGCGCGGGCTTCCTCCCCTCCCCGCGGGCGGAGAGGGGAGGAAGCCCGCGCTTTCTCTTTTTACAGGCAAACCCAACCCTCCCGCCCGGGGAGGGTGTCTCCGTTCGGGTGCCGGACCTCAGACGGCGGCTTGCGCCCCCACCGCCGCCAGCGCGAAGGCGTAGATCAGCGCCACCTCCTCCAGCCGGTCGAAGCGGCCCGCGGCGCCGCCGTGGCCGGCCTCCATGTTGGTGCGCAGGAGCACCGGGCCGCCCCCCGTCATCGTGGCGCGCAGGCGCGCGACCCATTTCGCCGGCTCCCAGTAGGTCACCCGCGGATCGGTGAGGCCGCCGAGCGCCAGGATCGCCGGATAGGCCTTGGCCGCCACGTTGTCGTAGGGCGAGTAGGACAGGATCGTCTCGAAGGCCTGGAGGTCGGCGCCCGGGTTGCCCCATTCCGGCCATTCCGGCGGGGTCAGCGGCAAGTCTCCGTCGAGCATGGTGTTGAGCACGTCGACGAACGGCACGTCGGCGACGATGCCGGCAAACAGCTCGGGCGCGAGGTTGGCCACCGCCCCCATCAGCATGCCGCCGGCGCTGCCGCCATGCGCCACGATGCGGCCGGCGCCCGTATAGCGCGCCTCGATCAGGGCGCGGGCGCAGGCGACGAAGTCCGTGAAGGTGTTGGGCTTCTTCTCGCGCTTGCCGTCGAGGTACCAGCGCCAGCCCTTCTCGGTGCCGCCGCGGACATGCGCGATGGCGTAGACGAAGCCGCGATCGACCAGCGAGAGCGGGTTGGTGCGGAAGGCCGCCGACATCAGCGAGCCGTAGGAGCCGTAGCCGTAGAGCAGCAGCGGCGCGGTGCCGTCGAGCGGGGTGTCGCGTCGGTGCAGCAGCGAGACCGGAACCTGCTCGCCGTCCGGCGCAGTCGCGAACAGGCGGCGCGTCACGTAGGAAGCCGGATCGTGGCCGCTCGGCACGTCCTGGCGCTTGCGCAAGGCGCGCTCGCGGGTCGTCGCGTGGTAGTCGTAGGTCTCCGCCGGCGTCGTCATCGACGAGTAGGTGAAGCGGATGAGGTCGGTGTCGAAGGCGTGGCCCGGCGACAGGCCGAGCGAGTAGGCCTCCTCGGCGAAGGCGACGGTGTGCTCGACGCCGCTCTCGGCCTCGCGCACGATCAGGCGCGGCCGGGCGTTCTCGAGCTCGAGCCGCACGAGGTGGCGGGCCAACACGTGCTGGAAGCGGATCATCACCCCGGCGCGGTGCGGGATCAGGTCGCGCCAGTTGGCCTTCGCCGGGGCGTCGAGCGGCGCCACCGCGATCTTGAAGTCCTCGGCGCCGTCGGCGTTGGTGAGCACGAACAATTCGTCGCCGCGATGCTCGACCGAATAGATCAGCTTGGGCTCGCGCTTCGCCACGACCCGCAAGGGGGCGAAGGGCGTCGCGCGCTCGGCGAGGTGGACCTCCGCGGTCTCGTGGTCGTTGGCCGTCACCACCAGGTAGGTGCCGGACTGGGTCTCGCCGATGCCGACGAAGAAGCCGGGATCGCTCTCCTCGTAGACCGTCTCGTCGTCGCTCTGCGGCGTGCCGAGGCGGTGCAGCCGCACGGTCGCGGGGCGGTGGTTCTCGTCGACCGCCACGTACCAGAAGGCGCGGCCGTCGCCGCTCCACACCACGTCGCCGGTGGTGGCGAGCACCCGGTCCTCCAGGTCCCGGCCCGTCGCGAGGTCGCGGACCCGGATGGTGTAGAGCTCGGAGCCCTTGGTGTCGGCGCTCCAGGCCGCCAGCCGGTGGTCGTCGGAGTGGCTGGCATCCTCCAGGCTGAAGAAGGCGTGCCCCTCCCCTTCCCGATCGCCGTCGATCAGGATCTCCTCGCCCTCGCCCCCGAGGTCGCCGACGAGGCCGGGGGCCACCGCGGCGGCCGGGCGGCGGCAGACCAGCGGGTGCTGCCCGCCCTCGCGGTAGCGGGTGTAGTAGGCGAAGGGGCCGTCGAGGTCCGGCACGCTGCCGTCGTCCTCGCGGATGCGCCCGCGCATCTCGGCGACCAGCGTCTCGCGCAGGGCCGTGGTGCCGGAAAGCGCGGCGTCCGCGTAGGCGTTCTCGGCGACGAGCAGGTCCCGGATCTCCGCCGGCAGGGCGGAGGGGTCCTTGAGCACGTCCTTCCAGTTCTCCGCCTTGAGCCAGGCATAGGGGTCGGTCACCGCGCGGCCGTGGACCGTGACGGTGACGGGCCGGACGGGCGCCGCCGGTGCGGCGGCGGGCGGGCTCAGGCGAAGGGTCATGCGGCTCCCCGGGAAGTGGCGTCTGGCACGGATGTGCCGTCCCGGGGGCGCCGCCGCAAGGGCGCTGCGGCGCTTACGCCGCCGCCGCCACGCCTTGGGCGTCGGCCCGGATGCGGTCCATCATCGCCCGCGCGCCGTTCGAGCGCTGCGCCGTCAGGTGCTCGGACAGGCCGAGCTTCTTGAACAGGCCGAGGGCGTCGGCCCGGGCGGCGTCCGCGGCGGTGCGGCCGTCGAAGAACGCGATCAGGACCGCGACCACGCCCTTGGTGATGTGGGCGTCGCTGTCGCCGAGGAAGTGCAGCCGCGGCTCGGGACCGGAACGGTCGACATGCGTCTCGAGCCAGACCTGGCTGGCGCAGCCGCGCACCCGGTTGGCCTCGCTATGGGCCTCGTCCGGCAGGGGCGGCAGCTTGCGACCAAGTTCCATCAGGTACTGGTGGCGGTCGTCCCACTCGTCCAGGAACTCGAAGTTGGAGACGATCTCGTCGATGGGCGGCAGCATGGGACCTGACGGCGTGCTGGAGAGGGAGGGACCCGGGATATAGGCGGGTGGGAGCCCGCCCGCCACCGGGGGGCCTTCCGCGGGGGTGCGTTCAGCCCGGCAGCGTCAGGTCGAGGGGGGATTCCGGGGTGCCCCCGCCCGCGACCGCGATCCCGGCCTGGCCGGCATAGGCCGCGATCAGCCGGGGCCCGAGCCGCGGCACGCCGTCGGGCGGCGCGCCGGCGACCCCGCCGGACGCGATGCGCACCCGCACCGGCTCGGTGGCCGAGCCCGCCGGCACCTCGACCCGGGTGACGCAGGCCGTGCCCTCCCCGGTGCCGTCGAGGCATTCGGCGACGATCTCGGCCAGGATCATCCCCAGCGCGTTGACGATGCGCGGCTCGAGCAGGACCGTGCGGCTCGCCTCGACCGTGACGGCGATCCGCCCGGCCCGGCGCAGCTGCCCCAGGCCCTCGGCGAGGCGGGTCAGGTACTCGGCGAGGTCGACGCTGGCGATCTGCGGCGCCTCGTGCAGGTGCTGCTGGACGAGCGCGATCGCCCGCACCCGCTGGCCCAGCGCCTCGAAGGCCGGGCGGCAGGGCGCCGGCGCGGCGCGGCCGTAGAGCCCGATCAGGCTGACCGTGACCTGCAGGTTGTTGCGCACCCGGTGGTAGACCTCGGCGAGCAGGGCCTCCTGCTCGGAGAGCGCCCGGGCGGCATGCTCCTCGGATTCCTTGCGCTCCGTGATGTCGAAGCAGGAGCCGGCGAAGCCCGTGAAGGTCTCGCCCTCGTGCAGCGGGTAGGCGTGGCCGTGCACCCACCGGAAGGCGCCGTCGTGGCGGCGCAGGCGGTACTCGGCGCTGTGGGGCGACCGCCGCGCATAGGCCGCCGCCAGGGCGGCCTCGTGGCCGGCCCGGTCCTCGGGATGCAGCCCGTCCTTCCAGCCGTGGCCGAGTTCGTCCTCCGCCGCGCGGCCGCGGAAGGCCATCCAGGCCGGGTTGACGTAGATCAGGCGTGCCTGCCGGTCGGCGCGCCAGATCATCAGCCCGGCCCCCTCGGCGAAGGTGCGGAAGGCCGCGTCCGCCCCGTCCGACGTCGTTGTCTGCGCGGCCATGGTTCCACCCGTATCCTGACGCCGATCACTCCTTCAGGGCCGGTCAACGTGCCGGACCCGGCGCCGTTCCGGCGCAAGCGATCAGGACGAAAATACGAGGGATCAGCGCCGGTTGAGGGCGAAGCGGCCGGGGCCGGCGGCGGCGATCATCAGGAGGCCGCCGATGATCGAGAGATTCTTCATCGCCTGGATCTGGTTCGTCCGGAAGGCGTCACCGGTCATCGACCAGAAATTGTGGAAGAACACGATCGTCGTCAGGGTGAAGACCGCGAGCAGCACCGAGGCCGCGCGGGCGTAGAAGCCGAGCGCGATCAGGAGGCCGAGGCCCAGCTCGGCCGCGATGGTGAGGTAGGCCAGCACCTGCGGGTAGGGCAGGCCCTTGCCCGAGACCGCCGCCACGACGCCGGCCGGGTTCATCAGCTTCTGGGCGCCGGAGACGCAGAACAGCACGACGACGAGGATGCGGGCGACACTGAAGACGGCTTGGCTCATCGGGAACTCCGGGGTCTGACGGAGCCCGTTGGAGGACCTGGCCGCCAAACAGTCAAGCTGTCGTCAGCGGCCCCCGGTCCAGTCCGCCGGATGGGGACGGTTCCCGGCCGGCATCGCCTCGCCGGGCTCGAAGCGGGCGAGCTCGGCGGCCCGCGCGTTGATCCACCCGGCATGCTGGCCGACCGGGGTCACGGCGGTGAAGCCGCCGCAGGCGGTGCGGACCCGGCCCTGCTGGGCGGCGCCGCTCGACCAGCTCACCACGCCGACGAGCTGGTAGCCGCCCGGACCGCCGCGCAGGATCGGCCCGCCGGAATCGCCCAGGCACGCGCCGGCGCCGGCGGTCTCGGCCAGCGTGGTGCGGTCGGCCACCACCGTCACGGTGTTGGCGACCTGCAGCTCGCCGAGCGAGACGAGGCGGGCCTGGCGCAGCACCCGGGCGGAGCCGCGGCGGTTCTCCGCCACCACGCCGTAGCCGGCGATGGCGACCGTGTCGCCCTGCGCGATGTCGCCGGCGGAGCGCGCGTCGAGGGGACGGAAGTCGGGGCCGAGCCGCTCGCCGATCTTCAGGATGGCGAGGTCGGTGCCGGGCTGGGTCTCGGGGGTGGTGCCGGGCACGAAATCCGGGTGCATCGAGGCGGCGACCGCCCGCAGGCGGCGCTGGCGGAAGTTGCGGTCGACGGCGACCACCCAGTAGCCGGCCTTGCGCATCACGCAATGGGCGGCCGTCAGCACGAGGTCGGGGGCGATCAGCGAGCCCGAGCACATCTCGCCGGTGGTGCTCTCGATCCGCACCACCGAGCCGCGCAGGCCGTCGGGATCGCGGGTCACCTCGCCCCGGACCACGGCGCCGGCGGCCCCGCTCCACAGGCCGAGGGGCGCGGCCACCGCGAGGGCGGCCAGGGCAGGACGGAGGCGGGACGGGAGAGCGCGCATGGGACCCAACCTACGAGCGCGCGGCCACGCTCGACAAGGGAAGTCTCGCGCACCGGGTGCGGTTCCGCACCGGCACCGCGGCGCAGCGTGAACGAAACCGCGAGCGGGGCCGGGCGAAGGCTACCACGACCTCACTCCCAGCGCGCCGGGGCGCCCCAGGCGGCGGTCGTGCGGTCGATCCAGGCCCGCTGCGGCCCGACCAGCACGCCCTGCGAGACGCCGCCGCAGGGCGCCTTGCCGGCGCCGCTCGCCCAGGTCGTCACCGCGAGCACGCCGCCGCCCGCCCCGGCGACCGGCCCGCCCGAATCGCCCTCGCAGGCGCCCGACGCCGTCGCTCCCTTCAGCCAGACCAGGATCCGGCTCGGGCCGTAGGGCTCGACCACCGGCAGGGTCGCGGTGCGGAAGGTGCCGGTGCTGCGGTGGTCGCCGGGCCGCGCGACGCCGTAGCCGCCGAGCGTCAGCGGCGTGCCCGCGGCGGCCGGGACCTCGGCGAGGGCGGCCGCGACGAAGCGGGCCGGCAGCGCGGTCTCGGTGCGCAGGAGCGCGAGGTCGATCGAGCGCCGCCGCCCGGCGATGGCGCCGGCGTCGTAGCCCGGATGCACCGCCCGGGCGGCGACCCCGAGCAGCACCGGCGCCCCGGCCTCGTCGCGAAAGTGCACCCGGTGCTCGGCCCCGGGGGCGGCGCAATGCGCGGCGGTGAGCACCACGTCGCGGGCGAGCACGATGCCGGTGCAGACCCCGCCGCGCGACGACAGCACCATCACGCTGGAACGCGCCAGCGCCGCGTCGGGCGCGTCGAGCCCGCCGACCACCGCCCGGGCGGGGCCGGCGAGGAGCGGGACGATGAGGACGGCGAGGAGCGGGAGGGCTGGGCGGATCACGTCGCTCTCGGGGCAGCGGGGCCGGAAGGCCCCTGCCCTGCCCGATCCGGCACGGGAGGTCCAGGGAATGATCGTCGAGACGATGCTCGATCCCAATCACCCTCCCATCCTGAGGCGTCGAACGGAATGGAACCCTGCAGGCGATTTGAAAACGTCCTGAAAGCCTGCTTGAATTGCGACGACACAAACGCGAGGGGATTTTCTATCCTGCCCTCCGCCTCATCCTGAGGTGCTGGCGATCATAGATCGCGGGCGATCATAGATCGCTGAGCCTCGAAGGAGGGATCCAGTGATCTCGGAGATTTCTGGAGCCCTCCTTCGAGGTCAGTCGATTTTCAATCGCGTGCGATCTTCGATCGCCAATACCTCAGGATGAGGTTGCTGGTGGGATAGAGTATGGCGATCGGTCAAACAGGCTCCCAAAGCACCATCCGCAAGGACCGAATGGATATCGCCGATCCGTGCCGGCCTGCCCGGACGCGCGGGTCACGACACCGCAGGGCCCCTGCACCGCCAGACCCCGCGCCACGAGATCCCGGCGACACGCCTCGACCGACGTGAAGTGGTGCGCGTGGAGCCCGATCAGAGAAGGTTCTCATATCGCTGACGTCGATCCGTTGCCGGGGAGCCGCGACCATGTCTGCCACGACCGAGCGGACCTTCAGCCTGCCCGACGAGCGATCGCACTCCATCGATACGGTGGTTGCATCCGGCACCTGCGCGAGCGGCAGCGAAGTGGTACGGGCCGGCCTGAGAGCCCTGCAGGAGCGCGACGCTGCCGTCGAAACCTGGCTGCGCGACGAGGTCGTGAGGACCTGCGACGCGATGACGAGCGACCCGGGCCGTGCACGATCCGTCGACGACGTGCGCGCCGGGCTCCAAGCCCTCCATGCCGCCCGCCTTCGGGATGCCGAGCGATGAGGCTGACGGTCGTCCTCTCGCCGGAGGCCGAGGGCAATCTGCGGAGTATCTACGAGCATGCCTTCGAGCGGTCCGGGTCGACACGCGCCCCCGGCTGCGTTGATCGGATCCTGACCCGTTGCGAGGGGTTCGCAGCGGGGACGCAGATGGGACGACCTGCGTCCGGGATGGCGGGTGACGGGGTTCGAGCGCCGGATCACGATCGCGTTCCATCTCACTGTCGACCACGGAGTGATCGACCGGATCCTCCATGCCGGCCGCAACGTCCGGGCGGCCTTCGACGCGGACGATGCGCCGTAGCGGCGTCCGCCCGGCCGGCTCTCCCTCAAAGCCGCGCCAGCAGCTCCGTCTTCTTCGCGGCGAACTCGGCTTCGGTCAGCACGCCGCGGCGATGCAGCTCCGACAGGCGCTCGATCGTCCCGAACACGTCGCCACCCGACCCCGCGGCCGGGGAGGCAGACGAGACGGCCTCCGGGGCGGTCTCCCGCACGGGCATCGGCCGGGAGGCGGAGGTCTCGGCCGGACCGGGCGCACCGACCACCGGCAGCTCCTCCAGCCGCACCGGGCCGAACTGGCTGGTGAAGGCCAGGGAATGGGACGAACCCTGCTGCTGCGAGACGCCGCCGATCTGGTGGTCGCCGGTGTCGTAGAGCGTCACCCGGCCGCCGGATTCGATCGCGAGGCGTCGGGCCTGCGGGAAGAAGGCGTAGCGCGCGTCGTTCTGCGACCCGGAGGTCGCCGGCTGGCCGAGGCCGTCCGGCCACCAGGAGGCACCGCCCCAAGAGCCGCCGACCGATGACCCGCTCCAGGAATCTCCCGAGCCGAAGCCCTGGCTCTGGCTCTGGCTCGATCCCCGGTTCTCCCCGGGCATCGCGGCGGCGAGCGGGGCCAGTTCGTCGCAGAGCGCCACGACCCGGGCCTTGAGGCCCGTGTTGAACATGTCGCCGATCATCGTCATGCCGCCGGCGCTCCACTGGCCCATCCCGCCGAGATCGGGATGGTCGAACTGCGCCATCCGGCCGTGGCCGCGGGCGAGCGCGTCGAGGAGGTGGCGGACGGCATCCGGGCCGACGCCGTGGCGGGCGGCGATCGCGTCGAGGTCGGGCATCGGTCATTCGCTCCGGGGGGCGCCCGGGTTTAGCGCAGTCCCTGCCCTCGGGGAATGGCGATCCGGCGTCAGCCGAGCCCCGGCAGGAGCCGGGCAAGCAGCCCGCCGGGCCGCGGCGGCAGGGGCGGGATCGTCGGCGAGAGGTGCCAGGCGCCCGGGTCGGTGCGCATGTCGTCCTCCCGCAGGGTGTCGATGCGGGCGATCTTGTCGAGGAGCTCGGCGGCCACGGTCTCGGGCTCCGGCAGGGTGAAGTTCACCGTGAAGCCGTCGCCGGCGTGGCTGCTCGTCCCGACCGGATAGTAGTAATGCGCCCGCGTGCGGGTGATGAGGTCGATCAGCCGGTAGGTCCCGCCGAGCTTGAGCCGGTCGGAGAGCACGATCACCCGCCGGCCCGGAGGCGCGAAGAGCAGGGTGTGGAAGGCCGAGCCGTTGGCCCCGAGCACCACCCGGTGCCGGGCGAAGAGGCGCACCTGCTCGGGAAAGCTCAGGAGCTCGGGATGGACGATCCGCACCCCCTCGCGCTCCAGGATCGCCGTCACCGCCGCCTCGTTGGAAAAGCGCCGCACGCCCGCGGTCAGCCGGGTCTTCGACAGGTAGACCGGCTGCGGGTCGGCATCGACCTCCTCGGGGGCGTAGTAACCGCGCCCGATCCGCCCGCAGAGGTCGGCCAGCACCGGGAAGGCGTAGTCGTCCTGCTGCAGGGCGGCCTGGGGCACCAGCAGGGTAGGGATCCGCACCGGGTGCCCGAACGAGGCGAGGTCCATCACGCTGAGACCCAGCCGGCCCAGGATCTCGGGAATGAACGGGGTGGCGCCCCAATCCGCCCCGAGCCCCGGCCCGTGGCAGAGCAGCGTCGGGCGCAAGGTCCCCTCCGGATGGTCGAGGAGCGGCCAGAACCGCGCCAGGGTGTTGATGACGAAGTGGCCGTAATGCGGGTGGATCGCCCCGACATACAGGTAGGGGCCCGCCGGCGCCTCCTCGGTCACCGGGCCCTGGTCCGCCGGCCACTCGGTCGCCTGCCAGGTCGGGGTGCGCTCGCTGCTGTGATGGTCGAGGGATTCGGCCACCATCCGGCCGTCGGCGTCGAAGATCACCGGGATCCTGTCGCAGCCCGGGGTGCGCACGAGGTAGCGCGCATCCTCGACCAGGCGCAGGGCCGGCCGGCCCTGGCGCACCTCGGCATGGCCGTAGACCGCTTCGCTCCGCTGCAGGATCATGCTGCCCTAGGGTATCCCGTCATCCGCGGGCCGTCAGGCCTGCGCCGCCGGGCTCGCATCCCCCGGCACCTCGATCACTGCCCTTAAGCCGCCGAGTGCGGCCGCGTCGAGGCGCAGGCGCCCGCGATACAGGGCGGCGAGGTCGGAGACGATGGACAGCCCGAGCCCCGAGCCCGGCTTGGTCTCGTCGAGGCGCCGGCCGCGCTCCAGCACCGCCACCCGGGCTTCCGGCGGCAGGCCGGGCCCGTCATCCTCCACCGTGACGATGAGGTGGGGGTACTCGCCCTGGCCGATCACCTCGGCGCGGATCGAGACGCGGGCATGGGCCCACTTGGCGGCGTTGTCGACGAGGTTGCCGATCATCTCCTCGAAGTCCTGGCGCTCGCCGCGGAAGCGCAGGCCCGGGGTGACGCTGGTCTCGAAGGTCAGGTCCTTGTCGTAGAAGATCTTGCCGAAGGTGCGCACCAGCGCCGCCACCACCGGCTCGACGTCGGTGAAGGTGCCGAGCGCCCCGGCGAGCGCCGCCGCGCGGGCCCGGTCGAGGTGGTAGTTCACCTGGTCGCGCATCACCGCGGCCTGCTCGCGGACCTTCACGGCGAGCTCGCTGTTGGCGTCCCCCGCCGAGGCCTCGTTGACGATGATGCTGAGCGGGGTCTTCAGCGCGTGCGCCAGGTTGCCGACCTGGGTGCGGGCGCGCTCCAGGATCTCCCGGTTGGTCTCCAGCAAGAGGTTCACCTCGCCGGCGAGCGGCGCGATGTCCCGCGGGTACTCGCCCGAGATGCGGTCGGCCTCGCCGCGGCGGATGGCACCGAGCGCCGCCCTGAGCTTGATCAGCGGCGCGAGGCCGAAGCGGATCTGCAAGAGGGTGGTGAGGCCGAGCGACAGGCCAAGCAGCGCGAAGGTGGTGGTGAGGGCCAGCGTGAACCGCCGCATGTCGGCGGCGATCTCGTCCGACGGGCCGGCGACGCGCACGAGGTAGCGGCCCTCCTCGCCGAGATCGACGGTGCGCTCGATGATGCGCAGGGGCCGGTCGTCCTGCGCCTTGCCGTAGCCCTTGCGCAGCTGCCCGGCCCCGGCCTCGCCGACGGCGTCGTCGGGCGGCTGGAGCGGCACGCCGACGAGCGAGCGCGAGGTGCGCAGGTCCCGCGGCCGGGCGTTCGGCCGGCCGACCTGCCAGTACCAGCCCGACAGCGGCAGGTCGAAGCGCGGGTCGCCGAGGGAGCCGAAGCCCCGCGCCTCGGAATCCGAGGGCGAGACGAGGTTGGTGGCCAGGTCGTTGGCGTAGACGAGGAGCCGGCTGTCGAAGGCGCGCTCGGTGGTCTCGCGGTAGAGGGTCGAAAGGATCAGGCCGGCGATCAGCAGGATCAGGGCGCTCGACAGCAGGGCCGAGACCGCGAGGCGCACCGCGATCGAGCGCTTGCGCCAGGGCCGCCAGCCGAACGGCCACGACCCGGCTGCGGGCGCCGCCGTGCCGGCGAGGCCCGTCTCGACCGGTCCGGTCGGTCCGGGCGCCTCGGCCGCGGCCCGGCCGGGGCCGGTCACGGCTGCTTTCCGCCGGTGCCCGCGTCGATCAGGTAGCCGAGGCCGCGCACCGTCTGGATCAGGTCGACCGCGAGCTTCTTGCGCAGGCGCCCGACGAAGACCTCGATCGTGTTCGAGTCGCGGTCGAAATCCTGGTCGTAGAGGTGCTCGGTCAGCTCGGCGCGCGAGACCACCCGGCCGGTATGGTGCATCAGGTAGGAAAGCAGCCGGTACTCGTGCGAGGTGAGCTTGACCGGGCTGCCGTCGACGAAGACGCGGCCCGAGCGGGTGTCGAGCACCACCGGGCCGACGCCGATCTGGCTCGTGGCGTGGCCGGCGGTGCGGCGGAGCAGCGCCCGCACCCGGGCCAGCAGCTCTTCCATGTGGAAGGGCTTGGTCACGTAGTCGTCGGCCCCGGCATCGAAGCCGTTCACCTTGTCGCTCCAGCGGTCGCGGGCGGTCAGGATGATGACCGGCGTCTTGATCTGCGCCCGGCGCCAGCCCGACAGCACCGAGACGCCGTCGGCCTTCGGCAGGCCCATGTCGAGGATGATGCAGTCGTAGGGCTCGGTCTCGCCCAGGAAGGCGCCCTCCTCACCGTCGAACGCCTTGTCGACGGCGTAGCCCGCCTCCTCCAGGGCGCTCACGACCTGGCGGTTGAGGTCCCGGTCATCCTCGACCACGAGCAGACGCACGATCCGACCCTCTCACGCTCGGGACAAACCCGGGATCACCACTGCCCGGCCACTTTCCCGGACCGGGCATCCACCATCACGTGCACGAACTGCCCGTCCTTGCGCAAGGCCGTCAGCATGTAGACCAGCGCCTCGTCCCGCCGGCAGAGATTGGCCCGCACGATGTCGGCCCGCGGCACGGCGGCCCGCGCCGCCCGGATCGCCGCCACCGGCTCGACCACCCGCTTCTCCGCCACCGCCTCGCGCAGGTCGCCGGAGGAGAGGCAGGTCTGGGTCGTCTCCACGGCCTTGACCGGCCGGGCCGGCACCGCTCCGGTTGCGGTCTCGTCCCGCTCCTCCGCGGCCGCGAGCCAGCCCGAGGCGCCGGCGAGGCCGGCGAGGGCGGGGAGCAGAAGGAGGGCGAGCTGGCGCATGACGGGGACCATCGGCGTCGGGCACTGAATGCACCCTGAATGCGGCCGGGCCGGGGATCCCTCAGGAGCCCCGGACCGGCCGCCTCTCCGGGTCAACCCGAAAGGCCCGTTCGGGCTCCGGGCCGTCGTCCGAATCGCGCACGAGGGAGCCGCCGGGGCCCGCGGGCCGCGGTGAACCCGCGCGGTGAACCCGGAAGCGGGCGCGGCCGTTATGGTTAAGGCAGCGTTCACCGCGCCGTCCGACCCTGCAGGCCGTCACCCGGGGAGATTCGATGCGTCCCGCCGCCGTCCCGTTCCTCGCCGCCTGGCTCCTCGTCGGCGCGGCCTTCGCCGTCCCGGCGGCCGCGCAGGATGCGGCGCCCGAGCGTCCGGTCGCCGAGCCGGCGGCCGTCACCGAGGCGGGCGCGCCGCTTCTGCTGCGCATCCGCCCCCGGGACGAGGCACCGGTCGACGGATCGGGCGACGAGACGGCCGAGGCCGCCCGCGAGGCCGAGCGCGCCGCGGCGGTCGCCCGCGCCACAGCGGCCCGGGAGGCGTTCGAGGCCCGCATCACCGCGCGGGCCAACCGGGCGATCGCCTCGGTCTGCACCGGCTGCCTCGGCCCGCTGCCGCCCTCCGTGGCGCTGGCGCCGCCGGACGCCGTTGCCGCCCCGCCGCGGCTGGTTCCGGCGTCGGTCGCCATGACGGACCCCTGAGGGCTTGCCCGGGCCTGGAGCGCTTCACGATCGCGGTGCACTCGCGAAGCTCTCCAGGTTTCTGATTTTGCCGCATTGTCTTCGACGAACCGGCATCCACTTCGTCGGAAAACGCTTCAAGCAGACTTGCGTTGGCAGGCCGACGCTTCGCCCGCTTCGGTTCGTGTTTCGTCGCAGATCTTCGGCGCCGAACCGGTAACCGCTTCGGCGAAATCTGCTTGGCCGGCCCCGCGGACCGGTGGGGAGGTCCGAACCCGCGCCCGCTACCGATGCGGATGCGCGACGGCGCGACCGTCCGCCCCGATCGCAGGCTGCAGGGAGACCCTCGGCATGGAAGGCCGCATCGACCTCGTCCTGTTCGACCTCGACGACGTCCTCTACCACTACAGCCGCCGCCGGCGCGTCGAGCGCCTGTCGGAGATCACCGGCATCGCCCCGGAACTCATCCGGGCGGCGGTCTGGGACAGCGGCCTGGAGGCGGCGGGCGATCACGGGACGCTCGGGCGGGAGGCCTATCTCCAGGCCTTCGGCGAGCGGATCGGGCGTCCCGTCTCCCTGGCGGAGTGGGTCGACGCGCGCCGCGCCGCCGTTGCGCCGAACGGCCCGATGCTGGCGCTCGCCGCGCGGCTGCGCGCTACGACGGGCATCGCCGTCCTGATCAACAACCCGGAACTCCTGACCGACCACGTCGACGTCATCTGCCCCGAGCTCCGGCCGCTCTTCGGCGAGCGGATCTTCGCTTCGGCGTCGTTCGGCGCGGCCAAGCCCGACGCGGCGTGCTTCGAGCGCTGCCTGGCCGGCCTCGCGGTCGCACCGTCCGCCGCGCTGTTCGTGGACGACCTCGCCGAGAACGTCGCGGGCGCCCGGGCGGCCGGGCTCCACGCGCACCACTTCACGTCGGTCGAGGCGTGTCGCCGGGATCTCGTGGCGCGGGATCTGGCGGTGTAGGGGCCCTGCGGTGTCGTGACCCGCGCGTCCGGGCAGGCCGGCACGGATCGGCGATATCCATTCGGTCCTTGCGGATGGTGCTTTCGGAGCCTCTCTGATTGGGGTTCGTGAGGCAAGCGTCTCCCGATCGATGTTTCCTGTGTCCCGGTGTGTCGCTCCCGCGGGTCACGCGCTTCTCTTCGCGGTCGGCGCGCGGCCGCCGCATGATGGGGTCAGGAGAGCGAGGCGTCTCAATCTGTTTCACGACCCGGCCTGCTGACGCAGGCCGGTTCGAGACGCTCAACGAGATCGCCTCGCCCATCGTCCCCACGGGAACGATCCGGGTCACCCTCGCGGGTGACGTCCGGCCTGCCGGCGTTCAGTTCGCCGCAGCAGGCGTATCTTGGTCAGGCAGCCATGATGGCCGGCGCCGGCGCCGGCTCCTTGCCGAAGCGGAACGCGGTCCCGTCGCTCCACATCCGGTGCAGGACGACGGCGAGCTTGCGCGCGACCGCCACGCGGGCCCGCGCCATGCCGCGATGCTTGGCGAGTTGCATGCCCCAGGCGCGCAGGCTCGACCATTTGCGCGAGCGCGTCAGCAGAGAGTGCGCGGCCTCGTAGGGCGCGGTGCGGGCGAGTTCGTCGCCGCAGCGGCTGACCTTGCCCTGGATGTCGGTCTCGCCCGACTGGTCGCGGGAGGGCGTCAGGCCGAGGTGGGCCCCCACGTCCCGGGAGTGTCGGAACCGCTCCGGCCGGTCGATGGTGGCGCGGAAGGCCAGCGCGGTGATCGGGCCGACACCCGGCACGCTCATCAGCCGGCGGCAGCCCGCCTCGCCGCGCACGATGACGAGAACCTGACGGGTCAGCCGGTCGAGTTGCTCCAGCATGGTGGCCAGGATCGCCAGCAGGGGCGTGACGAGCGGCAGGATCAGGGGATCGTCGCCGGCCAACTCTCGCACCCGCCCGGCAAAGGCGGCGCGGGCCGGTGTGCCGAGCGTGATCCCGCCCTCGCGCAGGATCGCCCGCACCACGTTCTCGATGGCGCGCATCTCGTCGAGCACGGTGCGCCGCGCCACCAGCAGCGACCGCCAGAGCCGGGACTGACGCGACTTGACGTGGATCCTGCCGGAACCAGCCTGTCCGCATGATCTGGGCGAGCGCACGGGCATCGTTGCGGTCTGTCTTGTTGGGCATCGTCGTCATGGCCGCGTTGGCGGACCGCGTCTCGATGCAGATCGCGGGCAAACCCGCCGCCCGAAGCGCGTCGTGCAGCCAGGTCGTCAGCGGACACGCTTCCAGGCCGACACGCTCCAGAGGCAGGCCGAGCCCCGTCAGGGCCGCGATGAGAGCGGAGGGCTCGCTGGCAGCCCGCAACTCCTTGATCGTCCGTCTCGTCGACGAGACAGATCGCGGTCTCTTCCAGGGAGACGTCGAGTCCGGCAAAGGGCGTCATGGCTGCTCCTTCCTGATGCTGTGGCGATCCACCCTCGACCACGATCTCGCATCTCGATAGGAGCAGCCGCCTTCAGCGGATCCGCGACAGGACCCCAATCACCCGATCTGTTTGACTTGCGACGACACGATCGCGAGGGGATTTTCCATCCTACCCTCCACCTCATCCTGAGGTGCTGGCGATCATAGATCGTGGGCGATCGAAGATCGCTGAGCCTCGAAGGAGGGATCCAGTGATCTCGGAGGCTTCTGAAGCCCTCCTTCGAGGTCAGTCGATCAAAGATCGCGTGCGATCTCCGATCGCCAACACCTCAGGATGAGGTTGCGGGTGGGATAGATGATATCGATCGGTCGAACAGGCTCTGAGTCTTTCAGACTGCCGATGTCGGGGGAGGAGCCGCGTGCCCTCACCCCGCCACCGGGCTCCACCCATACTCCTCCGCCGCCGCGACCTTGCGGTGGAAGGCGAGCCTGCGGTCGTACTCGAGCGGGTCCTTCGGCTTCACCAGGGCGCCGGGCGGCACGTTGAGCCAGTCGACGAGGCGGGTCAGCATGAAGCGCAAGGCCGCGCCGCGGGCGAGCAGCGGCAGGGCCGCGACCTCGCGCGGTTCGAGCGGGCGCACGGCCTGGTAGGCGGCGATCATCGCCTGGCCCTTGGTGCGGTTGAACGAATAATCCGCCTCGAAGCACCAGGCGTTGAGGCAGATCGCCAGGTCGTACGCGAAGGAATCGGTGCAGGCGAAGTAGAAGTCGATCAGGCCCGACACCTCGTCGCCGAGGAAGAACACGTTGTCGGTGAAGAGGTCGGCGTGGATCACGCCGCCGGGCAGGTCCTGCGGCCAGGAGCCTTCGAGGAGCGCCAGGTCCGCGCGGGTGCGGGCAGTGAGCCCCGGGGCGACGCGGTCGGCTTCCGCCTCCGCCGCCTCGAAGAGCGGGCGCCAGCCCGCCACCGAGAGGGCGTTCGGCCGCTGCATCGGGAAATCGGCACCGGCGGCGTGCAGGCCGGCGAGCGCCGCGCCCAGCGCCCGGCAATGCTTGACCCCCGGCCGGCGCACCGAGACGCCCTCCAGGAACGACACGATCACCGCGGGCCGGCCGCAGAGGCGCCCGAGGGTGGCACCGTCGCGGGTGCGGATCGGCTGCGGGCAGGCGAGGCCGTTGGCGGCCAGGTGCTGCATCAGGCCGAGGAAGAACGGCAGGTCGCCCTCCCTCACCCGCTTCTCGTAGAGGGTGAGGATGTAGGAGCCGGTGGTGGTGTGGAGGATGAAGTTGGTGTTCTCCACCCCCTCGGCGATGCCCTTGTAGGACAGGAGATCGCCGATCTCGTAGGCGGCAAGGAAGGCGGCCAGCGCCTCGTCCGGAACCTCGGTGTAGACCGCCACGGCCGTTCTGCTTTGCTTGAGAAAATGGATGAAGGAAACGAGGGCTGGCGCTCCGGGGAAAAGCGCGGGATCCCCTCTCCCGTGTGGGAGAGGGGTAGGGGCGATCGGAGATCGCGCGAGGGTGGAGACGTTGCCGCAGGAAGACCGAACCGTTCCGCTGCCGGCACGACGCTCCGCGATTAACGCTGAAGCGTGCCACCCTCACGCGGGATCTTCGATCCCCCGGCCCCTCTCCCACACGGGAGAGGGGGGACCCGCGCCTCGTCCTGCGAACGCTGGGCCGGGAGGGCTACCGACCCTACTCCGCCGCCTCGCTGCGCAGTTCGCGCGGCAGCGGGAAGACCATGTCCTCGGTCGTGGTCGAGACGGTGTCGACCGTGACCTCGTAGCGGGTCGCGAAGGCGTCGATGATCTCCTCCACCAGCACCTCGGGGGCCGAGGCGCCGGCGGTCAGGCCGAGGCGGCGGATGTCGGAGAACGCCTCCCAGTCCAGGTCCTCGGCGCGGTTGACGAGCCGGGTGATCGGGCAGCCGACCCGCTCGGCGACCTCGCGCAGGCGCTGCGAGTTCGAGGAGTTCGAGGAACCGACGACGATCAGCGCGTCGACGAGGGGGGCCACCTGCTTCACCGCCTCCTGGCGGTTGGTGGTGGCGTAGCAGATGTCGTCCTTGTGCGGGCCGACGATCTTGGGGAACTTCTGCTTCAACGCCTCGACGATGTGGTGGGTGTCGTCGACCGAGAGGGTGGTCTGGGTGACCCAGGCGAGGTTGTCGCGGCTCTCGGGCTCCAGCGCCTCGATCTGCTCGATATCCTCCACCAGGGTGATCGAGCCCTTGGGCAGCTGGCCCATGGTGCCGACGACCTCCGGATGGCCGGAATGGCCGACCAGCAGCACGTGACGGCCGCGCTTGTGGTGGATCTCGGCCTCGCGGTGGACCTTGGTCACCAGCGGGCAGGTCGCGTCGATGGTGGTGAGCCCGCGGGAGTTCGCGTTCTGCGGCACGGTCTTGGCCACGCCGTGGGCGGAGAAGATCACCGGGGCCTTGCCGTCCGGCACCTCGTCGAGCTCGGCGACGAAGACCGCGCCTTTGCGCTTCAGGCTCTCGACCACGTACTTGTTGTGCACGATCTCGTGCCGCACGTAGACGGGCGGCCCGTAGAGGGCCAGCGCCCGCTCGACGACGTCGATGGCCCGCACCACGCCGGCGCAGAACCCGCGCGGGGCGCAGAGGAGGATCTCGAGGGGCGGCTTCGCGGGCGCGGCGGCACCGGCGTCGGTCTGGTTCACGGAGGCGCTCATGATCCGGGATGTGGCGAGGGGGGACGGTCCCTGTCAACCTCTTGTGCCACGCATTCGCGCAGATCCCTAGCGTGCGCCCGCGACACCCGGCCCGCACCGTCACCCGCGGCGGGCGCCTCGGGCTGCGAGGGATCGACGACATAGCCGCATCGCCGCGCCCGCGCCGAACCGGGTTCGTGCCGAACCGGGTTCGCCCGCGGGCCCCGTTCGGGTTAAGGGAGGGAGCCTCAGCCGACCTCGAACCCCGGAGACCCCCGCGCGATGGCGACAGCCGCCGACCACGCCAGCTTCCTGCCGCCGGTCCTCACCTTCCTGTCCGCCGCGGTGATCGGCGTGCCGATCTTCCGCCTGCTCGGGCAGAGCGCGGTGCTGGGCTACCTCGTGGCCGGCGTCGTCATCGGCCCCTCGGGCCTGTCGCTGATCACCGAGCCGGAGACCGCCCGCAGCGTCTCGGAGCTCGGAGTGGTGCTGCTCCTGTTCATCGTCGGGCTGGAGCTCGAGATCTCGCGGCTGATCTCGCTCAGGCGCGACATCCTGGGCCTCGGCACGCTCCAGCTCGGGCTCTGCGCCCTGGCGCTCGGGGGGCTGGGCTTCCTCACCGGCCTGTCGGCGGGGGCCGCGACCGTGATCGGCATCGCGCTCGCCCTCTCGGCGACCGCGGTGGCGCTGCAGCTCCTCGAGGAACGGCGCGACCTCGCCTCGCCCTACGGCCAGCGCGCCTTCGCGGTGCTGCTGTTCCAGGACCTCTCGATCGTCGGCATCCTGGCCTTCCTGCCGCTGATCGCCCAGACCGGCCCGTCGGGCGGCGGCGAGGCCTGGATCGGTACCGCCCTGCAATCGGCCGGGACGGCGGTGGCGGCGGTGATCGGGGTGGTGCTGGTCGGCCGCTACGGCCTCAACCCGTTCTTCCGGCTGCTCGCCGCCAGCGGCGCCCGCGAGGTGATGACGGCGGCCGCCCTCCTCGTGGTGCTGGGCACCGCGCTCCTGATGGAGGAGGTCGGGCTGTCGATGGCGATGGGGGCGTTCCTCGCCGGGCTGCTGCTCGCCGAATCGAACTTCCGCCACCAGCTCGAGGCCGACATCGAGCCGTTCCGCGGCATGCTGCTCGGCCTGTTCTTCATGAGCGTCGGCATGTCGATCGACCTCACCCTGGTGATGCAGAACTGGCTCGGCCTGTTCCTCGCCACGCTGGGGGCGATCCTGATCAAGGTCGCGCTGGTCGCCGGGCTCTTCCGTCTGTTCGGCTCGTCCTGGCTCGACGGCCTGCGCGGTGCCGCCGTGCTGGCGCCGGCGGGCGAGTTCGCCTTCGTGCTCCTGCCGGTGGGCCAGGAGCTCGGGCTCGTCGACGGGCCGTCCGGGCGGCTCGCCATCGCGCTCGCGGCCATCACCATGCTGATCGGGCCGATCGGCGCCAAGGTCCTCGACGGGGTGCTGTCGCGGCGCGCCACCGCGCCCCTCGAACCCGAGCACGAGGTGATCGAGGATGCCGAGGCCCGCGTCCTGGTGATCGGCTTCGGCCGCTTCGGCCACATCCTCAACCAGGTGCTGCTGGCCCAAGGGCTCAGCGTCACGGTGATCGACAAGGACGTCGAGCAGATCCGCAGCGCCGCCCGCTTCGGCTTCCGGGTCTATTACGGCGACGGCACCCGCCTCGACGTGCTGCGCTCGTCCGGCGCCGGCAAGGCCGAGGTGGTCTGCATCTGCATCGACGATCCGGAGGCCACCCTCAAGATCGTCGACCTCGTCCATGCCGAGTTCCCGGCGGCGCGCACCTACGTGCGGGTGTTCGACCGCGTGCAGGCGATCGAGGCGATGGGCCGCGACGTCGACTACCAGATCCGCGAGACCTTCGAATCGGCCCTCGCCTTCGGGCGCGCCACCCTGGAGGCGCTCGGCCTCTCGCCCGAGGAGGCGGCCCGCACCGTCGACGACGTGCGCAAGCGCGACCTCGCCCGGCTGGTGCTGCAGCAGGCCGGCGACCCCCTCGACCGGGCCGACCCGCTGCGCAGCCTGGTGCGGATCAAGCCCGAGCCCCTGACCGCGCCGCTCCACGCCTCGCACGGCCTCAACCCGGAGACCGAGGACATCATCGCCCGCGAGCGGGCCGGCGCCGATGGGTGATCCCCGCCCGCCCGGGACCGACGCCGCGCCCGCCCGCTTCGTCACCGGCTCGACGCTGCGCCACGTCGCCGTGATGGCGGCGACCGGCTCGGTCGGCCTGATGGCGATCTTCGTCGTCGACCTCCTGTCGCTGCTCTACATCGCGCGGCTGGGCGATCCGGTGCTGACCGCGGCGGTGGGGTTCGCCACCATCGTCCAGATCTTCGCGGTCTCGATCAACATCGGGATGATGATCGCGGTCGGCGCCCTGGTCTCGCGGGCGCTCGGCGCCGGCGAGGTCGAGCGGGCGCGCCGGCTCGCCGCCTCGGCCCTGGTGCTGGCGGTCGTCGCCGCGGGATTGGTGACCGCGCTGCTGCTGCCGCTCCTCGCGCCCCTCCTCCGGTTGATCGGCGCGGGCCCCGAGACCGTGCCGGCGGCCCGGACCTTCCTGTGGATCGCCCTGCCGTCGAGCCTCGCGATGGCGCTCGGCATGGGGTTCTCCGGCGTGCTGCGGGCGATCGGCGACGCGCGGCGCGGCATGAACGTGACGCTCGCCGGCGCCGCGGTGACGGCCGTCCTCGATCCGCTGCTGATCTTCGGCCTGAACCTCGGGGTCGAGGGGGCGGCGATCACGACCGTGGTCGCCCGCCTCGCCTTCGCCTGGGTGGGATATTCCGGGGCGGTCGGCGTCCACCGGATGGTGGCGCGCCCGCGCCTCGCGGAGGTGCTCGCCGACGCCGGGCCGATCCTGCGCGTCGCGCTGCCGACCGTGCTCACCAACCTCGCCCCGCCGGTGGCGAGCGCCTTCCTCGCCCACGTCATGGCGGGCTTCGGCACCGCGACGGTCGCCGGCAACGCGGTGGTCGACCGGCTGGTGCCGGTGGCCTTCGGCGGCCTGTTCGCGCTGTCCGGCGCCGTCGGCCCGATCCTCGGCCAGAACTGGGGCGCCGGCCGCTTCGACCGGATGCGCGCGACCTTGCGCGACGCCGCCCTGGTGACCGGCCTCTACGTCGCGGTGGTCTGGCTCGCCCTGCTGCTCGCCCGCGCGCCACTGACCGCCCTGTTCGGGCTCGACGGCGCGGCCGCCGACCTGCTGGCCTTCTTCTGCCTCGCCGGCGGGGCGATCTGGTTCTTCAACGGGCTCCTCTTCCTCGGCAACGCCTCGTTCAACAACCTCGGCTTCCCGCTGACGGCGAGCGCCCTCAACTGGGGCCGGGCGACGCTCGGCACCATGCCGACGGCGTGGCTCGGCGCGCATCTCGCCGGACCGGAAGGGGCGCTGGCCGGGACCGGGATCGGCTCGGCGCTGTTCGGGGTGGTGGGATTGGCGCTGGCGTTCCGGACGGTGGGGGTGCTGGAGCGGCGGGAGGGGGAGGTGGATGGAGGGTAGTCCGTCTGCGGACCAGCCTCATCCACTTCCATGTGCCCCTGCATTTTTCATTGATCGATTTTTCTCATGACACAGGTAGCAGCGACGATGTTGGCCGCTACGAGCGCTGCCATGACGACGAGTGCGGCGTCGATCCCGTAGCCGGCGATCACGCGGCCGGCGACGAAGGGAAAGCCGAACAGGCCGATGAAGTAACCGAGCGTGAACACCTGTGACGCGACGGGCACCGACAAGTCCTTCGCGCCGGCCAGGTTCACCACCATGGCATTGAGCGTCGAGTAGGTGAGACCGTAGCCCGTCGCGAACAGGATGGTCGCAACGACGTAGAGCGTTCGACTCCCCTCGTTGGCGACCAGGAGCCCGAGACCGAGGAGCGTCGCGATGAAGAGGGCGAGAGCCACGCGCGCCAGCGGCAAGCTGCCGATCATGGACGCGACGGAGAACCGCAAGACGACAGTAGCGACAGTGAACGTCAGGAAGAACACGTCGGCGGTCGTCCCGCGCGAGCCGGCGTAGAGGCCTTGGAAGGTCGAGAGCCCGGCGAAGGTGCAGGCGGCCACGCCCATCATCACGACCGGCACGACCGTGCTCGCCCGCAGGACCGACAGGATCGACGTAATGGTGAGAGCGACCGCATGCATCGGCAGTTGGAGCTGTAAGGCCATGGGCTTGCGAATCGCGAGGCAGAACCCCGCTGCCAGGGCGCAGAAGGCCGCGTACACGGCATAGGCTCTGGCGGGGCCGCCGACATGGTCCGCAACGAGGTGGCCGAGCGGCGCGGACAGGCCGATGCCGAGCATTTGCGACCCCGACAGGAGGGTCAACGCCTCCAAGCGCGCCGCCGGCCGCAGGCAATGAATGAGCTGAACCGGCGCGAGCATGTAGAAGACAGCCCAGCCGAGACCGAGGAGAAGGCCGCCTGCATAGGCGAGCGGCAGGCCTCCGGACCCGATCATGGCAAAGCACGCCATCGCTGCCGCCATGATCGCCGCCGCGGTGATGATCAGCGGCAGAATGCCGGCGCGCTCGGCCAGCCGGCCGGCGACGAGAGAGCCGACCAGCGTCGCCACGGTTCCCACGCTGACCACGGCCCCGGCCGTCGATGCGGGATGCCCTGCTGCGCTCAAGGCGTCGGGCAGCAGAAAGCTCGATCCATAGGCCATGGCGAGCGTGACGGCCGAGGCGAGGTAGGGCGCGAAGAGGCGCGTCGGCAGCCTGTCGGCGAGCGCGTCGGACGCCGGAGAGAAGGTTGAAAGCGTTTCCGGCTTTCCGCGGGAAGTGTTATCTGCATCTGTCATGAAAACGAATAACAGACTGAACATCGTTATTCAAACACTCAGGGCGGCGATCGCCTCGGCAGGTCCGGGAGGGCGCCTTCCGTCGGTGCGGGCGCTCATCGACGAACACCGCGTGAGTCCGGCGACTGTCGAACGAGCCTTCGCGCAACTCGTCGGCGAGGGCCTGATCGAGCCTCGTCCCGGTCAGGGCACTTTCGTCCGTCAAACCAAGGATGGCACGATCGACCAGGCCGATTTCTCCTGGCAATCCGTCGCGCTCGGAGCGGCGCGCACCGAGGGCACTGACCTGGGTACGCTCCTGGCACTGCCGCCGCCCGAAAGCCTTGTCCTGAGCATGGGCTACCTGCCCCCGGACCTCCAGGCCTCCGGCCTGCTGGCGACTGCCCTCCGCAAGACCGCCGCAAGCCCCGAGCTGTGGGACCGTTTGCCGATCGACGGCCTCGACTCGCTGAGGGGGTGGTTCGCGCGCGAGGTCGCGCACGGCACAGTCTACTCACCTCACGACGTCATCGTCTGCGGCGGCGGACAGGCCGCCCTTGCCACGACCTTTCGCGCCCTCGTCCCTCCCGGGAGCCCGGTCCTGATGGAGATGCCGACCTATACGGGAGCAATCTCGGCCGCCCGTGCGGCGGCCCTCGCGCTGGTTCCCGTGGCCATGGACGGGCAGGGCGTTCGACCGGACCTGCTGGCGGATGCCTTCAAGCGCACCGGAGCGCGCGCCTTCTACAGCCAGCCGACCTTCTCCAACCCGTCGGGCACCGTCCTATCCGCGGAGCGGCGCGCCGCCATCCTCGATGTCGCCTCGGCGGCGCGGGCCTTCGTCATCGAGGACGACTGGGCGCGTGACTTCGACCTGACGGGCACGGCACCGGCACCGTTGGCTGCCGGGGACCGGCACGGGCACGTCGTCTACATCCGGTCTCTCGCTAAAGCGGCCGCACCCGGATTGAGGGTCGCCGCCATCATGGCACGCGGCGCGGCGTCAGCGCGCTTGAAGTCGGTGCGAAGCAGCGATGACTTCTTCGTGTCGGGTCCCTTGCAGGCAGCAGCCTTGGCGGTCGTCACTGCACCCGGCTGGAAGCGGCATATCCATGCCGCGCGCACAGCCCTGATCGAGCGTCGCGACGCTCTGGTCGGCGCGCTGCGGACGGAACTTCCGGAATGCGTGACGTTCCGCGTCCCGAGCGGCGGCATGCATCTGTGGCTGCGCCTGCCGGATCACGTCCAGGATGGCGAAGTCGCGGCGGACATGGCTCGGCAGGGCGTCGTCATCAGTGCCGGCCGCGCCTGGTTCCCGGCTGATCCGGAAGGCTCGTTCCTGCGGCTGACCTTCGCGGCCTCTCCTGCGGTCATTCGCGAGGCGATCGGACGACTTGGTCCGGCTATCGCCCGGCGGTTGTGATTCCTGATCGTCGGTTTTTGCGCCCCGCGCCGGAGCAAATGAACCGATGCGACCGGCGGATCGCCCGCTTCATTTCGCAAGGAAGATGTGGCAGCGAGAGCCCAACTGACGTCCGATTCAGTCCGGTCCATGATGCCGACCGATCGAACGCGGGAGAGTGGTGATGACCACATCCGCGCACGCGGCCGCCGCAGAACCGACACTGACGGACCCCGCCCTCGTCCCCCGCACCGAACCGGAGGCCGATTCCCGCACGCTGTCCTTGCCCGCCACAGCGCTGCCTTACCCTGCATCCGCACCACCGACGATGGTGTCGTCGTGATCCTGCACGCCCGTGACGTCCATGCGTTCGTCATCGATCCGCGCACGCAGCAGGTGGAGACGGAATTCGCGCGGCTGCGCGGCATCACCTCCGGCCCGCTGTTCGAGTTCCCGCGCTTTGCGCTCGCGAGATCTCCCTGAAGGGGGCCGCGGTGTCGGCAGGCGCGCTCCTGTCCCTCCCCACGCTCTCGGCCATGCGCGAACCGGCCCCCTACGCGGATCCGGACGTCTTCGACATCCGCCCATCCGCGCTGGCACCTCGTGTCCGGCGGCGGCGTGCATCGCCCGCGTCGCGCTGGAGGAAGGCCTGCGGGCGCTCGTGCGCGGGCTTCCGGGCCTTCGCCTCGACCGACCCCTGGCCGTGCGGGGATCGTCCGCGCTCCGCCGGGTCGATGCGCCGCCGGTATCGTGGCCGGCGGCGTTGACCGGCAGGGATGCGGACGAACGGGCGCGATCCCCGCCTCCGGCCGGAGGAGAGGATCGCGGAGTCGGTCGGGATCCGCGCGGGCGCCTCAGCGCCCCTCCACCGCCCGCCCGTCCCGGGCGGCGACGCGCAGGCTCAGGGCCGGCGGCGGGAGTTGGCGCCGGGCGCGACGTCGATGCACCAGGGGTACGGTCGGGTCCTTCATGAACGGCAGGTCGAGGGCGCCCATCACGTCGTTGCGGGTCAGCCCGATGTCTTTCAGGCCGCGGTCGTCGAGCTCGGCGAGGCGGTAGGCGGCGCGGCGGTTGATCCACAGCACGACGATCCGCGCCACGATCTGCGCGGCCTTGCGGCCGTAGCCGGGCGCCAGCGCGAGAACACCGAAGAGGGGGGCAAAGCTGATCGTCATCATGGTCTCCGGCGGGAGCTGTCGGCGTACCTCGTCATGCGCCGGCCATCGCTCTTCCGCTGCGTCCGTCATAGCGCCGCTTGGTCGATGCGTTGAGCGAATGCTTGAGATGTGTAACATCACGGGAATTGATGCAGGAACCGACGACGGAGCCGCCCGGTGCATCCCCTCGACATCGACCAGCTCCGCAGCCTCGTGGCGATCGCCGAGAGCGGCTCGTTCACCCGCGCGGCCGAGGCCGTGCACAAGACGCAATCCGCGGTCTCGATGCAGATGAAGCGGCTCGAGGAGCGGATCGGGCGCGAGATCTTCGCCAAGGCCGGCCGCGGCGTGCGCCTGACCGAGGACGGCGAGCGCCTGCTCGACTACGCGCGCCGCATCGTGCGGCTGCAGACCGAGTGCCTGGCGACCTTCGACGAGGGCGACCTGCCCGGCCGGGTGCGGCTCGGCCTGCCGGACGACTACGCCGACCGCTACCTGCCGGAGATCCTCGGCCGCTTCGCCCGGGCCCATCCGCGGGCCGAGGTCACGGTGGTGTGCGAGCCCTCCGACATGCTGGCCGAGCGGATCGCCGACGGCGACATCGACCTCGCTATCGTCACCGAGGCCAAGACGGCAAGCAAGACGGGGAGCGCGGCGCGAGGCGGCGGGCGGCGGGGCGTCGAGACGATCCGCACCGAGGCCCTGCTCTGGGTCACGTCGAGCCGCCACGCGGTGCACCGGGAGGAGCCGGTGCCCCTCGCCCTCGGCCGGCCGGCCTGCAACTGGCGGCTCGCCGCCATCGAGGCGCTGGAGCGCGGCGGGCGCCAGAGCCGGATCCTGTTCGTGAGCTGGAACTCCACCGCGGTCGGCGCCGCGGTGCTGGCCGGGCTCGCCGTCTCGGTCCTGCCGGAGAGCGCGTTGCGCTCAGGCATGCGGGTGCTCGGCCCGCAGGACGGCTTCGCGCCCCTGCCGGCCTGCCGGATCGGCCTGATGCGCCACCGGGCGGGCGAGCCGAACCCGCTCGCCGACATCCTGGCCGGGCAGATCCGGCAATCGCTCGACAACCTCGCTCTCGACGACCTCGCGCCCGACGCACCGGGGCTGGCGGCGGAGTGAACGCCGCGCGTTCTACTGGAGCGCGGCGAGGAAGCGGGTGCTGAGGTTGGTGAACAGGCCGCCGGCCGAGTTGCCGTAGACCGCGAGCGCTCCCGTGAGGGCCAGGAAGATCAGCCCGGCCACGAGCGCGTACTCGATCGCCGTCGATCCGGATCGCTCGTCCCGGAATGTCCGGACCGCCTCCGTCCTCCGCGCCCTGTCCCGCACGCCCCGCTCCCACGATCCGTCGGCGACAGAGTAAGGACAGACCTCCTCATCACAGGTTAACGCGACGATCGAAACGGCTGGCAGGGCGCCCTGCCGGCCGGAAGCGAGGATGGGACCGAGGTCTTTTTTGGATCCCGGCCCCCGATCGTCAGGCCTTGCCGGTCTCCTTGCGCAGCGCGTCGATGCGCTGCGAGGCCTCGGCCTTGTCGAGATCGGGATCGTAGGCGTCCTCGTCCTTGGCCTGCTCGGCCAGGGTCTTGAGATAGGACGCCTGCGCCCCGGTCATCGGCTCGGAGCCGGTGGTCCAGTCCTTGGGATCCTTGATTCGGTTCGAGGTGTCCTTGGGATCCTGCTTCGGGTTCTCGGTGTCGTGCTGCGCCTCGGCGTCGTGGGACTCGGCCTTCTTGGTCCTGGCGGTCATGGGGATCCCCGTGTTCCCTGATTGTTCCAGCCAGACAACGGGGAAGCCCCGGCTCGCGTTCCCGGCCGGGACGCCGGGATGCGGCTTGTCCCCGCAAATCACGGCCGCGGACGCGCGAAGGCCCCGGGCGGTCTCCCGCCCGGGGCCTTGTTCACGCGCTCGTCGTGGAAAGCGAGCAGCCCTGTGTCAGGCCGGCACGATCCGGGCCGCCTTTGTGTCAGGCTGCCTTGCTTTCAGGCGGCCTTGGCCTTCGGCTGCACCTCGGCGGTGTAGTCGTCCATCAGGGTCTTAGTCATCGCCGCCGGGGTGAAGCGGTACTGGGCGATCTCCGAGACCGGGGTGACCTCGGCGGCCGAGCCGGTGATGAAGCACTCGGTGAAGCCCGCCAGCTCCTCGAGGCGGATGCGCCGCTCGACCACCTCGTAGCCGCGGCGCTTGGCCAGCTCGATCACGGTCTGGCGGGTGATGCCGTTAAGGAAGCGGTCGGCCATCGGGGTGTGGATCACCCCGTCCTGGATGAAGAACACGTTGGCGCCGGTGCACTCAGCGACGTTGTCCTCCCAGTCCAGCATCAGGGCGTCGGCGTAGCCCTTGTTCTCGGCCCGGTGCTTGGAGATCGTGCAGATCATGTAGAGGCCCGCCGCCTTCGAGGCCGACGGCGCGGTGCGCGGATCGGGCCGGCGGTACTCGGCGAGGTCGAGCCGGATGCCCTTCATCTTGGTCGCCGGGTCGAAGTAGCTCGGCCATTCCCACGCCGCGATGGCGAGGTGGATGGTGTTGGCCTGCGCCGACACGCCCATCATCTCGGAGCCGCGCCAGGCGACCGGGCGGAGATAGGCGTCCTGGAGGCCGCTCTCCTTGAGCACCAGCTTCTTGGCGGCGTCGATCTCAGCGACCGTGAACGGGACCTCGAAGTCGAGGAGTTCGGCCGAGCGGCGCAGGCGCTGCGAATGCTCAGTGCACTTGAAGATCTGGCCGCCATAGGCGCGCTCGCCCTCGAACACGCTGGAGCCATAGTGCAGGCCGTGGCTGAGTACGTGAATCTTCGCGTCCGCCCACGGCACCATGCGGCCGTCGACCCAGATGTGGCCTTCACGCTGGTCGAAGGGAATGACGGACATGACGATGATCCTCGTATGCGTTCGTTTCCGCCTGGCTGGTTCTCGCGCAACCTTCGTGCTCGGATGAGGCGCGGGGCGTTCGTTCGTTTCGCCGGCGGGGTTGACGGGTATCAATGGGGCTGAGATATGTCAACAAGACTGACATAAATCACGCGAGCCCGCGAAGGCTCGGTTCCGCCAAGAGGTGCGACCCTTGACCCAGGCCGCCCGGACCCGTCCGGCCCCCATCCCGGACGCCGCCGACGAGGATGGGCGGGCGGCAGGCTACTCCCCGGAGGGGCCGACGCAAAGATCGCCGGAACACGGCTCGCCGGATCGAGACCAGCCGGCCTACGACCTCATCGAGCTCCTGTTCTTCGCCTACCGCGACTTCGTCGCCGACCCGGACCGGATCCTGGCCGAGTACGGCTTCGGCCGCGCCCACCACCGGGTGCTGCACTTCGTCGACCGCCATCCCGGCCTCACCATCGCCGAACTCCTGGATATCCTGCGGATCACCAAGCAGAGCCTGAACCGGGTGCTGAAGGAATTGATCGAGCAGGGCTACATCGCGCAGCGGACGGGCACGAGCGACCGCCGCCACCGCCTCCTCACCTGCACGCCGCAGGGCCGTGCGCTCGCCCAGCGCCTCGCGGGCGTCCAGGGCGAGCGGGTCCGGCGGGCGCTCGCCGAGGTCGGTCCCGCGCTCCGCGAGCCGGCAGGCCGGTTCCTGCTCGCGATGATCGAGCCGGAGGAGCGTGCCGCGGTGAGCCGGCTCATCGGCGGCGAGGCGTCGGCCGAGGTTCCGGCGGAGATCCAAGCGGAGATCCGGGCCGGGAGCCCGTCCGCCGACGGGGCCCGCCCGTGAGCGCCGGCCCCGCCCTCAGCCCCCGGGCCGAGCTGCCCGACCACGCCCCCCACATCCTGGTCGTCGACGACGACCGCCGCCTGCGCGACCTCCTCGCCCGCTTCCTCGGCGAGAACGGTTATCGCGTCACCGCCGCCGCCAGCGCCGCCGAGGCGCGGGCACGCGGCCGCAGCCTGGTCTTCGACGCGGTGGTGCTCGACGTGATGATGCCGGGCGAGACCGGCTTCGACTACGCCCGCCAGATCCGCCTGACCTCGAGCGTGCCGATCCTGATGCTCACCGCGCGCTCGAACCCGAACGACCGGGTCACCGGGCTCGAGATCGGCGCCGACGACTACCTCCCGAAACCCTTCGAGCCGCGGGAATTGATCCTGCGCCTCAACAACATCCTGCGTCGCAACGCGCGGGGCCCCGCCGACGGCACGGCCGCGCCGCTCGACGCGGTGCGGTTCGGGCCGTTCCAGTTCCGCATCGAGCGCGGCGAGCTCACCCGCGACGAGGAGGCGATCCGCCTCTCCGAGCGCGAGCGCGAGATCCTCACCATCCTGGCGCTCGCCCGCGGCGGCAACGTCGAGCGCGAGGCGCTGACCGGCACCAACGGCGCCGCCAACGAGCGCACCGTCGACGTGCAGATGAACCGCCTGCGCCGGCGCATTGAGGACGACCCGGCCAACCCGCGCTACGTGCAGACCGTGCGCGGCGTGGGCTACCGGCTGGTCCTGGACTAGCCGTGGCCAACCCCACCCTCGCCGGGACGCTGCCGACGCCCCGGCGGGCCTGGCGTCGCCTCGGCCGCGTGATCGGCGACCGCCTGCCGAAGGGGCTCTACGCCCGATCCCTCATCATCATCATCGCCCCGATGGTGCTGCTGCAATCGGTGATCGCCTACACCTTCATGGAGCGGCACTGGCAGTTGGTGACGCGGCGCCTCTCGGCCGCGGTGACCGCCGACGTCGCGGCCTTGATCGACATCTACGAGAGCTACCCGCAGGACAAGGGCTCCGAGACCCTGGAGCGGATCGCCAGCGAGCGGCTGAACCTCGACATCGACATCCTGGAGGGCGCCAAGCTCCCCGCCCCCGGCCCGCGCCCGTTCTTCTCCCTCCTCGACGAGGCCCTGTCCGACGAGATCCGGCGCCAGATCGCCCGGCCGTTCTGGATCGACACCGTCGGGCGCTCCAACCTGATCGAGATCCGGGTCGAGATCCCCGGCGGGGTGATGCGGGTGATCGCCCGGCGCAGCCAGGCCTACGCCTCGAACTCGCACATCTTCCTGCTCTGGATGGGCGGCTCCTCGATGGTGCTGCTCGGCGTCGCGATCCTCTTCCTGCGCAACCAGATCCGGCCGATCCTGCGGCTCGCCGACGTGGCGGAGAGCTTCGGCAAGGGCCGCGAGCTCGATTTCCGCCCCCGCGGCGCCCGCGAGGTGCGCAAGGCCGGCCACGCCTTCATCGAGATGAAGCGGCGCATCGAGCGGGCGATGGAGCAGCGCACGACGATGCTCAACGGGGTGAGCCACGACCTGCGCACCATCATCACCCGCTTCCGGCTCTCCCTGGTGCTGCTGCCCCAGACCCCCGAGATCGACGACCTGCAGCGCGACGTCGACGAGATGAGCCGGATGCTCGAGGCCTACCTCGCCTTCGCCAAGGGCGATTCCGGCGAGCCGGCCGCGGCCATCGACCTGCGCGCGCTGCTGGAGGACGTGCGCACCGACGTGGAGCGTCTCGGCGGCCACGTCTCCGAGGTGACGCTGGAGGGCCAGGCGACCGTGACGGTCCGGCCCGACGCCTTCCGGCGCTGCCTGTTCAACCTCGCGGCGAACGCCGCCCGCTACGGCGACACGATCGCGATCACCGCCCGCCAGGAGGCGCGCTGGCTCGCCGTCTCGATCGACGACGACGGTCCGGGCATCCCGGTCGAGCAGCGCGAGGAGGTGTTCAAGCCCTTCGTGCGCCTCGACGACGCCCGCCAGGATGCCGGCGGCTCGGGGCTGGGCCTCGCCATCGCCCTCGACATCGCCCGCGCGCATGGCGGCGACGTGGCGCTGTACGATTCGCCGCTGGGGGGCTTGCGGGCGACGGTGCGGGTGCCGGCGTGAGGGAACGATCGCGCCGGTTGGTTCTTGTCCAGATCCGGACTATATCTGGATCCGGATCGGAGTCGCACCATGGCCCCTGCCCTTGCCCGGCCTCTCGATAGGCCCGTTCCGCCGGTCGATGCCGAACCGGCGCGGCTCGATGCGGATCGTTTCTCGGCGCCGAACCGGCGCCGCCTGAGCGGGCCGGCCCTGCGGACCTTCACGGCCATCGCCGACCTGTGGCGGCTCGACGAGGGCGAGCGCCTGCTGGTCCTCGGCCTGCCGTCGCGCTCGACCTATTACGGCTGGCTCAAGGCCGCGCGGGAGCACCAGGACGTCACCCTGGGCGTCGACGTGCTGACACGGATCTCGGTGGTGCTCGGCATCCATCAGGCCCTGGGAATCCTGCACGCCGACGAGCCGGACGGGATCGCCTGGCTGCGGCGCCCGCACCGGGCGCCCCTGTTCGGCGGCCAGCCGCCCCTCGCGCTGGTGACGGGTGGCACGCAGGACGGGCTGATGGCGGTGCGCCGGTTCCTCGACGCGGCCCGGGGCGGCCTGTTCCTGGCGCCGAACGCGGTCGACCGCGACGCATCCCCCCTCACCGACGCCGACATCGTGCTCGCGTGACCGATCCCGGCGCGATCGATCCCGGCGCGACCGACGCACCGGCCCCGCATCCGACCTACCGGCTGATCCCGTCGCGCTTCCCGCCGATCGGCCTGTTCGACACCGTCGCGACCGCCGCCGACCTCGCGCCGGTGATGGAGCTGGCCGGCTGGACCAACGACCGCCTGGTGGCGGAGCGCCTGGCTCGGCTGCCGGAAGCGGAGTGGGTCTACGGCCGGACGAATGCCAGCATCGTCATGGCGTCGTTCCTGCACGTCGCCCCCGGCGGCATGCGCTTCAACGGCGCCGATCTCGGCGCCTGGTACGCCGCCGCATCCCTGCGCACCGCCGTGGCGGAGGTCGGCCACCACCTGCGCCGCGAGGCGGCGGCGACGGGCCTGCCCGAACTGACGCGGACCTACCGCACCTACACGGCGCGGCTCGACGGGCGGTTCCGCGACCTGCGCGGGCGGGCCGGCCCGGACCTGCCTGGCCTCCTCGACCCGCAGGACTACGCGGCGTCGCAACGCTTCGGCGAGGCGGTGCGGGCAGCCGGCGGGCACGGCCTGCTGTACGACAGCCTTCGGCACGCGGGCGGCACGAACGCCGTCGCCTACCGGACCCGCAGCATCCTGGACGTCACCCAGGGCGATCACTACGCGATCACCGTGCAGGCCGCCGCCCCGCGGATCGAGGCGCGCCGGATCGCGCCCTGAGGCTTCGCCAGGGCCGACGCTCCTCGCTGCAAGGCTCTGACAATAACCCTTTCGCACCGCCCCCCGTGCTAAGCCCCTGCCGGATCGGGAGGGCGGGACGATGAGCGAGGCGGAACCGAGCGCGGCGGCCCCCCTGGTCGGCCTCGCGGCCGTCATCCTGGCGGCGACGCTCGACGAGCCGCGGGTGCTCACCGTGCCGGTGGCGGGCCAGCCCGCGGGCCGGGCCGAGGGCCTGCCGGCCGGGCCGCTCGAACCGGCGCATCCCACCCTGGAGCGGGGCCTGCGGGCCTGGGTCGAGCGGCAGACCGGCCAGAGCCTCGGCTACGTCGAGCAGCTCTACACCTTCGGCGACCGCGACCGGCGCCGGGGCGGCAAGGGGGATGTCGGGCTGCACGCGCTCTCGGTCGCCTACCTCGCCCTGGTGCGCGAGGCGCGGCCCGCCGCCGATTCGGCCTGGCAGAGCTGGTACCGCTATTTCCCCTACGAGGACCGGCGGGCGGGGCGCACGGACGACCTCGACGCCATCGCGGCCCGGCTCGCGGCCTGGGCCGAAGCCGCATCGAGCCCGGAGGCGCGCCGGCGCCGGAGCGACCGGATCGGCCTGACCTTCGGGGCGGCCGGGAGCGGCTGGAACGAGGAGCGGGTGCTGGAGCGCTACGAATTGCTGTTCGAGGCCGGCCTCGTGCCCGAGGCCGGGGCGGACCTGGACGTGAGCCCCCTCACCGGCCGGCCGATGGCCCACGACCACCGGCGCATGCTCGCCACCGCCCTCGGGCGCCTGCGCGGCAAGATCAAGTACCGGCCGGTCGTATTCGAGCTGATGCCGCCCGCCTTCACGCTGGGCCAGCTCCAGCGCGTGGTCGAGGCTTTGTCGGGCATCCTGCTGCACAAGCAGAACTTCCGCCGCCTCGTCGCCCATCAGGGCCTCGTCGAGGAGACCGAGGCGGTGACCGCCGAGACCGGCGGGCGCCCGGCCCGCCTGATGCGCTTTCGCCGCGAGGTGCTGCTGGAACGCCCGGCGCCCGGCCTGCGCCTGCCCTCGAACCGGACCGGCTGAGCGGCCGCGGCGGGGGGAGCCAGCGGCGCCGAACTTGCGGCGTCCTGCCGCACTTATGCTCACATCCAACATATCTGGACAGCCCGAAATCCGGAGATTAGCCTAGCCGGGTAAATGCTCATATTGAGCATATTCCGGGAGGCGAGAATGGACGCGGCAACCCTCGATCGGGCGGGCTCCCTGCCCCTGCCGGAGCTGTACGACCGGGTCCGCCACCACGTCCCGGCGATCGAGTGGCCGGCGCTGGCCGGCGACGTCGCGGCGATCCAAGTGCTCAAGCGCGAGCGCAACGCCGTGGTGCTGGCGCACAACTACCAGGCGCCGGAGATCTTCCACACGGTGGCGGACATCGTCGGCGACAGCCTGGCGCTGGCCCGCGAGGCGGCCCGCACGGATGCCGACGTGATCGTGGTGGCGGGCGTGCACTTCATGGCCGAGACCGCCAAGATCCTGAACCCGACGAAGACCGTGCTCATCCCGGACCTCGCCGCCGGCTGCTCCCTGGCGGATTCGATCACCGCCGCCGACGTGCGGGAGCTGCGCCGCCGCCACCCGGGCGTGCCGGTGGTGACCTACGTCAACACCTCCGCGGCCGTGAAGGCGGAATCCGACCTCTGCTGCACCTCCGGCAACGCCAAGGCGGTGGTCGAATCCCTCGGGTCCAAGCGCGTCCTGATGATCCCCGACGAGTATCTGGCGCAGAACGTCCAGGCCGAGCTGCCGCAGATCGAGATCCTGACCTGGGCCGGCCATTGCGAGGTGCACGAGCGCTTCACGGCAGCCGACATCCGCGAGGCGCGGGAAGCCTATCCGGGCGTGACGGTGCTGGCCCACCCCGAATGCCCGCCCGCCGTGGTGGCGGAGGCGGATTTCTCGGGCTCGACCGCGGCGATGCAGGATTACGTCGAGACCCGGCGGCCGGCGCAGGTGGTGCTGATCACCGAGTGCGCGATGGCCGACAACCTCGCGGTGCGCAACCCGGACGTCGCGTTCGTCAAGCCGTGCAACCTCTGCCCGCATATGAAGCGGATCAGCCTGCAAAAAATCCGGCAGAGCCTGGAGGGGCTGACCCACGAGGTCACGGTGCCGGACGACCTGATCGCCCCGGCGCGCCGCGCCGTCGAGCGCATGCTGGCGGTCCGGGCATGACGGCCGATCGGATCGTCGTGGTCGGGGCCGGCGTCGCCGGCCTCGCCACGGCCCTGCGGCTGGCGCCGCTTCCCGTCACCCTCGTCACCGCGGCGCCGCTGGGCGAGGAGACGGCGACGGCCTGGGCGCAGGGCGGCATCGCGGCGGCGATCGGCCCCGACGATGCGCCGGCGCTCCACGCCGCCGACACGCTGGCGGCCGGCGCGGGCCTGAGCGACGCAGGCATCGCCAGAATCGTCGCCGAGGCCGGCCCCGGCCTGGTGGACTGGCTCGTCGGGCTCGGCCTCGCCTTCGACCGTGGACCCGACGGCGCCCCGGCGCTGGGCCTGGAGGCGGCGCATTCCCGCCGCCGCATCGTCAAGGCCGGGGGCGATGCCACCGGCGCCGCGGTCCTGCGCACGCTGGCCCGGGCGGCGGCGGCCTGCCCGTCGATCACCGTCACGGTCGGGCGGGCGACGGCCCTGATGCAGGACGGCGAGGGCCGGGTCACCGGCCTCGTCGTCCGCAGCGGCGAGGCGATCCTGCATCTGCCGGCCCGGGCGGTGGTGCTGGCGACCGGCGGGCTCGGCGGGCTCTACCGCTCGACCACCAACCCGGCGGGCGCGGTCGGGGCCGGCCTCGTCCTGGCGGCCCGGGCCGGCGCGGTCCTGCGCGACGTCGAGTTCGTGCAGTTCCATCCGACCGCGATCGCAATCCGCACCGACGGCCCGCTGCCGCTCGCCACCGAGGCGCTGCGCGGCGAGGGCGCGGTCCTGGTCGACGCCGCGGGCGGCCGGGTGATGGCGGGCATCGCCGGGGCCGAGCTCGCCCCCCGCGACGTGGTCGCCCGGGCCATCGCCCGGCGGACCGGCCGGGGCGAGGCGGTCTTCCTCGATGCCCGCCGGATCGACGTGGCGCGCCGCTTCCCGACCGTGGCCGCCCTCTGCCGTGCCGCCGGGCTCGATCCGGCCGCCGCCCCGATCCCGGTGCGGCCGGCGGCGCATTACCACATGGGCGGGATCCGGGTGGACGGGCACGGCCGCAGCACGCTGCCCGGCCTGTGGGCCTGCGGCGAGGTCGCGGCGACCGGGCTGCACGGGGCAAACCGCCTCGCCAGCAACTCGCTCCTCGAGGCGATGGCCTTCGCGGAGCGGATCGCCGCCGACATCCGCGATTCGAAGCGCGCCGCGGCGGGCGCGGGCCGCGCCCCGGACCTGCTCCCCGCGTCCGACGCCTTGCCGGAAGTCCGCGAGTTGCAAGAAATCCGCGAGCTGATGGAGGCGGAGGTCGGGCTGGTGCGCGACGAGGCCGGCCTCGCCCGGGCCGTCTCCCGGCTCGCCGCCCTGGCCCGGGCCGGCTCGGCGGAGGCCGTCGCCGGGCTCCTCGTGGCGGCGGCGGCGCTTGCCCGGCGCGAGAGCCGCGGCGGCCATTGGCGGGCCGACCATCCGGGGCAGCAGGCGCCTCGCTCCACCGACATCACCCTCACCCAGGCGCTCGCGACGGCCGATGCCGTCGCGCGCCCCTCCTCCCTCGTCAAGGCAACCCGATGACCGACCTCGTGCTTCCCCCCGCCCTGCCCCGCCTCATGGTCGAGCCGATCGTGCGGGCCGCCCTCCTGGAGGATCTCGGCCGCGCTGGCGACCTCACCACCGACAGCATCGTCCCGGCGGATGCCCGCTTCTCCGGTGCCATCATCTCGCGCCAGGCCGGCACGGTGGCGGGGACGGACGCGGCGGCGCTCGCCTTCGCGCTCCTCGATCCGGCGGTAGCGGTCTCGGTGCTGCGCCCGGACGGCAGCCGGGTCGCCCCGGGCGAGGCGGTGATCGCCCTCGACGGGCCGGCGCGGGCGATCCTCTCGGCCGAGCGCGTCGCCCTCAACCTGCTGTGCCGGCTCTCGGGCGTGGCCACCGCCACCGCCTCCCTGGTCGAGGCGGCGCGCCCGCACGGCAAGGCCCGCATCGTCTGCACCCGCAAGACCACGCCGGGCCTGCGCAGCCTGGAGAAGCACGCGGTGCGGGCCGGGGGCGGGGCCAATCACCGTTTCGGCCTCGACGACGCGGTGCTGATCAAGGACAACCACGTCGCGGTGGCGGGCGGCGTCGCCCCGGCGGTACGGCGGGCGCGGGCCGGCGTCGGGCACCTCGTGAAGATCGAGGTCGAGGTCGACACCCTGGCCCAGCTGGAGGAAGCCCTGTCGGTCGGCGCCGATGCGGTGCTCCTCGACAACATGAGCCCCGACACCCTGCGCGCAGCGGTGGCGATGATCGACGGGCGGGCGGTGAGCGAGGCCTCGGGCCGGATCAGCCGCGAGACCGTCGGCGCGGTGGCGGCGACGGGGGTCGACCTGATCTCGACCGGCTGGATCACTCACAGCGCGCCGATCGTCGACCTGGGGCTGGACGTGGCGTGAGGGGGACTAGAGTATTTTCCGACGAAGTGGACACCGGTTCGTCGATAGAAAATACGGCAAAATCAAAAACTTAGAGATCTTCGCGATTGCAACGCGATCGTGAAGTGCTCTAGGCATGAGCGGCTCGAAATCGAGCCACCCGCCCATGTCGTGAACCACCGCCCTTTCCCGGACGACTGAAGCGGGAGCGGAAGGAGATCCGGGATCCAGGGGAGAATCGCCGCGAAGCGGCTCCGTATACTGCACCGTTGCAGACACGCGGACGCTTCGCGGCGTCTCGTGCTGGATCCCGGATCTCCTTTCGCTTCGCTCCAGTCGTCCGGGAAAGGGGAGAGCTACGAGGGCCGGACCGCCCTGTGCTCGATGTTCACATCAATGCCCGGCCGAGCCGCCCTCAATGCGCCTCCTGCCAGTTCAGGGCCGCCTTGGCCTCGACGGCGAGGGGCACCCGCAGGGTCACGGCCGGATGGGGGGCCTCCTCCATCACCCGGGCGATGATCGGCAGCGCGCGATCGACCTCGTCGTCGGGCGCCTCGAACACGAGCTCGTCGTGGACCTGGAGCAGCATCCGGGTCGAGAGGCCGGCCTCGGAGAGCGCGCCCTCCATCCGGACCATCGCCCGGCGGATGATGTCGGCGGCCGTGCCCTGGATCGGGGCGTTGATCGCCTGGCGCTCGACCGAGGCGCGCTCCTGCGGGTTGTTGGAGCGGATCTGCGGGTAGTGGCAGACCCGGCCGAACAGGGTCGTGACGTAGCCCTTGTCGCGGCAGAGCTTCTTGGTGTCGTCGATATAGGCGCGGATGCCGGGGAAGCGCTCGAAATACTGCTTGATGAAGGCCGCGGCCTCGCCCTGCGGGATGCCGAGCCGATCGGCGAGGCCGAAGGCCGAGATGCCGTAGATGATGCCGAAGTTGATCGTCTTGGCCTTGCGGCGCAGGTCCGAGGTCATCTGGTCGAGGGGCACGCCGAACATCGCCGACGCGGTCGCCGCGTGGATGTCGATGCCGTCCTCGAAGGCCTGGCGCAGCTGCGGGATGTCGGCGATGTGAGCAAGCAGCCGCAGCTCGATCTGGCTGTAATCGGCCGAGATCAGCTTGTGGCCGGCATCGGCCACGAAGGCCTGGCGGATGCGCCGGCCCTCTTCGGTGCGGACCGGGATGTTCTGCAGGTTGGGGTCCGACGAGGAGAGGCGCCCGGTCGTGGTGGCGGCGAGCGCGAAGGAGGTATGGACCCGGTCGGTCTCGCGGTCGGCATGCTCCTGCAGGCTGTCGGTGTAGGTCGATTTCAGCTTCGAGAGCTGGCGCCAGTCGAGGATCTTTCGCGGCAGCTCGAGGCCCTGGCCGGCCAGTTCCTCCAGCAGCGTCGCGGGCGTCGCCCACTGGCCGGACGGGGTCTTCTTGGCGCCGGGCAGGCCCATCTTGCCGAACAGGATGTCGCCGATCTGCTTCGGGGACGAGACCGAGAACTTTTCCCCGGCCATCTCCTGGATCTCGTCCTCGAGCCGCGCCAGCGACTGGGCGAAATCGCCCGAGAGCCGGCTCAGCATCTGGCGGTCGACCTTGATGCCCTCGCGCTCCATGCGCGCCAGCACCGGCACCAGCGGCCGCTCCAGGGTCTCGTAGACGGTGGCGCGGCGCTCGGCGGCGAGCCGCGGCTTCATCAGCCGCCACAGCCGCAGCGTCACGTCGGCGTCTTCCGCCGCGTAGGCCGTGGCCTTGTCGAGGGCGACCTTGTCGAAGGTCACCTTCTGGCGCCCGGTCCCGGCGACGTCCGCGAAGGTGATCGGCTGGTGGCCGAGATGGCGGCGGGCCAGTTCGTCCATGCCGTGCGAGCCCTTGCCGGCATCGAGCACGTAGGAGATCAGCATCGTGTCGTCGAAGGGCCGGACCTCGATGCCGTGGCGGGCGAGCACCAGCCAGTCGTACTTGACGTTCTGGCCGATCTTGAGGACCGACGGGTTTTCCAGGAGCGGCTTGAGGCGCGCCTGCACGGCCTCCCAGGAGAGCTGCCCCGGCAGCAGGCCGCCGCCGAACAGGTCCTCGCCGCCGCGGTGGCTGAGCGGGATGTAGCAGGCCCGCCCCGGCGCGGTGGCGAGCGACACGCCGACGAGGTCGGCCTTGTTGGCATCGAGCGCGGTCGTCTCGGTATCGACCGCGACGATGCCCGCCTCGACCGCCTCGGCGATCCAGGAATCCAGGCTCTCGACCGTGGTGACCGTCTCGTAGGACGCGGTGTCGAACGGCTTGACCGACTCCGCCGCGCGCGCCGCCACCAGCGTCGTCGGCGTCGCCTCGGTGGGGGCCTTCGGCTTCGGGGGCGCGTCCGGCAGGTCGAGATCGGCGAAGGGATCGACCTCGGCCTTCGCGTCGGCGGGGGCGCCGTCGGGCGTGTCGCCGAAGAACGGCGTGACGTCGCTGCCGCCCTTCTCGTTCGTGAAGCCGGAATCGGCGCCCGCCGGCAGCAGGGCGGGGTCGGGCCGCACCGCCTCCGGGTCGACGTGCAGCATCTGGGCGATGCGGCGCGTCAGGGTGTTGAACTCCATCGCCTTCAGGAAGCCGACCAGGCGCTCCGGGTCGGGCTTCGGAAGCCCGAGGTCGTCGAGCGGCACCGGCACCGGCACGGCTTCGTCGAGGGCGACGAGGCGGCGCGACAGGCGCGCCTGGTCGATGTTGGCGAGCAGCGTCTCGCGCCGCTTGGGCTGCTTGATGGTGGCGGCCTTCTCCAAGAGCGCCTCCAGGCTGCCGAACTCCTTGATGAGCGCCGCGGCGGTCTTCAGGCCGATGCCCGGCACGCCCGGCACGTTGTCGGAGGTGTCGCCGATCAGCGCCAGCGCGTCGCCGATCTGCTCGGGCCCCAGGCCCTCCCAGCGCTCCAGGATGGCGGCGCGGTCGAGGTTGCGCTCGGGACGGTAGCCCGGCTTGCCCTTCTGGCCCGATTCGAAGTCGTAGAAGCGCACGAGGTCGCCGACGAGCTGCATCAGGTCCTTGTCGGACGAGACGATGATGACGCCCGCCCCCCGGCCTTCCGCCTGGCGCGAATAGGTGGCGATCAGGTCGTCGGCCTCGTAGCGCGGCAGCTCGATCGGGTGCAGGCCGAAGGCGCGGACCGCGTCGCGCATCAAGGGCATCTGGCGCTTGAGGTCCTCGGGCGCGTCGGGCCGGTGGCCCTTGTAGTCCGGAAAGATCTCCTTCCGGAACGAGCCCTCGGACTTGTCGAACACGATGGCGAGGTGGGTCGGGACGACGCCGGCCGCGCCCTCCTGCACGAACTGCGCGAGCTTGGCGCAGAACAGCCGCACCGCCCCGGTCGGCAGCCCGTCGGAGGGGCGGAAGTTGTAGCGCTCGGGCTGGTTGATCGACTGGAAATAGGCCCGGAAGATGAACGACGAGCCGTCGACCAGGAGCACCTGATCGCCGGGGCCGACGGGCTTCGTCTCGGGGGCGGTCTCGGTGCTCATGCGGGCTGACACTTTTGCGGCGGTCGGTCGAGACCCGTCTTAGTGCGTCGCCGGGACGAGGCAAACCGCGGCGCGGGCGCGCTCCCCCGGTATGGCAGGGCCTGCGAGGCATCGGTCGGGAACAGGCCCCGGCGAAGCCCGTAATGGACGCGGTTCCTATTTCGGTTTCGTCGGCCGTTTGATGAGACCCAGCCGCAGCTTCTCGCCATAGGTGAGACGCGGCATCGTGCCGGCCGCCAGATCGGCGGCGACCCGTGCGTCGATCTCCTTCTCGCGGGTCACGATCTCCTGCGAATGAAATCGATGGAGTCGCTCCCCGACGGGTCGATCGGCGAACGGCTTGTGATCGCTGAGTTCCAGGAAGACGACGTGGTCGGAATACTGGACGAGCCAGAGCAGCTCCTCCGTGTTTCACCGGCCGAGATGCAAGTGCATGATCCCGAAGTTCATGAGCATCGTGTCGGAGCGCAGGCCCGCGCCCTTGCTGTAATAACCGGACGGCAACGGCGTGCCGTTGGCGATGCAGCGGCGGATATGATCGACGGTCTTCGCGAAATCGTCGTTTCGCGCGATCCCGCTCGGATCGCGGAAGGTCGGGGAGAGCAAGACCTTCTTCGGCTTCGCCTCGAGCCTGCTCAGCTTCTGCCGGATCGGCATGGGTACGGAGGCGCGAGGCTCAACGCCGCAGGCGAGCGATGAAATCCTCCGACGATAGGTCGGTGACGTCCTCACCCACCTGTCCAGCGTCGTGCCGGTCGGCCGCCGCCTTCAGCCGTCGCGCGAGCGCGGCGCCCTTGCGCGCCTCGCGGCGCTCCTTCGAGGCCGCCGGAATGGGGTTCGTCTCGCCTGCTCGCGAGGCGTGTGGCCGAACTATTTCGGAAGAGGGAAGGGCGCGCGGCATGAACGTAGCGTAACATCGGAGCTGCGGACATTCAATTCGCGACACGGTCCCGGTTCGGGTTCACGCCGGTGGCAGACGCACGGGTGTGCCCCCGGCACACCAGGGGCCCGCGAAAGCGCCGGCCGGCCGGCCCGAAAGCTTGACTTGGCGCGGACGGAGCCTTGGTGTCGGGATCGAGAGAGCAACCGTCATTTGCCCGGGAAGCCGGACGCCGCCTTCGGGCGGGCGCCGCCCGGGCCCAGGGACCGGCCCATGCCCAAGACATCCTTCAGCAGGACACCCCTTCTCGCCGCCCTCCTGCTGGGTCTCACCGCCGCCGGCCTGTCCGCCGCGCAGGCCCGCTCGGCCCGCCAGGAGATCGCCCCGGCCGAGGAGCGCGAATTCCCGTTCGACGCCCAGATCCCCGGCTGCCAGGACGAGGGCGTGCTGGAGAAGATCACCTACCAGTTCGCCGAGAAGGAGGCGAAGTTCTGGAACTCGACGCTGACGATCGCGACCTACGACAGCATCGAGCGCACCGCCTGGCGGCCCTGGGGCCTCGACTTCTACCCGCGCCGCTTCTGCACCGCGGTCGCCACCACCTCGGACGGGGTGCGCCGGCGGGTCGACTACTCGGTGCGCGAGAGCCTCGGCATCATCGGGGCGACCTACGGCGTCGAGTTCTGCGTCCACGGCCTCGACCGCAACCTCGCCTACGCCTACGCCTCGGCCTCGTCCTGCCGCGAGGCCCGGCCCTGATGCGCGCGCTCGCCAGCCTCCTCCTCGCGGCGACCGTCGCGGGCTCGCTCGCCGCCGGTCCGGCCGCCGCGCAGGGGCGCGGAGGCGGCGAGCCGGGCGTGTTCGACTTCTACGTCCTCTCGCTGTCGTGGTCGCCGACCTACTGCGCGCTCACCGGCGAGCGGCGCAACGACCGCCAATGCGAGACCGGCCGCAACCCCGGCTTCGTGGTCCACGGCCTGTGGCCGCAATACGACCGCGGCTTCCCGAGCGAGTGCGGCGCCTTCTCCCGCAGCCCGAGCCGCCCGGCGATGCAGGAGGCCGAGGGCGTCTTCCCGAGCGAGGGCCTGGCCCGCCACGAATGGCGCCAGCACGGCACCTGCTCGGGCCTCGACCCCGCCGCCTATTTCCGCGCGACCGCCAAGGCCCGCGACGCGGTGACGATTCCCGCCGCGCTCGCGAGCCCCAAGGAGGATCTGCGCGCCGCCCCCATCGACATCGCCCGCCAGTTCGTCGCCGCCAATCCGGGCCTGCGCCCGGACATGATGTCGGTGACGTGCCGGTCCGGGCAGCTGCAGGAGGTGCGGATCTGCTTCACCAAGGACCTGCGCGGCTTCACCGCCTGCCCCGAGGTGGCGCGCCAGAACTGCCGGGCCGGCGAGATGACGGTGGGGGCGGGGCGGTAGCGCCTCGCCTTCCCGTCGGGGTGTTCGCGCGCGAGCCCGAGGAAAGGCCGCCGAGGTGGAAAGCCGTCGGCCCGCTTCCGCTCGCGATGTCGACAAAGCGGGCCGCGACGGCGTGCGATCGAGGGTCGTGGCGCAGTGCCCGATCGCTTGGCTGCCGGGCGCTGCGCTCGGACTTTGATTTTTACCGATTTTACTTCGAAGAACCAGTCAGTCCGTCGTCGAAAAACCCCTCTCGTCTCTTTCGAGATGTCGACCCAGGAAATCGCCCATCAGGTGGGCGATCTCGGCGGCGTGCGTCTCCAGGGCGAAATGTCCCGTATCGAGGAAATGGATCTCGGCCTCGGGAAGATCGCGCCGGTAGGCGTCCGCCCCGGGCGGGATGAAGAAGGGATCGTTTTTCCCCCATACCGCCAGCAGCGGCGGCCGGTGCTCGCGGAAGTAGGCCTGGAATTGCAGGTAGAGCGCCACGTTCGTACGGTAGCTGAGGATCAGGTCGAGCTGGATCTCCCGGGCTCCCGGACGATGCATGGAGTGCATGTCCAGCGTCATCCCGTCGGGGGATATGCGGCCGGCCGGCGCGCCGTGCTCGTACTGCACATGGATCGCCTCGTCGGTGAGCGCTGCGCGGCAGGCCTCGCGGTTCCCCGGGCTCGGGTCGCGCCAATAGGCCTGCCACGGCTCCCATTCCTGGCTGAGGCCCTCGAGGTAGGCGTTGCCGTTCTGGGAGACGATGGCCGTCACCCGCTCGGGATGGCGCATGGCGAGCCGGAATCCGGTCGGCGCGCCGTAGTCGAAGACGTACAGCGCGTAGCGTGTCAGTCTCATGGCCTCGACGAAGCCTTCGATCACCTCGGCAAGACGGTCGAAGCTGTAGTCGAAGGCATCGCGCCCGGGCGACGTCGTGTTGCCGAAGCCCGGGAGATCGGGCGCGATGACGCGGTAGCGATCGGCCAGGAGTGGGATCAGGTCGCGGAACATGTGCGAGGCGGTCGGGAAGCCGTGCAGCAGCAGGAGGACCGGCGCATCGCGCGGACCCGCCTCCCGGTAGAAGACGCCAACATCGCCGACCTGCTTGGTGCCGTAGCCGACCGTCATAGTGCCGTTCTCCGATGGGGAAGGAGCGTGCGGACGGGGCTCATGCGGCGCTGCCTCCACGGCCCGTCGCGCGAGACCCATCAGAGTCACGCCCGGTCCGAGCGTTCCCGAGACGCGCGCGTCGCGCCTTGCCGTCTCGTGGCGTCGTCATGATCCCCGCGGCTCCGCGCCGCTGGACGGAGGGGGTCTAGCACCTTGCTCTGGATGCAATAAGATCGCCTCGTCGCAAGCTATGATTTCAGGATGTGAAACGATGGATCGGCTCGATGCGATGGCCGTGTTCGTCGCCGTCGTCGAGACGGGCTCGCTCGCCGCCGCGGGGCGAAAGCTGGGCCACTCACCGGCGACCGTCACCCGGGCGGTGGCGATGCTGGAGGAGCGCCTGGGCGAGCGTTTGCTGCATCGCTCGACCCGCGCGTTGCGATTGACGGAACGCGGCGAGCATCAGGTCGCCGTCTATCGCAGCATCCTGGCCGAGCTCGCCGAAGCGGACGGTGGCGATGCGGCGGGCGACCGGGTCGTGGGCCGGATCACCCTGACCGCGCCGGAGCTGTTCGGCCGCTCCGTCCTGATGCCCGTCGTCGAGACGTTCCTCGACGAGCACCCCGACGTCAGCCTGCGCATGCTCCTGCTGAACCGCGTGGTGAGCCTGGTCGAGGAAGGCGTCGACGTCGCGGTCCGGCTCGCGCCGCTCCCCGCCTCGGACATGATCGCCGTCAAGCTCGGCGAGATGCGCAGGCTGGCATGCGCGGCACCGGACTACCTTGCCCATGCGGGGAGACCGCCGGATCCGGGTGCCTTGCAGCATCACCGCTGCATCGGAACGGAGGACGGCGTCGCTCGCGAGCAGTGGCATTTCATCGATCGCACCTCGGCCCGCGAACGCCGGTTCTCGACGGCCGTCCAGCCCCGCATCGCACTCAACGGCGCAGGCGCTGCCATCGATGCCGCGATCCGCGGTCAAGGCGTCTGCCGCGTCATGGCCTATCAGGTGGTCGAGCACCTCGAAGCCGGCCGCCTGACGGCGCTCCTGTGCGACTTCGAGCCCGAGCCGCTGCCGATCCACCTGGTCTTCCACGCGATTCCGCGACGGAACGCGGCCCTGCGCGCCTTCGTCGACCATGCGACGCCGAGATTGAGGGCGGCCGTCAGAGACGTCTCGGATCGTGCCGCACGCGCTGCGTCGGATGTCCGCTCCGGGTGACATGCGGCGCAGCGTTCGGGCGAAAAAAATTCGGGCGAACGCAGTCCGTCCGGCAGCCGGGCCGGCCCCGCCCGATCCCGCCCCTCCGGCGTGCCTCTCCGGTCTGCCCCTCCGGCGTGCCCCTTGGCGGAGACGATCGGCAACACGCCAGAAACAGGCTTGCCAACAAGTTGCGCCCAATTCATTCTACCGCCGCAGAATCCTGGGGAAACGCCGTCATGATCCGATCTTCCGCGCTCCTGGCCGGCGCCGCCGCGCTGGCCGCCCTCGCCGCTCCCGTATACGCCGAGGAGGCCGATCCGGCCGCCATCGTCGGCCTGCAATTCGCGGTCAGCGGCAACCACAAGGGCGTGCGGGCGAGCGGCGCCAAGGGCGTCTGCCTGAAGGGCAGCTTCGCGCCGGCCCCGGACGCGGCCTCCCTGTCCAAGGCGCCGCAATTCGCGAAGACCGTGCCGGTCACCGCCCGCTTCTCGATGGGCGGCGGCAACCCGAAGATCTCGGACAAGACGAAGGCCACCACCCGCGGCTTCGCGATGCGGATGGCGGACCCGGCCGGCGACATGACCTTCGTGATCATCTCCGCCCCGGTCTTCTCGACGAAGACGCCGGCGCAACTGGAGGAATTCCTGAAGGTCCGCGTGCCGGGGCCGGACGGCAAGCCGGATGCCGAGAAGATCAAGGCCTTCGCGGCGCAGAACCCCGAGACCGGCCGCCAGGCGGCGTGGCTCAACGCGCGGCCGGTGCCGGCGAGCTTCGCGGGCACCGATTACTGGGCGGTCCACGCCTACACGCTGACGAACGCCAAGGGCGACAAGACGGTCGCGAAGCTGAAGTTCGTCGCCGCCGACAAGGCCGGCCTCTCCGACGAGGAGCTGAAGGCCAAGCCCGATTCGTTCTACGCCGACGAGTTGAAGGAGCGGCTCGCGAAGGGCCCGGCGCGGTTCGACCTCGTGGCGATCCTGGCCCAGCCGGGCGACCCGACCGCGGACGTGACCGCGACCTGGCCGGAGGACGATCGCAAGACCCGCACCCTCGGCACGCTCGGCATCACGGCCATCGAGCCCGACGCCACCTGCGACGCCGCCACCTTCGACCCGGTGGTCGACCTGCCCGACGGCATCGCCGGCCCGGCCGACGACCCGATGTTCGCGGTCCGCTCGCCGGCCTACGCGGTGTCGCTGTCGCGCCGCTCGAACTGAGGGATCACCCCCCGCGGGCGCGCAGCACGTCGAGGCGGTAATCCGCGGTGCGGACCTGCCGGTCGAGGGCGAGGTGGTCGCGGGTGCCGCGGACGAACAGGTCCGCGGCCTCGTCTCCGGTGAGCGGGTAGTGCGTCTCGCCGGTCCAGTGGACCAGAACGACGTCGCCGTCCGGGCGCAAGCTCGCCCGGACCCGGCCGGCGAGGCGGGCGACGTCGCCGGCATCGAGGTAGTAGACGACCTCCGAGAGCAGGATCAGGTCGAAGCGGCCCTCCGGCCATTCCCCCGGCACCCGGGCCCGCATCAGGCGCAAGCCCGGCCGGTCGCCGCAGCGCGCCCGGGCCTGGGCCAGGGCGGCCTCGGCCACGTCGAGGGCGGTCAGGGCGTCGCAGCGGGGCGCGAGCGCCGCGGTCAGCACGCCGATCGAGCAGCCGACCTCGAGGGCCGAGGCGTAGCGCTCCCGCGGCAGCGCCGCCAGGGTGGCGGCGTACTTGTCGCGCTCGTAGGGGCTCCCGGCGAAGTTCCACGGATCGGGATCGGCGGCGTAGCGCGCGTCGAAATAGTCCGGCGGCAGCGAGGTCGCGTGGCGGGTCATCGAGCCATCCTCACGGGTCGATCTGGAGAAAGATTTCGTCGTCCCGAAGGAAGCGGGCGATCATCGCCGGCTCCAGGCGGAAGCCCTGCGGGTCGTCGGCGATGAGGGCGGTGGTCTGCGAGCGGTGGGCGCCGATCGCCGCCGCCTTGGCGTCGCGGTGGGGGGCGACGGCGAGGCGGGCGCCCCGGGGCGCCGGGCCGACCTCGGTCTCCGGCGGCAGCGTCCAGCCCCAGACCGGGTAGGCGTAGAGCGGCACGCCCGCCAAAAGATCCCGCGCCTTGCGGGCGAGCGCGGCGCTCGCCCGGTGGTCGCCATGCGGATCGTGCTCCCAGGTCACGAACAGGGCGCCGGCCCCGCAGGCCCGGGCCGCGGCGGCGATCGCCTCGGCCGCCGCCTCGGCCCGGGGGCCTTCCGCCGGCACGAACCGGTCGGGCAGGCGCAGGAAGGCGACGTGGGCGGCGGGCAGGCCGAGGCAGGCCGCCGCCGCCAGGGTCTCGGCCTCGCGCAGGGCCCGCAGGCGCTCGGGCGGGTGGCTCGGCGAGGACGGATGCGAGCCGACCCCGTCGCTCACCACGACGAGGCGGGCCGGAATCTCCCGCGCGCACGCCTCGGCCATGAGCGCGCCGCAGCCGAGGCTCTCGTCGTCGGGATGCGGCGCCACCACGACGATCCCGCCTGCCGGCACGAGATCGCGCAGGTCGCGCAGGGGAAGCTCCGCGGCGGCGGCCAGGAAGGCGTCGGCCCGCATCAGCCCGCATCTCCCGGATTCCAGAGCCGGTCGACCGGCCCGTCGGCGGCCAGGATCGTGGCGGCGGCGGCGGTGAGCGCCCGGTCGGGGGCGGGCTGGCGCAGGTAGGTCGCGAGGTCGCGCGACAAGCGCTCGAGCGGGTGGCCGCGCAGGAACCCCTGCAGGCCGACCGAGCGCTGGGCGAGGCCCAGCACCTCGAGCCCCGCCCGCTCGACCGCGAGCCGGGTCAGCCCCACGAAGGCGACGATGCGCTCGGGCGGCACAGCGTCGTGCGCGACGAGGCCGGCGGCCCGGGCGACGAAGGACCGGGCGCCCTCAAGCGCGATGGCGCCCTCGCCGAGGCGGGCGAGCTGGTGGGGATCGACGCCGCGCCCGGTCCGGGCGAGGTGGCCGCGCCAGGCCTCGAACACCGCCTCGATCCCGCCGAGCTGGACCGCCGCGAAGCGCCAGGCGCCGCCGGAGAAATGCGGCTCGCGGTGGTAGTCGTCCGGCCCGCCGAGGCGGGCGAGGGGAGCAAGGCCCGTGAGGTCGACCGTGCCGGTGGCCGAGGCCCGCATCCCTTGCGCGCGCCAGGCCGAGAGGTCGGCCCGCGTGCCGGGGTCGAGGGCGACGACGAGCATCTCGGGTTCCGTCCGGCCCGGACGGCGCGCCGTCACGAGGGCCCGGGTGACCCGGCCGGCCCCGGACGCGAAGGTCTTCTGCCCGCGCAAGGACCCGTCCTCGCCAAGGACGAGGCCGTCCGCCGCCGGCTCGGTGTTCCAGACCCCGAACAGGTGCCCGCTCACGGCATCCGCCAGGAGGGCGCGCCGTTCCGCCGGGGCGGCGTAGCGCAGGACGAGGTCGAGGGCGTTGACGTGGCCCTCGTAGACCCGGCCGAGCGCCAGGCTCCCCGACCCGACGAGGCGCAGGATTTCGGCGAGGTCGGCCGCGTCCGGCTCGCGGCCGAGCCCGGCGCCGCCCTCTTCCGCCGGGACCGGGGCGGCGAGGAGGCCGAGCCGGGCGAGGTCGGCGACGTCCTCGGCCGGGAAGCCGTCGTCGCGGTCCTGCGCGTCGGCCCGGCCGGCGGCGAGCGCCGCGACCCGGCGGGCGGCGGCGACGAGGCGGGCGGTCTCGCGGCCCCGGCCGCCGGCCGGGCCGCGGAGGTCCCGGGCGAGGGAGAGATCGATCGGATCAGGCATTGCCGGCCTCCTCGGAGGCGCGGCCGAGGACCGGCGGGCCGGGCCGGACGGCACCGAGGACCGGCAGGCCGCGTGCCCCGCGCCGCAGCCCGGCGAGGAGCAGGCGCGCCACGGCGATGTGGCGCGGCAGGGCGCCCGGGCGCAGGGGCCGGCGGGCGAGGAGCGGGCTCTGCGCGTCGATCGCCGCGAGCGCCGACCCGAGGGTCGGCAGGCCGGCGATGCGGCGCGCCTCCGCCGGCCCGATCCGCAACCAGGGCGCCCACAGCCCGGTGCGGCCGAGGCGCCCGGCCCCGTGCAGGCGCCGCAGCCGGCGCGCCCAGGCGTACCGGACCAGGGCGCGGGCCACCGGTTCGAGGCGCGCGTCGCAGGGGCTCTCGGGCCTCTCGCAGCGTCGGCGCATCGTGTCGGCGGCCCCGCCGGGGGCGCGGCCGTCGAGCCGGCCCGAGGTGACGACGACGATCTCGGGATCGTGGCGCACCCGGGCATCCATCCGCAGCAGCGCCTCGACGAAGGCGCGGTCCTCGCCGAGGGGGAGCGCCGGCATGCCGCCGACGGCCAGGTAGGCGGGAAGCCGGACCGCGAGCGTCGCGCCCGAGCGGGTGGCGTGACGCGGCCAGGGATCGTGCGGGATCGGGTCGATCAGGCCCTCGAGGGCGACGAGCAGCGCCTCGTAGGTCCCTTCGAGCCGCCCGCGGGCATGGAGCGCGTCGGGCAGGCGCGCGGCCTCGTCGCCGTCGAGGGCGATCCGCCCGGCGACCGCGTCGGCGCCCCGGGCCAGCGCCGCGACGTTGCGGGCGACCCAGTCCGGCGGCACCCGGCTGTCGGCATCGGTGGTCAGGATCACGCCCTCTGCCGTCCCCTCCCCGAGCCAGGCGGCCGCCGCCTCCATCGCCTCGCGCCGGGCCCAGCCGGCCTGCGCCCCGGGATACTCGCGCTCGATCACCCGCAAGGGGAGGCCGAGAGGCCCGGCGAGATCCGCCACGGCCTCGGCCGTGCCGTCGGTGCAGTTGTTGAGGAACAGGACGATCCCGAGGGCGCCCGCCCCGATCCCCTCCTGCCCGGCGAGCGCCCGCAGGCAGGCTTCGATCCGATCGACCTCGTTGCGGACCGGCACGGCGACGATGCAGCGCGGCGGCGGGCCGGCCTGCTCGGGGGTTCGGCCGCGGGTCGGCGCCTCTCGGTTCGTCACGTCGGGGTCTCCGGCAGGCCGCGCAGACGGCCCGTCGAGACCAATCTATGTCATACCCCACCCCAGTTCCCTAGGGTGCGACCATATCGACGCCGGCCGGCGCCGATGCCGCAACGGGCCCGGCTCCGGGTCCCGCGCGAGACCTTGCCGGGCACACTCCCCGGAGTTTGCAGCTTCAAACCGCCGCGCCGTGCGCCCGGCGGGGGACCGGATGCGCATCCGTGCGAGCTCGGCTATTCTACCGTCATGACCGGATTCGCGGATCGCCGTTCCCGCCGCCCTGCGGCCTGCCTCGTCGCCTGCCTCGGGGTGGGTCTCCTGCCGGGCCTCGCGGCCTTGCGGCCGGAACCGGCCGCGGCCCAGGGCCTCGTCGGCTTCGGGCTCCTGCCCGTCTTCGCCTGGCCCCGGGCCCTGGAGGACCGCCTCGGCGAGGATTCGCGCTGGGCCGGCTCCTACGCCCGGGTCTCGACCGGGTTCGAGGCGGTCTCCTCGCGGCGCTTCGGCAGCTATGCCGGGCCGACGATCGGCTTCGAGGGCGGGCGGATGTGGCAGGAGGGTCGGTTCGTCTACGGCATCGCCGGCGGGTTCGACTATCTCGCGGCGACCTCCGGCGGCCTCACCCCGGGCTTCGGCGGCCTGTCCTACACCCGCGACTTCGCCGGGGCGGTCCAAGTGAAGGTCGGCACCCTGCTGACGCCGGACGTGCTGCTCTACGCCCGGGCCGGGGCGGCGGCGGTGCACGGGACGCTGCGGGCCGGGGCGACGCCGGTCTCGATTCCGTTCTCGCGCGACGACGTCGTGGTCCGGCCGGACGCGCATGTCGGGGTCGAGTGGGCGATCACCGACCGCCTGTCGGTCGCCGTCGAGGCCGGCGTCGGCGGCTACGCCCTGCGCTGAGGCCGGCTCACGCGCCGCCGGCCTCGCCCGTCGCCCGTGCCAGGAGCCCCTCGACCGAACTCTCCACCAGCGTGACGTGGCGCAGCATCGCGGCATGGGCCTCCTCGGCCCGGCCGGCCAGGATCGCCGCCACCACCACGCCGTGCTCGTCGTGCGAGCGCGCGAGCCGCCCCGCCACCCGGAACTGCGCCTCGCGGTAGGGCTGGAGCCGGCGCCGCAACGAGAGCGCGAAGTCGGCCAGCACCGTGTTGTGGGCGCCGGCATAGACCGCGCCGTGGAAGGCGGTGTTGGCCCGCGCATAGGCCGCCGGATCGCCGGCCCGGGCGAGGTCGGCCATGGAATCGTGCAGGGCGTCGAGGCGGCGGCGCTCGAGCGGGCTCATCGACTGGGCGGCGAGCCGGGCGCAGGTCGCCTCGATCTCCGCCATGGCGACGAACAGCTCGGCGAGCTGCTCGGCCGTCACCTGCGCCACCACCGCGCCGCGCCGCGGCCGCACCTCGACGAGGCCCGAGGTGCCGAGCTGGCGCAGGGCCTCGCGCACTGGCGTGCGCGACACGCCGTAGCGCTCGGCCAGCGCCTGCTCGTCGAGGCGGCTTCCCGGCGCGAGCGCCCCGGTGACGATCGCCTCCGCGATCTCCCCCGCCAGCCGCTCGGCCTGCGTGCGCCCCGACCTCTCGCCCGACCGCCCGTCCATCCCGCCCCCGTCGCGAACCGCGCCCCGACCCTGCCGCATCGTCACCCGGCTGGCCTGCCCGAAATTGCGGCGTCCGCGCCCAAACTAGATGCGTGCAAGATCTGCTTCATGCATGCACACTCCAGGTGTTGCATGCAATTTTTCGCGCCGGCCCGAACCGTGGCCGGTCCGAACCTTGCCTCACGGTGGCTCGTCCCCGCCGGTCGCGGGCGCTCGCCTCCTCTCGCCAGATAAGGTCCGTGCCGCATGATCACCCGCCGCACCGCCCTCGCCGCCGGTCTCGCCGCGCCGTTCGTGGCGCGCTCGCAGGCGCAAGGCCAGAACCCGACCCGCAACGAGACCTTGCTCCTGGTGCAGGAATACGGACCGAACTCCCTCGACATGCAGGGCATCGGCGCCTCGCAGCCGGTGAACGGGGTGGCGCTGAACTGCTACGACCGTCTCCTGCGCTTCAAGCCGGTGCCGATCCCGGGCGGCGGCGGCAACGCCGTGACGATGGGCGAGATGGAGGGCGAGCTCGCCGAGAGCTGGCAGGTCGCCTCCGACGGGATGAGCTGCACCTTCAAGCTCCGCGACGCCGCGTTCCATTCCGGCCGGCCGGTCACGGCCAGGGACGTGAAGTGGTCGCTCGACCGGGCGGTCTCGATCGGGGGCTTCGCCACCACGCAGATGAATGCCGGCTCGCTCGAGAAGCCCGAGCAGTTCGTGGCGCTCGACGACAAGACCTTCCGCATCGACTTCGTCCGCAAGGACAAGATGACGATGTCGGACCTCGCCGTCACGATTCCCTTCGTGATCGATTCCGAACTCGCGCAACGCAACGGCGGCGGCGATCCGTGGGCCAAGGACTGGCTCAAGAACAACGTCGCGGGCTCGGGTGCCTACCGGGTCGAGAGCTGGAAGCCCGGCGTCGAGACGATCTACGCCCGCAACGACGCCTGGGCGTCGGGCAAGCTGCCGCAGCTGCGCCGGGTCATCGCCCGCGACATCGCCTCGCCCTCGACCCGTCGCGCCCTGATCGAGAAGGGCGACGCCGACATCTCGTACGGGCTGCCGCCGAAGGACTTCAAGGACCTGATCGACGCCGGCAAGATCAAGGTCGTCGGCGTGCCGATCCCGAACGGGGTCTGGTCGGTCTACCTCAACACCGCGGTCGGGCCGTTCACCGACGTGCGCCTGCGCCAGGCGGTCGCCTGGGTGCTGCCCTACGAGAAGATTCTCCAGGCCTCGCTGTTCGGCCGCGGCCTCGACATGTCGGGCGGGCCGGAGACGCCGCGCGTGGCGTGGCCGCAACCCTTCCCCTACCGGACCGATCCGGCGAAGGCCAAGGCCCTGGTGCAGGCGGCCGCCCCCGGCGGGCTCACGACGACGCTGCTGTTCGATGCCGGCAACGCCACGGTGGCCGAGCCGATGGCGGTGCTGATCAAGGAGGCGCTCGCCGGGATCGGCATCACGGTCGAAATCAGCAAGATCCCGGGCGCCAACTTCCGCGGAGAAATCTCCAAGAAGACCAACCCGATGGTGCTCAACCGCTTCGCCGGCTGGCTCGACTATCCGGATTACTACCTGTTCTGGACCCTGCACGGGGCGAACTCGATCTTCAACATCGCCTCGTACCAGAACCCGGCGCTGGACAAGCTGATCGACACCGCCCGCTTCACCGACGATCCGGCGGTCTACCGGAAGAGCGTGATCGACTTCGTGTCGCTCGCCGAGCGCGAGGTGCCGATGGTGCCGATCGCCCAGCCGACCCACGACGTCGCGATGCAGCGCACGATCAACGGCTACCAGTTCCAGCCGTGTCGGGAGCCGGATTTCCGGTACCTGACCAAGGGGACGGCGTCGTAAATGCCTGTTCTGATAAGATTTTTCTTCCAATTCTTTGAAGCGGGCAGCACTTCCCACCCTCAAACCTCATCCTGAGGTGCTGCGCAGCAGCCTCGAAGGAGGGCCCCAGAAATCTCAGTGGTCTCTGGAGCCCTCCTTCGAGGTCAGTCGATCTTCGATCGACTAACGCCTCAGGATGAGGTCGCGAATGGGATGGACAATGGTCTTTCGACGCTGCTCTCGCAACTCGAACAGGTTCTGAGGAGTGGATTGATGCTGCGCACGCTCCTCGACCGCCTCTTGACCACGCTGCCGGCGCTCGCCGGGGTGGTCGTGGTGTCGTTCCTGCTCACCCGGGTGCTGCCCGGCGACACCGCGGCGTATTTTGCCGGGCCCGCCGCCACCCCGCAGGCCATCGCGCAGATCCGCGCGGAACTCGGTCTCGACCGGCCGCTGCCCGAGCAGTTCGCCCGCTACGTCGCCGACCTCGCCCGGGGCGATCTCGGCCGCTCGCTCACCACCGGCCAGCCGGTCACGGCCGATCTCGGCGCCCGGCTGCCGGCGTCGGCCGAACTGACCCTGGTCGGCCTCGTCCTGTCGCTCCTGGTGGCGATCCCGCTCGGGGTCGCGGCGGCGCTGAAACAGGGCTCGCTCGTCGATCACGCCTGCCGGGTGGTGGCGACGGCGGGGGTGTCGCTGCCGGTGTTCTTCACCGGGCTCCTCCTCGTCTACGTGTTCTACTTCGTGCTCGGCTGGGCGCCCGCGCCGCTGGGGCGCCTCGACGCCTTCGCGTCGCCGCCGCCGACGCGCACCGGCTTCTTCCTCGTCGACAGCCTCGCGGCCGGCGACGCCGAGACCTTCCGGGCGGCGCTCGGCCAGATCGCCCTGCCGGGCCTGACGCTGGCGATCTTCGCGCTGGCTCCCATCGCCCGCATCACCCGGGCGGCGATGCTCGCCGTGCTCGCCGCCGACTTCGTGCGCACCGCCCGGGCCGCCGGCCTGTCGCGGCGCCGGGTCGTCGTCACCTACGCGCTCCGCAACGCCCTGCTGCCGGTGGTGACCACGCTGGGCATGGTCTTCTCCTTCCTGCTCGGCGCCAACGTGCTGGTCGAGAAGGTCTTTGCCTGGCCGGGCGTCGGCTCCTACGCGGTCGAGGCCCTGATCGCCTCCGACTTCGCCCCGGTCCAGGGCTTCGTCCTGGCGATGGCGCTGCTCTACACGGTCCTGAACCTGATGATCGACCTCGCCTACGGGTTGATCGACCCGCGCGTCCGGGGGGCGGCATGAGCGCCTTCGGCTCCCCCGCCCTCGGCGCCGCCCGGCCCCGCAGCGGCGTCTCGGCGACGCTGGCGCATGCCGGCACCGTCGTCTCCGGCAACCCGGTCACGGGCTTCGCCTTCGCGCTGCTCCTCGGCCTCGTCGCCTGCGCCGCCTTCGGGCCCTCGCTCGTGCCCTACGACCCCCTCGCCTCCGACACGTCGGTCGCGCTCCAGGCCCCGTCGCTCGCCCACCCCTTCGGCACCGACCAGCTCGGGCGCGACATCCTCTCGCGGGTGGTGGTGGCAGCCCGGCTCGATCTCGCCATCGCGGTCTTCTCGGTGGCGCTCGTCTTCGTCGCGGGCGGGCTCGCCGGGATCATGGCCGGGTTCTTCGGCGGCTGGACCGACCGGATCGTCGGGCGGCTCGCCGACACCATCATGGCCTTCCCGCTCTTCGTCCTCGCCATGGGGATCGTCGCGGCGCTCGGCAACACGGTCGGCAACATCGTGCTCGCCACCGCCATCATCAACTTCCCGCTCTACGCGCGCCTCGCCCGGGCCGAGGCCGCGCAGCGCCGCAACGCCGGCTTCGTCATGGCGGCGCGACTCACCGGCAACACCGACCTGCGCATCGTGCTCACCTCGATCCTGCCCAACATCCTGCCGCTGATGATGGTGCAGATGTCGCTGACCATGGGCTACGCGATCCTGAACGCGGCGGGCCTGTCCTTCATCGGCCTCGGCGTGCGCCCGCCGACCCCGGAATGGGGGATCATGGTGGCGGAGGGCGCGGGCTTCATCGTCTCGGGCGAGTGGTGGATCGCGCTCTTCCCGGGCCTGGCGCTCATGCTCGCGGTGTTCTGCTTCAACCTCATCGGCGACGGCCTGCGCGACATCGTCGACCCCCAGAGGCGGACATGACCGCGATCCCGCTGCTTGCCATCCGCGACCTCACGGTCGAGTTCGCCACCCGCCGCGGCCCGGTCCAGGCGGTGCGCCGGGTCGACGTCTCGGTGGCCAAAGGCGAGACAGTCGGCATCGTCGGCGAGTCGGGCTCGGGCAAGTCGGTCACCTCCTACGCGGTGATGCGCATCCTCGACCGGGCCGGGCGCATCGCCGGCGGCGAGGTCGATTTCTCGGGCATCGACCTGCGCTCCGCCTCCGAGCGCCAGATGCGCGACCTGCGCGGGCGGGAGATCTCGATGATCTTCCAGAATCCCCGCGCGGCGCTGAACCCGATCCGCAAGGTCGGCCACCAGATCGAGGACGTGCTGCGCCAGCACGCGGAAGCCGGGTCGGGCGATGCCAAGGCCAAGGCCATCGCGGCGCTCGACCAGGTGAAGATCGCCCGGCCTGACGAGCGCTACCACGCCTACCCGTTCGAATTGTCCGGCGGCATGTGCCAGCGGGTGGTGATCGCGCTGGCGCTCGCGTGCCGGCCGCAGCTCCTCATCGCCGACGAGCCGACCACCGGCCTCGACGTGACGACCCAGAAGGCGGTGATGGACCTCGTCACCGGCCTCACCCGCGAGCGCGGCATGGCGAGCGTGCTCATCACCCACGACCTCGGGCTCGCCGCGACCTATTGCGACCGCATCGTCGTGATGGAGCAGGGCCGGGTCGTCGAGACCGCGCCGGCCTCCACCATCTTCCGCGCGCCCGCCCACGCCTATACCCGCAAGCTGATGCAGGCGACGCCGCGCCCGGGCGTCTCCTTGCGCGATCTCCTGCCCGAGGGGGCGCCCGCCGCGCCGGCGGCGCACGCCGAGGCTGGGGGGGCGCCGCTGCTGGCGGTCTCGGGGCTGGTCAAGGACTACCCGAAGGCGAAGGCCCTGCTGTCGCGCAAGCCGGCGGAGGCGCCGTTCCGGGCGGTCGATGCCTTGAGCTTCACGGTCGCCCGCGGCGAGAGCGTCGGCCTCGTCGGCGAATCGGGCTGCGGCAAGTCCACCACCTCCACCATGGTGATGCGCCTCCTCGACCCGACCGAGGGCTCGATCGTGTTTGCCGGCGAGGAGATCGGCCGGGTGCCGGCGGCGCGCTTCGCCCGGCATCCGTTGCGGCCGAAGATCCAGATGGTCTTCCAGGACCCGACCGATTCCCTCAACCCGCGCTGGACCGCCTCCCGCGCCATCGCGGATCCGCTCAAGCGCTTCGGCACCGTGCGGGGCGCCGACGCGATCCGGGCGCGGTGCGAGGAGCTGGCCCGCCTCGTCGGCCTGCCGGTCGAGCTCCTCGACCGCTTCCCGCACCAGCTCTCCGGCGGCCAGAAGGCGCGGGTCGGCATCGCGCGGGCCATCGCCCCCTCCCCCGACCTCGTCATCCTCGACGAGCCGACGGCGGCCCTCGACGTCTCGGTGCAGGCTTTGGTGCTCAACCTCCTCGCCGACCTCAAGCAGGCGCTCGGCATGAGCTACCTGTTCGTGAGCCACGACCTCCAGGTGGTGCGGATGCTCTGCGACCGGGTGATCGTGATGCGCTCCGGCCGCATCGTCGAGGAGGGTCCGACCGAGGCGGTGCTGGGCGCGCCGCAAGCCGAGTACACCCGCGCGCTGCTCGCGGCGATCCCGAGGCCGCCCGTGTGAGGCGGCCGCGCATGTTCGCTGACCCCACCCATTCACCTCATCCTGAGGTGTTGGCGATCTTCGATCGCACGCAATCGCAGATCGACCGACCTCGAAGGAGGCCTCCAGGAATCGCCGAGGCATCTGGAGTCCTCCTTCGAGGTCAGATCATCTCCTATGATCTGACACCTCAGGATGAGGTAGCGAACGGGAGGAAGCAGGCTCCCGCGATACCATCCTTAACTCTATCGACAACCCCCGAGGTTCGACCATGACGACACCTCCCCTCCCCCTCGACGACGCCTCCGCCGGCGCGATCGTCGACGCGATGGTGCCGCTCGCCGGCATCCCGATGGCGCCCGAATGGCGCGGGACGGTGATCACCGCCGTCCAGGCGACGGCCGCCGCCGCCGCCCTCCTGCTCGACTTTCCGCTCGACGACACCGTCGAGCCGGCGCCGGTCTTCCGGGCATGACGGAGGAGCGCGTGACGAACGAGACAGCCGCCGGGATCGCCGCCGCCGTGGCGGCGGGCCGGCTCACCGCCGGCGACGCCGTCGAGACGGCGCTCGCGCGGATCGCCGCCCGCGATCCGGGCCTCAACGCCTTCACGGACGTGACCGCGGAGCGCGCCCGCGCCCGGGCCGCGGCGATCGACGCCGAGCGCGCCGCCGGCCGGGCCGTGGGACCGCTCGCGGGCGTGCCCTTCGCGGTCAAGAACCTGTTCGACGTCGCCGGCCTGCCGACCCGCGCCGGCTCGACGATCAATCGCGAGCATCCCCCGGCCGCCCGGGACGGCGCCCTGGTGCGGCGGCTCGAGGCGGCGGGCGCGGTGCTGGTCGGGGCCCTCAACATGGGGGAATACGCCTACGACTTCACCGGCGAGAACGCCCATGACGGCCCCTCGCGCAACCCGCACGACCCCGCGCGGATGACCGGCGGCTCGTCGGGCGGGTCCGGCGGGGCGGTGGCGGCCGGGATGGTGCCCCTGGCGCTCGGCTCGGACACCAACGGGTCGATCCGGGTGCCGTCGGCCTTCTGCGGCACCTTCGGGCTCAAGCCCACCTTCGGCCGGCTGTCGCGGGCGGGCTCGTTCCCGTTCGTCGGCAGCTTCGACCACCTCGGACCCCTCGCCCGCTCGGTCGCCGACCTGGCGCTCTCCTACGACGCGATGCAGGGCGCGGATCCCGACGATCCCTGGCAGGCGCCGCGCCCGATCGAGCCGGTCGCGGACGCGCTGGCGCAGGGCACCGCGTCGTTGCGGATCGCGGTCGCCGGCGGCTACTTCGCCCGCGGCGGCGAGGCGGATTGCTTCACGGCGGTGCGCCTCGCCGCCGAGGCGGTGGGCGCCTACCGCACCGTCGAGATCCCGGAGGCGGCCCGGGCGCGGGCCGCCGCCTTCATCATCACGGCGGCGGAAGCCGCCGGCCTCCACCTCGACCGGCTGCGCGAGCGCCCCGGCGACTACGATCCGGCGGTGCGCGACCGCCTGATCGCCGGCACGACGATCCCGGCCGCCTGGGTCCACCGGGCGCAACGCTTCCGCAGCTGGTACCGCGAGCGGGTGCTGGCGCTCTTCGACGAGGTCGACGTGATCCTCGCCCCCTGCACGCCGTGCCGGGCGCTCCGGATCGGCCAGGCGACGATGGAGCTCGACGGGCTCACCGTGCCGGCGCGGCCCAATATCGGAATCTTCACCCAGCCGATCTCGTTCATCGGCCTGCCGGTCGTCGCCGTGCCGGTGCGGGTCGGGGGCGGACTGCCGCTCGCCGTGCAGGTGATCGCGGCGCCGTGGCGGGAGGACCTGGCCCTGCGGGTCGCCGGGGCGCTGGAGAGCGCGGGCGTCGGGGCGGCGCCGGTGGCGGGGTAGCTCCTCCCGGCTTCGCGACGAGGACCACGCCGACATCGTACGGAGGGAGCATCCCATGGACATCGACAACCCCGAGGTGAAGGCCGAGGTCGAGGCCGCCTTCGCGGCATACGAGACCGCCCTCGTCACCAACGACGTGCCGACCCTGGAGGCGCTGTTCTGGGACGATCCCCGCACCATCCGGTACGGCATCGGGGAGAACCTCTACGGCATGGACGCGATCCGGGCCTTCCGGCGGGCGCGCTCGCCGGTCGGGGTCGAGCGGCGCATCGACGAGACCGTCATCACCACCTTCGGGCGCGACTTCGCCACCGCCTCGACCCTGTTCTGGCGCGAGGCCCATCCCGGCAAGGTCGGGCGCCAGATGCAGTCCTGGGCCCGGCTGCCCGAGGGCTGGCGCGTGGTCGCCGCCCATGTCAGCCTGATCGACGAGGTGCCGGCGTGACCGACTTCCCCCTCACCCTCGCCCAGTACCGCGAGGCCTACGCCTCGGGCGCGCTGACGCCCGCGCAGGCCGTGCGCGAGGTCTACCGGCGCATCGCCGCCCACGACGACCCGGCGGTCTTCCTCGCGCTGCGGCCGGAGGCGGAGGTGGCGGAGGAGGCTGCGGACCTCCCCCGGGGCCCGCTCCACGGCATCCCGGTCGCGGTCAAGGACAACATCGACGTCGCGGGCCTGCCCACCACCTGCGCCTGCCCGGACTACGCGAGGACCGCCGCGCAGGACGCCGCCGTGGTGGCGCGGCTCCGGCAGGCCGGGGCACTGATCATCGGCAAGACCAACCTCGACCAGTTCGCCACCGGCCTCGTCGGCGTGCGCTCGCCCTACGGCGTGCCGCGCAACACCCTCGACCCGGCGCTCGTGCCCGGCGGCTCCTCGTCCGGCTCCGCGGTCGCGGTGGCGGCGGGGCTCGTCCCCCTGGCGCTCGGCACCGACACCGCCGGCTCCGGCCGGGTGCCGGCGGGGCTCAACGCCATCGTCGGGCTCAAGCCCACGCTCGGGGCGCTCTCGACCCGCGGCGTGGTGCCGGCCTGCCGCACCCTCGATTGCGTCTCGGTCTTCGCGCTGACCGCGGCGGACGCCTTCGCGGGCTTCTCGGCGCTCGCCGGGTTCGACGCCGCCGACCCGTTCTCGCGTCCCGTTCCCGTCGGGCGGCCGGGCCCGCACCCGCGGCGCATCGGCGTGCCGGATGCGGCAAGCCGGCGCTTTGCCGGCGACGCCCTGTCGGAGGCCGCCTTCGACGCGGCGCTCGCCGACCTCGAGGCGCTCGGCGCGACCCTGGTGCCCGTCGACCTGACCCCGTTCTTCGCCGCCGCGGCGCTCCTCTACGACGGGCCCTGGGTGGCCGAGCGCTGGGAGGCGATCCGCGGCTTCATCACCGCGCGCCCCGAGGCCTTGCACCCGGTCACCCGGGCCATCACCGAGCGCGCCACCGCCTTCTCGGCCGCCGACGCCTTCGCGGGCCGCTACCGGCTGGCGGAGTTGCGCCGCGCCACCGAGCCGGTCTGGCAGGGGATCGACGCGCTGTGCGTGCCGACCTTCCCGCGGCCGCAGACCATGGCGGCGCTCGCCGCCGACCCGATCGGCCCCAACGCCGAGCTCGGCACCTACACCAACTTCGTCAACCTCCTCGACCTCTGCGCGCTGTCCGTCCCGAGCCATCCCCGCGCCGACGGCCGGCCGGCCGGCCTCACCCTGATCGCGCCCGCCGGCCGCGACGCGGCGCTGATCGCCCTGGGCGACGCCCTCCACCGCGCCGGCGGCACCCCGATGGGCGCGACCGGCGCCCCGCTGCCGCTGCCGTCGGCGGCGGAACCGGCCTCGGCCGGGGCGGGCGAGATCGAGCTGGCGGTGGTCGGCGCGCATCTCTCCGGCCTGCCGCTGAACGGCGAGCTGACGGGGCTCGGCGCGCGCCTCCTGCGGGCGGTCGCGACCAAGCCCGACTACCGGCTCTTCGCCCTGCCGGGCGCCGGCCCGCGCCGCCCGGGCCTCGTGCGGGTGGAAGAGAGCACCGGCACGGCGATCGCCACCGAGGTCTGGGCCCTCGCGCCCGAGGCCTTCGGCCGCTTCGTCGCGGCGATCCCCGCCCCCCTCGGCATCGGCACCCTGCGGCTCTCCGACGGCACGACGCCGAAGGGGTTCCTCTGCGAGCCGGAGGGCACGCGCGAGGCCGAGGACGTGTCGCGCCACGGAGGATGGCGGGCGTATCTAGCGGCGGGGCGGGGGTAGTTTTTTCGGGCGGGGGGCCGCTCGGCTCGTTCCCCGGTCCCGTCCCTGCGGGGATGCCGGTTGCGGGAGCCACCCGGGCGATTTCCAGAGGGCACCGAGGTTTCTGGAGGCCTCCTTCGAGGTTAGTCGATCACAGATCGACTAACACCTCAGGATGAGGGCGAGAGCAGGAGCATTCTTCGTTCGATATTATCATGACACTTTCTTGTCATCATCGCCTGCTGGGATTTTCTCCTGGGCTCCCAGTCTCCTGGACAAGTGTTTCAGCTCACCCCAATCGCTTCGCATCAGCGCTTCTTTCTTCGCTCGGCTCCAGCTCTTGATGCGCCGTTCCATGGCAATGGCATCCGTGATGCGATCGAATGTCTCGGCGTAGACGAGCGTCACCGGCCTGCGTTGGCGCGTGTAGCCGGGATGGATGCCGGCCTGATGTTCGCCGAGGCGCTTGTCGAGAGTCGTGCCACGGGCCGATCCGACATAGTAACTGTCGTCGGAACATTGCAGGATGTAGACGAAAGCGTTCATGAAAGAGAGATCCTGCCGCGACCCCTCGTTTGTAGCATGTCCCATCATCGACCTCATCCTGAGGTGTCAGCCGATCGCAGATCGACTGACCTCGAAGGAGGGCTCCAGGGATCTCCGTGCTGTCTGGAAACCCCTTCGATGGTGCCGCAGCCATTGCCCTCGTGATGGTGAAGCCGTGGTTACGCCACCGCCACCTCACGCCGGGCCTGCGCCCGGATCACCGCGAGCCCGCCTAGGCTCACCGCCAGGATCACCCCGGCATAGAGGTCCGCCGTCGCGGCGTAGCCGAGGCTGCGGGCGAGGAAGCCGGCGGCGACGGCGGGCAGGCTGAAGGCGAGGTAGCTCTGGACGTAGAAGGCGGCCAGGAGCCCGGCCCGCTCCTCCGGCTCGGCGAGCGGCATCACCGTGCCGAGGCAGCCGAGGAAGCTGGCGCCGAAGCCGGCGCCGGTGACGAGGGTGCCGAGGATCAGGACCGGCACGCTCGCCGCGTGGATGCCGGCGACCACCGCGACGACCCCCAACGCCGTGGCGAGCACCCCGAAGGTCAGGTTGTCCCGGGCGCCCGCCATGCGCCGCACGAGCACCGAGCCCGTGCCGGCGACCATCAGGGCGGTGACGACGGCCCCGCCGGTGAGCGGCGCCCGGCTGCCGGTGGCGGCGGCGACGACCGAGGGGACGAGCGACAGGTAGAAGCCGCCGAGCATCCAGTTGGCGAGGTTGATCGGCGTCACCAGCGCCAGGGGCCGGCGGATCCGGGGCGGCACCGCCATGCGGGGCCGCAGCGAGGCGAGCGCCCCGGGCCGCGGCGCGCCGGTCTCGGGAATGCGCCGGATCGCGAGCGCCAGCCCGGCGAAGACGAGGAGCAGCCCCCCGTAGACGAGGTGGAGCGGCCAGGGCCCGTACTGGATCAGCGCCGAGGTGCCGAGCGCGCCCAGCGCCATGCCGACGAGCGGCGCCACCGCGTTGACGACCTGGCCGCGGGCGCGATCGACGTCGACCAGGGCCGCGCCCAGGGAGGCGGCGGCGATGCCGGTGGCGAGCCCCTGGACGATCCGGGCGACGACGAGCCAGCCCGCCCCCTCCCCGACCAGCAGGAAGAGCCCCATGGCCAGGGCCTCGAGCGCCAGCGCCCCGGCGATCACCGGGCGGCGCCCGAGATGGTCGGAGAGCGACCCGGCGATCAGCAGGGCCTTGAGCAGCGCGACCGCGTAGACCGCGAAGACGAGCGTCACGAAGACCGGCGAGAGCGCCAGGGTCTCCTGGTAGATCCGGTAGAGCGGCGTCGGGGCGGCGGCCGCGGCGAAGAACGCCCCGAGCGTCGCGGCGTGGAAGACGAGCGGGTCGCGCCACCGGGGTTCCCGCTGCCGGAATCCTTGACCTTCGCGCATCGCTGTGGCCCTTAAAGCAAATCCGTTGCGTTAACGACCTAGCGCCGCGGAAAGCTAAAAGCAAATTATTTGCATTTGGAGGACGGGGAACGATGGTGGAGCGGGAGGGAGGGCCGCGCCCGGGCGGGCGCAGCGCGCGGGTCCAGGCCTCGGTCCACCGGGCCACCCGCGACCTGCTCGCCCGGATGGACCGCGCCGCCGTGACGATCCCGCTCATCGCCGCGGAGGCCGGCGTCACGCCCTCGACGATCTACCGGCGCTGGGGCGAGCTGAACGAGCTTCTGGCCGACGTCGCGGTCGAGCGGCTGCGCCCGGACATGGTGCCGGTGGAGACCGGCCACGGCCGCGGCGACCTCCTGGCCTGGGCCGAGCAATACGCCGAGGAGATGTCGTCCGGCCTCGGCCGCGAGATGATTCGCGACGTGCTGGCGGCCGAGGGCGGCGCCGGCCCCCGCCGCTGCTGCAGCTACGCCCGCCAGCAGATCGCCCTCATCGCCGAGCGCGCCGCCGCCCGGGGCGAGGCGTTCCCGAGCCTCGACGCGGTGCTCGACGGCGTCATCGCGCCGATCCTGTTCCGGATCCTGTTCGACGAGGCGATCGGCAACGCGCGTGTCGGGGAGCTGGTCGAGAGGGTGTTCGAGGGTGATCGGCGCGTCGACGATCCGTAGTCCTCACGAACCACGGAATGCCCGCATCCCTCCCTCTCTCGACCTCATCCTGAGGTGTCAGAGCCTGTTCGATATACGCAATAGGTCAACGGATGATCTTGCCTCCCACACGCAACCTCATCCTGAGGTGTTAGTCGATTGAAAATCGACTGACCTCGAAGGAGACCTCCAGCAAGCGCGAAGGTCCCTGAAGCCCTCCTTCGAGGTCAGTCCATCCGCGATGAACCGACACCTCGGGATGAGGTCGAGAGCAGGATAGGCCACGCCCCTCGACGGCAGCCGGATCCGCCCCGACAGGCTTTCAGGATGAAGCGGTGCGTCGGATAAAAATCTCCGCCCGGGTCATTTCGGCCCCGAATCGACGCTCCCCTCCCCCGCCGCCAGCCCGCAGATCCGCCGCGTCGTCCGGTACGACGCCGCGAAGGCCGGGACCGGCAGGAACTCGAACCGGGAGTGGAAATTGCTGGCGCCGGTGAAGTAGTTCGGGGTCGGCAGGCCGCGGGCCGAGAGTGCCGCGCCGTCGGTGCCGCCGCGCATCGGAATCTCCTTGGGCGCGATCCCCTCCGCGGCCAGCGCCGCGAACAACAGGTCGACGGAGCGGCGGTCGTCGCCGAGGCTGTCGTGGATGTTGCCGTAGGTATCGGCGATCCGGCATTCCACCCGCCCAGTCGGGTAGAGCGCGGCGATGTCCTCGGCCACCGCGTGCAGGCGCGCCTTGCGGGCGGCGAAGCCCTCGCGGTCGAAGTCGCGGATCATCGCCTGGAGGCGGGCCTCGCCGGAATGGGCCTGGAGGCCGTTGAACCAGACGTAGCCCTGGCGCCCCTCGGTGGCCTCCGGCGTCTCGGCCCGGTCGAACCGGCCGATGAAGTCGTGCGCCATCAGGAGCGGGTTCACCATCACGCCCTTGGCCGACATCGGATGCGCGGCGACGCCGGTGAACACGATCTCGGCGCCGGCCGCGTTGAAGGTCTCGATCACCACCTCGCCGACCGCGCAGGCGTCGATCGTGTAGGCGAAGTCGCAAGGGAAGCGCGCGAGGTCGAGGGCCTTGGCGCCGCGAAGCCCGATCTCCTCGTCCGGCACGAAGGCCACCACGATGTCGCCGTGCGCGTCCTCCGGCGTCAGGGTGGCGAGCAGCGTCATCACCACGGCGATCGCCGCCTTGTTGTCGGCCCCGAGCACGCTCGTCCCGTCGCCGACGATCACGTCCTCGCCGCGATAAGCCGCGAGTTCGGGATGCTCGGCGGCGCGCAGCCAGATGTCCTCGGAGGGATTGAGGCAGAGGTCGTCGCCGGTGAACCGCAGGACCTGCGGGCGGATCTCGGGCGAGAGTCCGACATCGACCGTGTCGAGATGGGCGATGAAGCCGATCCGCGGCGCACCCGGCCGGGTGCCGGGCTTGCGGGCGGTGAGGATCGCGTGCGCGTCGAGCTCCACGTCGTGGAGGCCGAGCTCGCGCAACTCCCCGGCCAGCAATTCGGCCAGCCGGAGCTGGCCCGGCGTGCTCGGGAGGGCGGTCGCGCGGGCGTCGCTCTGGCTCGGCACGGCGAGGTAGCGGAAGAAGCGCGCGATCAGCTGCGCCCGGAGCGCGGTCTCGTCCGTCATGGCGTGGACTCCCATCAGCTGAGCGCGACCGAGAAGCCGCGCTGCACCGCCGGCCGCGCCATCAGGGCGTCGTACCAGCGCCGCACGTTCGGGTACTCGGCGAGGTCGACCCGGTGCCGGGCGTGGCGCCAGGCCCAACCCAGGATGGCGAAATCCGCGATCGACAGGTCGCCGGCGACGAACTCGGTTCCCGCGAGCCGCCGGTCGAGCACGCCGTAGAGCCGGTGCGTCTCCTTCTGGTAGCGGGCGAGCCCGTAGGCGCGGTCCGCCTCGTCGACCGAGAGGAAGTGGTGGACCTGGCCCGGCATCGGCCCGAACCCGCCCATCTGCCACATCAGCCATTCCATCGCCTGGACCCGGCCGCGGCCGGTCGGCGGCAGGAAACGACCGGTCTTCTCGGCGAGGTAGACCAGGATCGCGCCGGATTCGAACACCGGGAGCGGCGCCCCGTCCGGCCCGTCGGGATCGACGATCGCCGGGATGCGGTTGTTGGGGCTGATGGCGAGGAAGGCGGGCTCGAACTGCCGGCCCTTGGTGATGTCGACGGGCTCGACCCGGTAGGGGAGCGCCATCTCCTCGAGCGCGACGCTGATCTTGCGCCCGTTCGGCGTGTCCCAGGCGTAGAGCTGGATCATTCGGTGCATCCTCCGGTGCCGGGGACGGACCGTAATGCGGTTCCGCCCCGGAGTCGTGTCAGTTCTCCGGTCGACCCGTCCGCCGCGACCGCGCGCCATCCTCTCCACCGGCCTTGACGCGACGATCACCGGATCGGTCTCACGCGGGGATGACGACCGCGATACCCGGTTCGTTTTCAGACACGCCCAAGTCATGATTGGCACCATCGAGCGATATATGACTCCTTCATGCCTCTTGTTTCGACGTTATATCATTGCGATTCGCGATTTTCACGACTGATCAGTCGCCTCGAAATCCGATCCGATTCGGACGATCGACGTCGCAACCCTGTTTTCAGTCGATCGTCGATCTGAAACAGGAGATTAATGTCATATAACCGGTAATACAGTTGTCAAAATTGTGCAATATTGATATGTCATCCTGGCAATCGACATTCCTTTGGCGGGGAGGCACGGGGGATGCGCGCGCGAGCGACAGGCGGATCGATCGACCTGCGAGCGATTGCGGGCACGCGCGTCGTGCTGCTCGCGATCGCGATCGCCGAGGAGGCGCGCGCGGGCCTGCTCGGCTTCGCCATCGCGCGGATGAACGGGTCGGTGCCCGACTGGCTGGAGGGCCGCAAGGTCTTCCGCTCGGTCGTGCCCCGGCCCGATCCCCAGGATCGCTTTCCGAGCAACCTGCATCCGATCCAGAGCCTGATCTGGTCCGACTACGAGGCCAAGCCCGGCACGACCACGCGCTACCGCGTCCAGCCCGTCTACGGCAGGCCCGCGGCCCCGGTCCTCGGCGAGGGGACCGAGATCACGGTGACGACCGAGGACCCCGCGACCGGCACGCACGGGATCTGGTTCAACCGCGGCGCCATCGCCTCGCAGGCCTTCTCCAGCCATTTCCAGAATCGGCCGCCGGAGGACGAGGACGATCCCGCCGATCCCGAGGTGCGCTGGCTCTCCCGCGGCGCCCTCGATGCCGCCCTCGCCTTCATCGACCGCGCACAGGACGGCGAGGCGCTGCGGGTCTCCGCCTACGAGTTCACCTACGCGCCGATCCTCCGCGCCCTGAAACGGGCGGCCCGCCGCGGGGTGGACGTCCGGATCGTGCACGAGGCCGGCCAGGACTACGACCGGGACGACAAGCGGCTGGAGGACACCTCCGCCACCGTCGCGGCGCGCAACGCCATCGCGGCGCTCGGTCTCGACCGCCAGGCCAACCTGCAGCTCATCCCGCGCACCCGCCGGCGCAAGATCCCGCACAACAAGTTCATCGTCTGGATCCGGGCGGGCGCCGCCCGCGAGGTCCTGACCGGCTCGACCAACTTCACCGCCTCGGGCTTCATCGGCCAGACCAACGTCCTGCATGTCGTGCGCGAGGAGGGCGTGGCGCAGGCCTATCTCGACTACTGGACCGTGCTGTCGCACGACCCCGCGACGCCGACGCTCTCGACATGGACGCAGGAGCGCACCCCGCAGGACGCGCTCGACGCCCTGACGGCCGTGCCCGGCACCACGCCGTTCTTCTCGCCGCGCAAGAACGACGCGATGCTGAGCTGGTACGCGGCGCGCATCGCCGGCGCCCAGGAGACGGTGATGTTCACCGCCGCCTTCGGCGTGAACAAGCTTCTGGCGGCGCAGTTCGGCATCGACCGGGACTTCGTACGCTTCCTTCTGCTCGAGGATGCGCCCGACCGGGAGCTGCGCGACAGATTGAAGGGCGATCCGGACGTCGTGGCCGCCTACGGCGCACTGCTGGGCGCCTATGCCGAGGGCAAGAAGGCGTTTCCGGCGACGAGCCTCGACGACTGGTTCCTGAAGGAGGAGCTGTTCCGCAAGCAGGGCCACATCTTCTTCATCCACACCAAGTTCCTGCTGATCGATCCGCTCGGTGACGATCCACTGGTGTGTACCGGCTCGGCGAACTTCTCGTCCTCGTCGCTCACCGGCAACGACGAGAACATGCTGCTGATCCGCGGCGACACCCGGGTGGCCGACATCTACCTGACCGAGTTCGACCGGCTCTTCCGCCATTTCTACGCGCGCCAGACCATCGACCGGCTGGCCGAGCGGGGGACGCCGCTGGCCGAGGCCAAGTTCCTCGACGAGACGGCCGGCTGGCTCGACGCCTACGTCGCACCCGGCCGGATGAAGACCAACCGCCAGCGCCTGTTCTTTCCCGCCTGGCCCGCCCGCTGACCGAACCGGCCCCCGAACCGATCCGTCGCCGCCGAGACACCGCCCGGGAGAACCCGTCATGCCGCTCAAGACCTATTCCGTCCTGAAGGGCCGTCCGATCAACAACCGCCTCGCCACCGGCCGCAACCCGCATTACCAAGTGCTGGTCTCGGCCAACGGCGAGATGCACCGCATCGCCATCAACGTGCAGTCGCAGGACGGCAGCGAGGTGCAGTTCCTCGTCCGCTCCCGCTTCGAGCACCCGATCACCGCGGCGCTGGCGACGCTCCCCGAGGGCGTGAACCCGGCCCCGAGCCGACCGGACGGCGTCGCGCTCGACTACATCCGGGGCAACCTCATGCAGCCCTGGGAGCTGAAGCCGCTGCCCCTCTCGGCCGCCGGGCCGGACAACGACCTCAACGAGAAGCTCGACGCCTACGTGCAGCGCGCGATGGCGGACGAGGAATCATGGATCTACGCCTTCGGCGAGACCTGGGGACCGGAGGAGGACAAGGCCGACCGGTATTTCGGCTTCAAGCCGGGCCGAGGAATCCACGACATCCACATGAACCAGGGCAACCCGCCTGGGCGCTTCGCCGGCGACAACGGTCCCTACCAGGATGGCGGCCTGATCTTCCGGTTCCCGCGCGAGGAGCAGTGGGTGGCGGTGTTCCTGAAATTCCAGACCCAGGCCTGGCACTCGGACGACGCCTCGGCGAATCCGGCGGTGCCGCCCGATCCGGGTCACGGCGGAGAGCCGCACGCGCCGGTCGACCGCGACCACATCCCGCCTCGCGACGTGCCGGACGGGCTGGTGCGCATCATCGCGGCTCTCGTCAACGACACCCATACGCCGGAGCGCGAGACGGTGACGCTGCTGAACACCGCGGACGTCCCCGTCGACCTGACCGGCTGGTCGCTCAAGGACAAGCAGAAGAACGCGATGCCGCTCACCGGCACGATCGCGGCCGGCGCGACGCTGACCGTGGCGGTGCAGGCGCCGGCCACCCTGTCGAACAAGGGCGGCATCATCACCCTCCTCGACGAGAAGGGGATCAAGGTGCACGGCGTCGCCTACACGAAGGAGCAGGCGCGCCAGCCCGGTCGCACCATCCCGTTCCAGGGCTGAATCCGGCCCGTTCCGGGTCCGACCGGCGATCCCGCTCGGACCCGGACGGATCAGGGCGCCAGGTCGCCCACCGGGCCCTTGGCGGCGGCCTCGGTCCCGGGCGCGCTCACCGGGAGCGGCTTGAGGGTGCCGCGATCGATCGCCGGCGGGGTCGGGAGCTGCAGCTGGCCGCTGGTATAGGCCCATTCCTGGGCCACCTTCTCCGGATCGTCGTTGAGCTTCTCGCCGAAGCTCGGGACGATCTGGCGGATCTTGGCCTGCCACTCGGGGGTGGCGACCTTCTGGGCGAAGACCTTCTGGAGCACGTCGAGCATGATCGGGGCGGCCGTCGAGGCGCCCGGCGAGGCGCCGAGCAACGCCGCGATGGTGCCGTCCTTGGCGTTGACGATCTCGGTGCCGAGCTTCAGCACGCCGCCCTTGTCCTTGTCGCGCTTGATGATCTGCACGCGCTGGCCGGCCTGCCACAGGCGCCACTCGCCCTTCTTGGCGTTGGGGAAGTACTCGCGCAGCGCCGCCATCCGGTCGTCGTCGGAGAGCATCAGCTGCCCGGCGAGGTACTCGACCAGCGGGTACTCGTCGATGCCGACCCGCATCATCGGCCAGACGTTGCTGCTCGTGGTCGAGGTGAGCAGGTCGAGATACGAGCCCTCCTTCAGGAACTTGGTCGAGAAGGTCGCGAACGGCCCGAACAGCAGCACGCGCTTGCCGCCGAGCACGCGGGTGTCGAGGTGGGGCACCGACATCGGCGGCGAGCCGACCGAGGCCTTGCCGTAGGCCTTGGCGAGGTGCAGCGTCGCGACGTCCGGGTTCTCGTTGATCAGGAACGAGCCGCCGACCGGGAAGCCGGCGTAATCCTCGCCCTCCGGGATGCCGGAGGCCTGGAGCAGGTGCAGGGCGCCGCCGCCGGCGCCGATGAACACGAACTTGGCGTCGACGCTCCGGCGCGACCCGTCCTTCACGTTGCGCGCGGTGACCCGCCAGGAGCCGTCGGCGTTCTTCGTGATGCCCTGGACCTCGGTCGAGACGTCGAGGCGGAAGGTCTTCTGGGCCTGCAGGTGGGCGACGTACTGGCGGGTGACCTCGCCCCACTCGACGTCGGTGCCGAGCGGCGACCAGGTGGCGGCGACCTTCTGGTTCGGGTCGCGCCCCTCCATCATCAGGGGGACCCACTTCTTGAGCTGCTCGGGGTCGGTCGAGAACTCCATCCCGGCAAACAGCGGGCTCGCCTTCAGCGCCTCGTAGCGCTTCTTGAGGTAGGCGATGTTGTCGTCACCCCAGACGAAGCTCATGTGGGGGGTGTAGTTGATGAATGTCTTGGGGTCCTTCAGCACGCCGTTCTTGACCTGCCAGGCCAGGAACTGGCGGGTGACCTGGAACGCCTCGTTGATCTCGACCGCCTTGGCGATCTCGATCTTGCCCTTCTTCTCGGGCGTGTAGTTCAATTCGGCCAGCGCCGAGTGCCCGGTGCCGGCGTTGTTCCAGCCGTTCGAGCTCTCCATCGCCACCTTGTCGAGGCGCTCGAGCATGCGGATCGACCAGGTCGGCTCCAGCTCGTTGAGCCACACGCCGAGCGTCGCGCTCATGATGCCGCCGCCGATCAGCAGCACGTCGACCTTGTCGGCGCCCTGCGCCAGGGCGAGGGAATCGGGCAGGGCCGAGGCGGCGAGGCCGGCGGCGGCACCGCCGAGGATCCGGCGGCGGCTGATCCCGGTCGGGGCAGTGGCCTTCGGGCAGGTGGTCGTGTCGTCGGCGCGCATGGCCCAATCCCGTTCTCGTTCAGGCCGGGCCGGCGGCGCGAGGCGCGCGGGGCTCCGGTCGTGACAGGCGTCCGCTCGCGTCGCGCGGGATCAAGGTCCGCACGGCGCGTCAAGCCATTTTGGGGGTGGTTTCCTCGGTAGGGGCCGCTGTCGCGGTACCCCGACCCGATCCGGCCGGTCACCTCGCGGCGACGTGTCCCGGTCCGCTCGATCGGACGCGCGAGGCGGCGCGGATTCTGCGATCCGCTGGCCGGCCCCGGACGGTCGCGACCGCCTGGGACGAGAAGAACGCCGGCGGGTTGAGCTCGGCGGTTGTGCGGCCGCCTCATAGACGATGCGGACGCGAAGGACAATCGCCGCTCCGCGCCCGCGGCCGATTCCATCGTCGGCCGGCGCGGGCCGTGCCGAAGAGCATCAACGCTTCCTCAACGGCGCCCCGGCCGACATCTCGGAGATCGGGACGATTCGACGATCGAGATTTGAGACTTCGGCCCCGGACGGCCGCGCTCAGGAGGCGCGGCGGAACCGGATGAGGCTGCGCGAGGGCTTGCCCTCGTCCCAGTTGGGCATCTCCCGCCAGGGAGTCGTGACGTCGGCGGTGTCGCCGTCGATGTGGATGGTGCGCCGCTGCTCGGTGCCGACCCATTCGGGCGCCCAGGCGGTCTGCACGCTCGTCACCCACTGGTCGCCCTCGACCCGGTAGCGGCCGATATAGGCGACCAGGGTGTGCATCAGGGCGGCGCGGTCGGCCTCGGACCTGGCCGGCTTGCGGTCGCTGCCCTCGAGGTTGAACGCCACCCAGCCGTCGGGCGTGAAGATCACCCGCCCGCGCGGCGTCTCGCCCATCGCGTCGACGAGCTTGCCGGTCGCCTTGTCCTCGACCTTGTAGGAGACGAGCTCCCAGGTGCCGACGATGCGGCGCGCCAGGGCCTCGCCGGTGGGGTTCGCCTCGCCCGCGGCCCCGGCCGGCGCCGCCCCGATCGCGACGGCGAGGGCGAGCCCGCACAGGGACGTCTTCAGGAATCCGGTCATCGTGTGGTCCTTCCTCGGGGACCGGGACGGGGCGTCCGCGGTCGTATCGAGCCTCACAGCCGCGCCGCGACGACCTCGGTCAGGGTCACGGGACGGCCGGCCTCGCGGGCGAGCCGCAGCAGCGTCGACTGGCGGAAGCGCGCATCGGCGGTGATCTCGCGGCCGATCCAGTCCGGCAGGACGAGGGGCTGTTCCTCGTGCTCCAGCTCGACCTCGGCCAGGACCATGCCGGCGAGCGCGCCGCCATACTCGTCCACCACCCACTCCATCCCGTCATGGGGCACGCAGTGGCGGGTCTTCTCGATCAGGCAGGTCTCGCAGACGAGGCCCAGCATCGCCTCGGCGTCGACCCGCGGGATCTCGTACTCGAATTCCGGCCGCGCCAGGCCGTCGCGCCGGCCCTTGACGGTGATCCAGGCCCGCTCCTCGTCGAGCCGCACCCGGACCTTGCCGCCGGGAAACTCGCCGACGAGCCCGTCGGTCAGCCGGCGCCGGCTCACCGCGCGCTCGCGCCAGCCCGCATGGGCGACCATGAACTTCCGCTCGACCTCGTACCGCATCGCCCTCGACCGCGCGCCCTGCCCGGGCTCCGCCCCGGCGAATGTCCGGCGGGCTCGGCCGCCACCGGCGCGGCGGGGCTGATACCCGATCGGGCCCGTGAGAGCCAGGGCCGGCAGCCTAGGCCGCGCGCCCTATCCTGGCCGGCACCGGACGCGCCCCATCCGATTTCCGCATCGCCCGGGCGTGTGGCGCCTGCGGCTCCGCCGCGCGGGCTTTTGGTCCGGGATCCGAATCCTTCCGGATCCCGTGTCATACCATCGGCCCAAGATGCTGACGCATCGGGCCGATGACCCATCTCGAATTTTCGACGCCAAGCTAAAAGCTTGACGAAAATTCGAGAACGGAACCAAAGGTCGTTTTCAACGACCGTTGGTATCACTCCGCCATCAGCCGCCCGAGCACCGCCGCGTACCGCGCGCCCACCGCCTCCCGGGCATGGTGGCGCCCGCCCGCGACGACCTGGCGCCCGGCGACCCAGACCGCGTCCACCGCCCGGGAGCCGGCGGCGAAGATCCAGCCGTCGAGGAGGGCGTCGCCCCGGCGCTCGATCAGCGCCGGATCCGCCCCGGCCAGCGCCACGCAATCGGCCGGGGCCCCGGCGGCGAGGCCGCCGCCCTCCGCGGCCAGGGCCTGGCCGCCGCCGGCGAGCGCCGCGTCGAAGAGCGCGCGGCCGGTCGAGGCGCCGGGGGCGGCGAGCACGTTGCGTTGGCGGTGCCCGAGGCGCTGGGCGTATTCGAGCTGGCGCAGCTCGTCGGCGGCGCCGACCAGCACGTTCGAATCGGTGCCGACCCCGTAGCGCCCGCCCGCCGCGACGAAGTCCGGCGCCGGGAAGATGCCGTCGCCGAGGCTCGCCTCGGTCACCGGGCACAGGCCGGCGACGGCGCCGCTTCCGGCGAAGCGGGCGGTCTCGTCGGGCGTCATGTGGGTGGCGTGGATCAGGCACCAGCGCGGATCGAGCCCGGCGTGGTCGAGGAGCCACTCCACCGGGCGCGCGCCGGACCAGGCCAGGCACTCCTCGACCTCCCGCACCTGCTCGGCGGCATGGATATGGACCGGCCCGCCATCGGCCAGCGCGACCGCCGCCGTCAGGTCGTCGGGCGTCACCGCCCGCAGGCTGTGGGGCGCGACGCCCAGGGTGGCGCCGGGGAGATCCGCCACGACGGCCCGGGAGGCCTCGACCATGCGGGCGAAGAGATCGAGATCGGAGACGAAGCGGCGCTGGCCGTCGTTCGGCGCGATGCCGCCGAAATTCGACCGGCGGTAGAGCACCGGCAGCAGGGTGAGGCGCAGGCCCGCGAGGGAGGCCGCCGCGGCGATCCGCTCGGCCATCTCGGCGACGTTGGCGTAGGGCGCGCCGTCGGGCGCGTGGTGCAGGTAGTGGAACTCGCCGACGCGGGTGAAGCCGGATTCGAGCATCTCGACATAGGCCTGCGCCGCCACCGCCTCGGCCTCGTCCGGGCTCATCCGCAGGGCGAAGCGGTACATCGTCTCGCGCCAGGTCCAGAACGTGTCGGCGGCCGGGCCGCGCCGCTCGGCGAGCCCGGCCATGCCGCGCTGGAAGGCGTGGCTGTGGAGGTTCGGCAGGCCCGGCACCAGCACGGCCACCCGGGTGTCGCCGGGCTGCGGGGCGCAACCGGCCTCAACCGCCGAGAACCGCCCCTCGGCCACGGTCAGCCGGAGGTCGGCCTGCCAGCCCGCGGGGGTGAGGGCATGGCTCGCGTGCAGCACGGTCATCGGCGCGTCTCCTGCATGGGGGCGAGGACGAGGATGGGGGCGAGGACGAGGGGGCGCGGCAGCGCTCCGTCCATTCATGTCTATACAAAGCGCGCCGATAATGTCTATACATATGCGCGAATCACGGGAGACGTGCATGAGCGAGACAGAAGGCGGGCCGCGGGTCTGGCGCAACGTCCGGCTCGCCACCTTCGCGCCCGGGCTTCCCGGGATCGGCGCGGTGGAGCGGGGCGCGCTGGCGATCCGCGACGGCCGCATCCTGTATGCCGGGCCCGAGGCCGGGCTGCCGGGAGCGGCGCTGGCGGGCGCCGAGGTGGTCGACGGCGAGGGCCGCTGGATCACCCCGGGGCTGATCGACTGCCACACCCACCTCGTCTGGGCCGGCGACCGGGCGCACGAGTTCGAGCTGCGGCTCGCCGGGGCCTCCTACGAGGAGGTGGCGCGGGCCGGCGGCGGCATCGTCTCGTCGGTCGCCGCGCTGCGCAAGGCGAGCGAGGACGACCTCGTGCGCCAGACCCTGCCGCGGCTCGACGCGCTGATCGCCGAGGGCGTCACCACGGTCGAGGTGAAGTCGGGCTACGGGCTCGACCTCGCGAGCGAGCGCAAGACGCTCCGCGCCGCCCGGCGGCTTTCCGGGATGCGGCCGGTCTCGATCCGCACCACGTTCCTCGGCGCCCACGCCCTGCCGCCGGAGGCTCGCGGCGACAAGGAGGCGTTCATCGCCGAGGTCGCCGACACGATGCTGCCGGCCCTCGCCGCGGAAGGCCTGGTCGATGCGGTCGACGCGTTCTGCGAGGGCATCGCCTTCTCGCCCGACCAGGTCGCGCGGGTGTTCGCGCGGGCCGAGAGCCTCGGCCTGCCGGTGAAGCTCCATGCCGACCAGCTCTCGAATCTCGGCGGTGCCGCGCTGGCGGCGCGCCACGGCGCCCTCTCGGCCGATCACCTGGAGCATACCGACGAGGCCGGCGCCGCCGCCATGGCGAAGAGCGGCACCGTCGCGGTGCTCCTGCCCGGCGCCTACTACTTCATCCGCGAGACCAAGCTGCCGCCGGTCGGCCTCTTCCGGCAGCACGGCGTTCCGATGGCGGTCGCCACCGACGCCAATCCGGGCACCTCGCCGCTGACCTCGCCGCTGCTCGCCATGAACATGGCCGCGACCCTGTTTCGCCTCACCGTCGACGAGTGCCTGGCCGGCGTGACCCGCGAGGCCGCCCGTGCCCTCGGCCTCCTGTCCGAGGTCGGAACCCTCGAGGCCGGCAAGCGCGCCGACCTCGCGGTGTGGTCGGTCGAGCGGCCGGCCGAGCTCGTCTACCGCATGGGCTTCAACCCGCTCCACGCCCGTATCTGCGGAGCGCGGTGAGGACCAGCCCCCCACGATCGAACGCCACCCTCCCGCCCGGAGCCCCTCCCCATGAGCCGCATCGACAACGCCCGCACCATCCGCGCCCCCCACGGCGCCACCCTCACCGCCAAGAGCTGGCTCACCGAGGCGCCGCTCCGGATGCTGATGAACAACCTCGATCCCGACGTCGCCGAGCGCCCGGGCGAGTTGGTGGTCTATGGCGGCATCGGCCGGGCGGCGCGGGACTGGGCGAGCTTCGACCGCATCGTGGCGGCCCTGAAGGATCTCGACGACGACCAGACCCTGCTGGTGCAGTCGGGCAAGCCGGTGGGCGTATTTCGCACCCACGCCGACGCGCCCCGGGTGCTGATCGCCAACTCGAACCTGGTGCCGCACTGGGCGACCTGGGAGCATTTCCACGAGCTCGATCGCAAGGGCCTGATGATGTACGGCCAGATGACGGCCGGCTCCTGGATCTACATCGGCAGCCAGGGCATCGTGCAGGGCACCTACGAGACCTTCGTCGAGATGGGCCGCCAGCACTATGCCGGCGACCTGTCGGGCCGGTGGATCCTGACCGCGGGTCTCGGCGGCATGGGCGGCGCGCAGACGCTGGCCGCCACCATGGCGGGGGCCTCGTGCCTGGCCGTCGAGGCGCAGGCCTCGCGCATCGAGTTCCGGCTGCGCACCGGCTACGTCGACGTCCAGGCCCGCGACCTCGACCACGCCCTGGAGCTGATCGAGGAATCCCGCCGCACCAAGACCCCGCGCTCGGTGGCGCTGCTGGGCAACGCCGCGGACGTGTTCGGCGAGCTTTTTGCCCGCGGCGTGCGCCCCGATTGCGTCACCGACCAGACCTCGGCCCACGATCCGGTCAACGGCTACCTGCCGGCGGGCTGGACGGTCGCCGAGTGGGAGGCCAGGCGCGAGACCGATCCGGCCGCGGTCGCCGCGGCGGCCAAGCGCTCGATGGCGGTGCACGTCCGGGCGATGCTCGATTTCCACCGCGCCGGCGTGCCGGTGGTCGATTACGGCAACAACATCCGGCAGATGGCCCTCGAGGAGGGCGTCGAGGACGCCTTCGCCTTCCCGGGCTTCGTGCCGGCCTATATCCGTCCGCTCTTCTGCCGCGGCGTCGGGCCGTTCCGCTGGTGCGCCCTCTCGGGCGACCCGGAGGACATCTACCGCACCGACGCCAAGGTGAAGGAGCTGCTGCCCGACAACCACCACCTCCACCGCTGGCTCGACATGGCGCGGGACAAGATCCGGTTCCAGGGCCTGCCGGCGCGGATCTGCTGGGTCGGCCTCGGCGACCGCCACCGCCTCGGGCTGGCCTTCAACGAGATGGTGCGCAAGGGCGAGTTGAAGGCCCCGATCGTCATCGGCCGCGACCACCTCGATTCCGGCTCGGTCGCCTCGCCGAACCGCGAGACCGAGGCGATGCGCGACGGCTCGGATGCGGTCTCCGACTGGCCGCTCCTGAACGCGCTCCTCAACACCGCCTCGGGCGCGACCTGGGTCTCGCTGCACCACGGCGGCGGCGTCGGGATGGGGTTTTCGCAGCATTCCGGCATGGTCATCGTCTGCGACGGCAGCGAGGACGCCGACCGGCGCCTGGAACGCGTCCTGTGGAACGACCCCGCCACCGGCGTGATGCGCCACGCCGATGCCGGCTACGACGACGCAATCGCCTGCGCCCGCGAGCATGGGCTGGACCTGCCCTCGCTCGGGTGAGGGCGTCTTCGCGCATGCGACCCGGGCCCTGAGGAAATCGATCGAGCGATCATCGCTCATCTCGCGGAACGGCTCCAGCGGTTGGCACGCCCGCTGGAGCCGTTCGCCGAGTTGGGCCGATCGTCGAACTGCCCATCCCTCAGGATGAGATCCTGGGTCGCACGAGCGGCCGAACGGCGATATTTCTGCAAGTCCGCGCCGGATGACACGCGGCGTATTTCGGGAACGGGGCCGGTATCCACGAAAACCGATCGCCTGGACGTCCCGACAGCCCAATCCGGCCCGTTTCTGGATTTCGGCGTCGCGATCCCAAGGACCGCCCTCTGACGTCCGCCTCGTCCACGGGTGCAGGGGTTGGATTGCGGAGAAACCGTGCAGGGCTTCGTGCCCGGGTAGCTGACTATCCCCGCTGTCCCCGATGTACGTCCACCTCCGCCGCACCGTTTCGCATCCGGCCGCGGACAGTTCCGCCGGCCCGGACTTGTCGCGATTGAGCCTTTCAACCCGCCCGGTTGCACGGATCGACCGCTGCAAGACCTCGCCGCACGGACCGACGTCCGCCAGGGCGTACTTCACGAACGGTTCGCCGCGGCGCCGCCCTTCGTCGTTTCGCCTTCGTGCCTTATCCGCTGGCCTGTTCGATCCCGTTGCATCCGCTCGTACGATGCGAGGTCCCGCGAGTCGAGAACCCGATCCTCCCTCCCGAAGAGTCCCACAGGAAAGCTTACGCGAGTCGAGTCCAGCCCGGCTCCCCCGGTTCGACAGACGCCGTGGCCGATTGGTTCGTTCCGGCGAGTCCGGTGGACTCCTGTGGACGCCCTGTGACTCGCCTCTCGACTCGCGATTGCCGCGCACGACTCGGGGTCCACGCTCCCTGTCCGGGTTTTCCCCAGTATGCACCGTTTAGAGTGTTACAGGAATCTTTATGGATTTAGGCGCTCCGGCGGCGGCGATTCCGCGAACTCGCCCAAAAGCTTAACGCGAGTCGTCCGTTCCCGATGTACCGAGGATTCGTCCCCGTTGTGCCGGCTGCCGCGTCCCCGATGTGCCGTGCCGGGGTTCCCGATGGGACGGGGCCGTTCCCGAAGTACCGATCCGCCCCCGCGGCGTTCCCGATGTGCCGACGGGCCCCGAGTCATTCACAGGGATTCCGGGGATTTCCCCTCGGGGCCGTCCGCTCCTCCCGCCCACTGAGCCGTACATCGGGAACGGCGGGGCCTGTGGATTACCGGGCGTCGCGCACGAACCGCTCGGCGAAGCCCAGGAAGGCGCTCTCGTAGTTCTTCGGCTCGCGGGTCGCGTCGCCCTCGAGCCAGTGGTCGAACTCGGTCTTGAGGCCGTAGACGTCCCAGCCCGGATGGGCCTTGCGGCACAGCGCGATCGTCTCGTCCGAGAGGTGGCGGAACAGCGGCAGCTCGGCCCCGGCCTTGGGCTTGCGGGTGCGTTTCGGCTTCTCCGCGGGTGCGAGCAGCACCTCGTCGCTCGCGAGGTCGCGGCGGATCATCCGCAGGTGCGGCTCGCCGCGCTCCTTGTCCTCGATCCGCAGCACGAAGCCCGGCAGCTCGTCGGCCTTGGCGATCTTGGCGATCTCGAACTTGAACCGGCGATAGGTGCCCTCGGCGCCCGACTTGTCGAACAGGGTCGGCAGGCTGATGGCGAACCCCCCCTCCCCGGCCCCGCCGGCATGCTTGCGGGCGATGCGGTAGAGCCAGCGCTCGCGCCCGCCGGTGATGCCGAAATAGGTGGGGTCGATGGCGAGCACGCCGCCATCCATCAGCACGCCCTCGTAGAACCAGTCCGACAGGGTGATCGACATGCCCCGGCTGGCATTGGTCTCCTCGTCGATCGTGTCGTCGAAGGCGTCGATCCAGCTGAACTGCCGCTCCTTGCGCTTGGCCTTCTCGGCCCGGATGTTGGTGCGCACCGAGGTCGATTGCAGGCGAAACAAGGCGTCGCGCAGGAGCTTGTACTGGCGTCCGCCGGTCTCGCGCCCGATGCCCTTCAGGAGGTCGTAGGGCATGAAGTGCAGCTTGCGCGGGATGTCGTTGCGGCCGCGCTTCTTCATCTCGCAGATCGTCGAGGCGGCCCAGATGAGGATGTCGGCGTCCCAGATCGTCGCCATGCCGTAGGCCTGGTTCGGCAGCACCCGCACCCAGACCGAGCCGTCGGGGCTCGTATAGTCGATCTCCTTGAGCCGCTTCTGCTTGGCGATCGAGAAGAACGGCCGCTCCATCGTCTCCCGCTGGTCGCGGAAGTGCACGAAGGGCACCACCATGTCGATCTGGTCGTTGCGCCGATGGCTCATCGTCACGCCCGTGTCAGGCCCGCAGCCGGATGCGCCGGCCGGCGCCGTGCCGTCCCGTTCCCGCCGCGATGCCGTCCCGCACTCCGTTTCATGCCGGCGACGCTAGGACCCGCCCGCCTTCCAAATCGTGGACGAAACAGGGTTTTTCGACTCCGTCCCCGATCCTCTTCAATCGCGGTTAACGTCGAATCGGGATGCCGCGCGCCGCCTCGACCGGTCGCGTCCGGGAACCGGATTGGCGGCCGCGCGGTTCTCGGTCCAACAGCCAAGCTCGCCCGAGACCGCCCGTCATGACTTCTCGCCCCCTCCGCCTTACCGCCCTGCCCCTCGCCGCCCTCCTCCTCGGCTTCGGCATCGCCGCCGCGCAGGCGCAAGGTACGGCGCGCGGCGCGCAGGACGGCGCGACGCGGGGCGAGGCGATCGCCGGGCCGGTGGGCGCGGTGGTGGGCAGCGCCATCGGGGCTGCGGTCGGCACCGCCAACAGCATCCTGGGCATCGACCGGCGCGAGCGCTTCCGCATCTACGCCGCCGGCGAGCACCGGCCGTCCTTCCGCCTCGCGGGCCCGGTGCAGGTCGGCACGGTGCTGCCGCCGGACGGCGTCGTCTACTACGACGTGCCGCCGGAATTCGCCCTCAAGGGTCTCAACTACACGATCGTCAACGACCATCCGGTCCTGGTCGAGCCCGGCACCCGCCGGATCGTCGAGGTGATCGACTGAAGGCGGAGGGCAATCCCTTCAGGATGACGGGGGATCGACGGTGACGGGGCATGCACCTTCGCGCTAAGAGCGGGGCCGGATCACCCCGCCGGCCCTGAATGCCCCGTCCCCCCGACCTGCCGAGCCCCGTCTGCGACCCCGAGCGCCTCGCTGCGCTCGACGGCTACGCGGTGCTCGACACCCTGCCCGAGCGGGGGTTCGACGACGTGGTGCGGCTGGCCAGCCGCCTGTGCGACGCGCCGGTGGCGCTGGTGAGCCTGGTCGCCGGCGACCGGCAGTGGTTCAAGGCCCGCACCGGCTTCCCCTGGCCGCAGACGGATCTCGACAGCTCGGTCTGCGCCCACGCCCTCGCGCAGCCCGATTCGCTCCTCGTCATCCCCGACCTGAGCCGGGATCCGCGCACCCGGGCCAACCCCCTCGTCACTGCCGAGCCCGGCATCCGGTTCTATGCCGGCGCCCCCTTGCGCACGCCGGAGGGGCAGGTGCTCGGCACGCTCTGCGTGATCGACTACGTGTCCCGGCCGGACGGCCTGTCCGAGACCGAGGCGGGTGACCTGCGGGCGCTGGCGCGCCAGCTGATGACCCAGCTCGCCCTGCGCCGGGTGGTGGCGGATCGCGAGACGGCGCTCCGGGCGGCGCGGGTCACCGAGGAGCGCTACCGCCTCGCGGCGCGGGCCACCAACGACGCGATCTGGGACTGGGACTTTTCCGCCGACCAGGTTCTCTGGAACGAGGCGCTGGAGGCCGCCTACGGCCACGCTCCCGAGGCCGGCTCGACCACGGGCGCCTGGTGGATCGACCACATCCACCCCGACGACCGTCCCCGGATCGACGCCTCGATCCACGCCGTCATCGACGGGGGCGGAACCGCCTGGAGCGACGAGTACCGCTTCCGCCGCGCCGACGGCTCCTACGCCCGGGTGCTCGACCGCGGCTCGGTGATCCGCGACGAGGCGGGCCGCGCCGTGCGGATGATCGGCGCCATGTTCGACCTCTCCGAGCGCGAGCGCGCGGAGGCCGCCCGGCGCGACTCCGCGCGCCGGCTCGACCTCGAGCGCGGCCTGCTCGAATCGGTCTTCCGGCAGGCGCCGGTCGGCATCTCGGTCGTCGGGCACGAGCCGGGCGGGCCGAACCTCATCAACGCGAAGGGCGAGGCGATCCTGGGCCACGGCCTCGTCGCGCGGGCCCTCGCCCGCTACGAGCGCTTCGGCGCCGTCCATGCCGACGGGCGCCCCTACGCCCCGGACGATTATCCGTCGCTGCGCGCCCTGCGGGACGGGACCGTGGTGAGCGGCGAGGCGATGCTCTACCGCAACGCCGCCACGGGCCTGCGCCGGCTCGAGGTCTCGAGCGCGCCGGTGCGCGACGAGGACGGGGCGATCCGGGCGGCGGTGACGGTCTTCCTCGACGTGACCGAGCAGCGCCGGGCCGAGGCGCAGCTGCGCCGCCTCGCCCTCGTCGCCGAGCAGTCGAGCGACTTCATCGCCATCGCGGATGCGGAAGGGCGGATCGCCTACGTCAACCCGGCCGGCCGCGCCCTGGTCGGCCTCGCCGACGAGGCCGCGGCCCGGGCGATGCGCCTGACCGACTTCTTCCCGCCCGAAGACCTGCCCTTCGCCGAGGCGACGATCCTGCCGGCGATCCGGGACGGCGGGGCCTACGGCGGGTCTTGGAGTGGTAGGTCTTGGAGTGGCGGGTCCTGGAGCGGGGATTTCCGCCTGCGCAACCTCGCTACCGGCGCCGCGGTGCCGGTGCGCTACAACCTGTTCGCGCTGCGCGGGCCCGGCGGCGCCTTCGAGGGCTTCGCCGCGGTGGGCCACGACATCTCGGCCCGCAAGGCCGCGGAGGCGCAGCAGGAGATCCTCAACCGCGAGCTGAGCCACCGGCTCAAGAACACCCTGGCGATGGTGCAGGCCATCGCCATGCAGACCCTGCGCAACGCGGCCGACCCGATGGCGGCCCGCGAGGCCCTGGCGGCCCGGCTGATCGCGCTCGGCAAGGCCCACGACCTCCTGCTCACCGGCGAGGGCGAGAGCGCGTCCCTGCGGGCGGTGCTCGAAGGCGCGCTGGCGATCCACGACGACGGCCGTCCCGGGCGCTTCCGCCTCGCGGGGCCACCGGTGCCGTGCGGGTCGCGGGCGGCGCTCTCGCTCGCCCTAATGGCGCACGAGCTCGCCACCAACGCGGTCAAGTACGGGGCGCTGCGGGTGCCCGACGGCCACGTCACCCTCGACTGGCGCATCGACGGCCCGGACGCGCCGGTCCTCGCCCTGCGCTGGCAGGAGCATGGCGGTCCCCGGGTCGTGCCGCCGGCCCGCCGGGGCTTCGGCTCGCGCCTGATCGAGCGCGGGCTCGCCGGCACCGTCGACGGCGAGGTGGCGATGCACTACCCGCCCGAGGGGGCGGTCTGCACCCTGACGGCGCCGCTGGCGGAGCTGCAGCGCGGGGAGTGATATGGGATCCGGAAGATTGCTTCCGGATCCCATATCACCAGCCGGCGCGGCGCTTGAGCGAAGCCGAAATCCGCATTGCGAAGCAACCAATCGGATTTCGTATGACGCGGTTTCCGCGTCGCGAAGCGATCGCCGAGCGATCGCAAATCCATGAGGCGCCGCGTCCGTCGCACCAATCCGGTTTCGCGAAAGCGGCGGCCCGGAGCCGCCGGGCATCCCGGCGAAGCGGACGCCGCCGGCCTGCACGGCGAGGGCGGCAAGGCCCGGGAAGAGAGGCTGCGATCCCGGCGTCACGGCCGTCCCGCCCGGCCGTCGGCCGCGAGCACGAAGGCCGCGAGCTCGGCCCCGAACCGGGCCGGTTCTTCGAAGAACGGGCTGTGCCCGCTCTCGGCATAGACCGACAGGCGGCGGCCCGGCCCGAGCGCCGCGATCCGCTCCGACATCGCCAGCCGGACGAGGCGGTCGTGGAGCCCGTGGGTCAGCAGGATCGGGCCGTCATAGGCGGCGAAGACCGGCTCGAGATCGGTGGTCGCGGTCCTGACGAAACCCTCGTTCGCCGACCGCGCCGCCATGCCGTTGACGACGAGCATCCGCTGCCAGTCGAGGCCGGTCGGCGGCCGGTGGAAGCAGGCGGCGAGGAAGTCCGCGGTCGCGGCGACGCGCGTGCCGAGGTCGTGCGAGGTCGCGCTCCGGGTGAAGTCGCCCGCGAGCGGCGTGAGCAGGTCCGGCGATAGCCGGGTCACGGCATCGACGAGGTTGATCCCGGCGATGCCCGCGCCGCCGTACTTGCGCAGGTAGGCCCCGGCCACGTAGCCGCCGAGCGACCAGCCCACCAGCACGGGACGGCGCAGGCCCGCGGCGGCGATCACCGCGGCGACGTCGTCGGCCCAGAGGTCGGCCGCCGCGTAGGCGTCGAGGGCGTCGGGCTTGTCCGAGTCGCCGTGCCCGCGCAGGTCGAAGCGCACCCGCCGGAAGCCCGAAAGGGCCGGGTCGGCGAATTGCCGGTCCCAGCTCAGCCGGCTCTGCCGGAGCCCGTGGACGAACAGGATCTCGGGCGCCGCCGGATCGCCCGCCGCCTCCGCGGCCAGCCCCGTGCCGTCGCTGGAGCGGGCCGGGATCGGAACGGCGGTCCCCACCGTCTCCGCCGGTCGGGCGGGCGACGCCGCCCCGGCGGCGACGGGCCCGAGGGCCATGGTGGCGAGAGCGGCGGTGAGAGCGGCGCGGCGCGTCGGCTGCATGGGCTCGGCTCCTGTTGTTTAATGATCGCTATCAAACCGGTTTGACACGAGGTGTCAACGGTTGTTTAGTGTTTGATATGGAACAGGATGCGTGATGCGTCGGGATGCGCGACGGCCGGGCGGACGGCCCTGGAGCTTCGACCGGGAGGCGGCGCTGGAGACCGCGATGCTGCTGTTCTGGCGTCACGGCTACGAGGGCGTGTCCGTCGGCGACCTGACGAAGGCGATCGGGATCGCGCCGCCGAGCCTCTACGCGGCGTTCGGCAGCAAGGCCGGCCTCTACCGGGCCGCGCTGGCCCGCTACGAGGAGATGCCGGGCCGCCTGGATCTCCCCGCCGTCGCGGCGGCTGGATCGTTGCCGGAGGCGGTGCGCCTGCTGCTCGAAGGGGCCGTGGCGGCGGTCACGCACCGCGAGCGGGAGCGGGGCTGCATGGTGTCGAGCGGCCTCGTCGCCTGCCACCCGGATCACGCCGCGCTCGCCCGCGAGGCCGGCGAGCGGCGGGAGACCCTCCGGCGGCGGATCGCGCAGTCCCTCGCCGCCTTCGCGCCGCCCGATCGGGCCGAGCGGCTGGCCCGGCACCTGAGCGCTGCGATGCAGGGGATCTCGATCCAGGCCCGCGACGGGGTGTCCCGGGAGGACCTTCGAGAAATCGTCGAGGAGGTCGTCGCGGGTGTCGCGGCGCGCGCGGCCGCAGGGGCGTGACCGGGGCGCGCAGGCCCGCCCTTGCCGACGCGCGCCGCCGTCCCGGCGCTCAGAACCGGACCGTCTCGGTCCCGTTCACCGCCCGCACCGTGCCGCTCGGCCGTCCCGCCGTCCCGTGCAGCGCGATCAGGCGCTCGCTGCCCGGCGCGAGGTGAAACCAGTTGTCCGCCGGCCTCCCCTCCCCGTCGAGGCCGACATGGACCGACAGCGCGTGGTGCTGCGTCGCGATCCGCAGCGCGGCGCCGGCCTCGCCCTCGACCAGCTCGGCCGAGAGCCCGAGCTCCCGGGGTACCGCGTCCCGCCCGGCCGGGAAGTGGAAGGCGTCGGCCAGCACCGTACCGTCGGGGCGGCAGAGCCGCAGATGCGCGAGGTCGTGCGCCGCCGGGCCGAACCGGTAGGCGGCGGTGGCATCGAAGAAGCGGCCGAGGAGCGCGGCCGAGGACAGGGCGAGCGCGGAGCGGGGCGCCAGGGACACCGCCCGCTCGGCCCTGGCGGCGACCTTGCCGGCGCCGGTGGCGAAGGTGAGCGCCAGGACAGCCTCGACCGGCTCGGCGGTCTCGTTCAGCAGGTGGGCGTGGAGGCCGTTCAGGCCCTCGTCGGTGAGGAGCGCCTGGACCGGACGGAAGGCGCGCTTCAGGGCGTACCAGGCCGATTTCGGCCGCCCGGCGACGTCGACCACGCCCCAGCCCGCGCCCGGCGCGAGGTCGCGCCAGAGCCAGACCAGGCCGCCGGCGGTGACCGAGCCGGTGCGCCGCCACTCGGCGAAGGTCGCCTCCATCACCTCGGCGACCGCCGCGCGGCCGAGCGCCAGGTAGCGCTCCGGGTCGTCGCCGCGCAGGCGGCCCGGATCGAGGCCGTAGAGGGCGCCGACGTAATGGTCGCGCACGCCCTCGAAGTCCCAGTCGGCGCCGCGGTCGCGCGGCACGCCGAGGGCCCAGGCCGGATCACGGGGATCGGCGAGGCCGGATTCCGCGAGCGAGATCGGCTCCGGCACGTTGGCGAAGGCCAGGCACTCGGAGGCGAAGCGCACCTCGGCCCGGCGGGCATCCTCGAACGGGCGGAGATAGGCGCCGACCCCGTAATAGTGGGTCACGCCGGCATTGGTGGAGAACGGCAGGTCGCCGCCCGAGGGCGAGTTCGGCACCACGACGAGGTCGGGCCGGCGCGCGGCCGCCGCCTCGCGCAGCATCGCCTCCACCGCCGTGGCCCGCCAGACCGCTTCCGGAAACCCCAGCATCGCGGCCTGCTGCTCGACCTCGCTGCCGCCCCCGACGACACAGAGCGAGGGCGAGGCCTGGAGCCGGTCGAGGAGCTGGCCGATCTCGGTCTCAAGCGCCGCCCGGAAGGCCGGATCGTCGACCGGATAGTCGAAATTGGCCAGCATCAGGTCCTGCCAGACCAGGAGGCCGAGCTCGTCGCAGAGGTCGTGGAAGGCCGTCGCCTCGTACAGCATCGTGCCGCCGACCCGCAGCATGGTCATGCCGGCCTCCACGGCGAGCGCCAGGAGCGGTTCGTAGGCGACGCGCTCGCCCGGCAGCCCCACGAGGTCGGGCGGGGTCCAGCAGGCGCCGCGGCAGAAGACCGGCACGCCGTTGACCGCGAGGCTCAGGCCCTCCGCGAAGGGGCGCCGCAGCGTGATCGTGCGGAATCCGACCCGGCCGAGGTCGAAGCTCCGCCCCTCGGCCTCGACCGTGACGGCGTGCAGCCGCGGCTCGCCGTGGGTGTGCGGCCACCACAGGGCGATGCCGGGACAATCGAGCCGGCCCTCGAACCGGCCGGGCGCGGTCTCGGGCAGCACGGTCGTCCGGCCGTCGCAATGCAGGATCACCGGACTGGGGGCACCGGGGAGGTCGAAGCGGACGACGAGGATCCCGGTCCCGTCCTCGACGCTCGCGTGCAGGTCGATCCCGGTCGGCCGTCCCCCCTCCCCTCTCCGGGTGATTGGCCGGTAGGGCCCGACCGCCTCGACGCCCGGGCACCAGCCCGGCATGAAGCCGAGCAGCGTGGTGCGGGCATGGCGCAGCGAGCCCGGGGTGGCGAGCTGCGGCCGCCAGCGGCCGCGCTTGTGCGGCCGGGCGAGATCCCGGGCGAGCGACCGGAAGGCGAGCGCGAGGGTATGGGGGCCGTCGAGGTCGACCGCGATCTCGTGGGCGAGGAACATCGAGCGGGAGGTGAGACGAAGCTCCCCGTCGAGCCAGACCTCGCACAGGGTCGCGAGACCCTCGAAGCGCAGGATCTCGCGGCCGTGGCCCTCCACCGCCGCGCGGTACCAGACGTCCGAGCCGTGCAGCGGCGTCGGCGCCGCATCCGACCACAGCCCGGCGGCGCGCAGCGCCCCGGCGGCGGTGCCGGGAACCGGGGCCGCGATGAAGCCCGACAGCCCGTCGAGGTCGCCCGGGTGCGTGCAGGCGCCGGGGGCGGTGACGATCATCTCCCACGGCCCGTCGAGGGCCCGGTCGACATTGCGCAGAACGGCCATGGTGTCCCCGGAGGCTGTTTTCGCGTGTTCGTAAGGGGCTGAAACGCTTCCCGTCAGGACGGGGGAAGGAGGGCGCGGGGTTTCATTTCTCCCCTTGCGGCAGGGCTGTCCCGGGAAGGTCCATATAGAATCAAACGCGGGATCCCCTCTCCCGTGTGGGAGAGAGGTAGGGGCGATCGAAGATCGCGCAGGGTGGAGACGGTGCAGCTAGAAGCCTGAACCGTCACGCTGCCAGCACCGCGTTCGGTGCTTCACACTGAAGCGCGTCACCCTCACCCCCGGCCCCTCTCCCACACGGGAGAGGGGAGCCGCGCTATACTTTTCACCGGACAGCCCCGCGCCCGCCGGAAGAGGCGTGAACCCGCGCCAGTCTTCTGTGCCGGATCGACCCGATCCGCCGACCGCGCGCGTCACCCCGCCGCCAGCGCCCGATCCAGGGCCTGGAACACCGCCGCGTAGGTCGCCTCGGCGCCGGCGAGCCGCTCGGGCAGCCCGACGAGCTTGCCGCGGGCATAGGCGCGGGCGAGCTGGAACTGGAAGGCCTTGGCCTCCTGCGACAGGCGCGTCGCCGCCTCCGCCGCCTCGTCGAACGACCCGGCCCCTTGCGCCGTCAGCCAGGCGAGGTGGCTGCCGAGGAGCTCGAAATTCGCCCCGAGCTGGCGCGTGGTGTTGAAGGCGTAGGCGTGGAAGGCCGAGAGCGGGCGCTGCACGAAGGCGTCGTCCTTGCCCGCCAGCGCCGCGCGAAAGGCCGTGACCGGATTGGCGCTCGGCGCATGGGCGCGGTGCCGGCGCAGCAGCGCCAGGGCGGCGCCCGCGAGTTCCGGTCCCGCCAGGGCCGGGCCGCAGGGCTTCACGAACTCGGCATAGGGCAGGAGTTCGCCGCGGGCGAAGAGGCCGTCGTAATCCTCGCCCGAGAGCGCGAAACGACCGGCATTGTGGAGGTAGTCGAGCCGGCGCTCCCGCGGGTCGAGGGCGAGGATCCCGACCGTGGTCTTCGAGGCCTCGCGCCGGTAGGTGGTGCCGGCGGTGTCGGGCAGGAAGAACGCGTTGACCTCGACCAGCACGGGCAGGCCGCGCTCCGCCTGGACCCGGGCATGGCTCTCCAGGTCCTCGTAGAGCGCGAGTTCCAGGATCTCCAGGCCGTAGAGCGCCTCGAGGTCGGCGGCCTTCGGCTTGAAGAAGGTGAACTGGTCGCCCTCGAAATCCTGGCGCAGGGTGAAGCCCAGCATCGCCTCGGGCTCGAGCCCCCGCAGGTGCAGGAGCTCGATCCAGAGATCGACGTAGCAGTTCGTCTCCGGCCAGGTCCGGTCGGGGGCGTGGAGCGTGTGGGGGGCCGCGGACGTCTCCGTCCGCGGCGCGTCGAGGGAGAGAGCGAGGGCGGCCGACATCCCGGGCCTCAGCCGAAGAGCTGGGCGCGGACCTCCGCCGGCCAGGCGTCGAGATCGAGGCCGTGGTGGCGCAGGAGCGCGAGGGTGATCCGCTCCAGCCCGAACCCGACGCAGGCCGTGTGGGCGGTGGTGCCGTCGGACTGCTCGATGCCCCAGGTCGTGCCGAAATGGTCCTGGTGGTAGTTGAAGCTGAGGCAGGCGGTCGGCTTGTCCTCGCTGTTGACCGGCACGTTCAGCTCGAACTTCAGCGCCTGGGCGCGCTGGTTGTTGGCGAGCATCTTGCCGGCGCGGCCGAAGAACGGATCGTTGGCCGGATCGATGGCGAGCGGCAGGCCGAGGTCGCGCATCATCGTGGTGCCGCGCTCGAGCCACAGCTCGCGGAAGGCCAGCACCTGCTCGGGCGTGCCCATGCGGACGTATTCGCGCATCCGGAACAGCTGCATCCGGGTCGGCTCCAGCGAGGGCTCGTGCCGGAAGCAGTAGGATTGCAGGTCGAACAAGAGCCCGCCCTCAGGCAGCCGGCCGCGGGCGGCGGCGACCGGGTAGAGCGGGTAGCAGGCGGCCGGGGTCAGGACGATATCGGTCGCGGCCTGCTTGGCGGTCCAGTCCTCGCCGGCGTCGAGGCAGGCGAGCAGACGGGCGTGGTCGGCCTCGTTGCCGCAGAAGCTGTGCACCGTGCCGGCGAGGTGCGGGAAGCCCTTGAGGTAGCCGCTGCGCTCGAAGCTCGACCGGGCCATGCCGGGGGGAAAGCGCAGGGCCTCGGCGCCGTCGGCCGCGCCGATGCGCGAGACCAGCCGGTCGAGGGCCTCGACCACGCTCTCGAAGGCGCCGGAGCGGCCGTAGAGCCCGTCGACCCCGGTGCGGATCAGGAGCCCGCGGTCGAACAGGCGGTCGAGGAACGAGCGCGGCTCGGAGGGCTCGGGTAGGGCTCCGACGAAGGACGCCTCGTCGGCGGCGGGCAGCAGGTCGGAGGAGAGGCTCTGGTCCATCACGCGCTCAGGAGCTTGCCGCTGCCCTTCTGCACCAGCAGAAGGTTGGCGGTGTTGGAGAGGATGCGGTCGTTGTTGATCATCAGCGGCGCCGAGAGGACGTCGCGCAGCTGCCGGCCGAGGCTGAACGGGGTGCCGTTCTTGTAGCCGGCGAGGCCCACCACCGAGAGGGCGCGCTGGACGATGTCGACGGCCTGGGCCGACACCGTGGTCTTGACGTTGTTGAGCATGATCGAGAAGCCGATGGCGCTCAGCGCGTCGGGGTCGCCCTTGGCGGCCTCGTAGCGGGCGAGCCCGGCGACCACCGTGCTTCTCATCGCCTGGAGCTCGTTGGCGGCTTCCGCGAGCCGCAGCGCGCCCGGGGGCACCTGGCCCGGCTTCTTGCGCGCCTCGGCCTGCACGAAGGCGCGGGCGCGGTCGACCGCGTAGGACGCGATCCCGAACCACACGCTGCCCCAGAGCAGGTGCGAGGCGGCGAGCATCGACTGCGCGGCGATCTCCGCGAAGGGCTTCTGCAGCACCTGGGCCACGGGCAGGCCCTCGGCCTTGAGCAGGAAGCCGTCGCTGCAGGTGCCGCGCATGCCGAGCGTGTCCCAGGTGCTGGTGCGCTCGAGCGTGATCTGGTCGGCGAGCAGCGCCACCAGCACCTGGTCGGAGGTCGCGGCCTCCTTGTGGCGGCGGGCGGTGGCGAGGATCAGGTCGGCCTGCGCGCCGTACGAGATGACGCTGGCCTCCTTGGTCAGCCGGAAGGTGTCGCCGTCTCCCGTCCCCTCGGCCTCGACGGCGCAGAGGCTGTTGCGGAGATCGCCGCCGATGCCGGCCTCTGTGGTCGAGGAGGCGATCAGCATCTGCTCGCCGGCGATCCGCTGCATCAGGCCGCGATGCCAGGCGCTGTCGACCCCGTGGGTGACGAGGCTCGCGAGCTTGATGTGGTGCATCGCGAACACCATCGCGGCGGCCGAGCAGGCGCGGCCGAGAACCGCGCAGAGCTCGGCGATCTCGCTCATCGAGGCCCCCTCCCCTCCGAGCGACGCGGGCACCTGGATGCCGAGCAGGCGCTCGGCCTTGAGCGCCGCCACGGCCTCGGCCGGAAAGCGGCCCTCGCGGTCGACCGCGTCGGCGTAGCGGGCGGCGATGTCCGCGGCGCGCTTGGCGCGCGCGTCGAGGGCGCCCGCCGGTGCGTCCGTCGCGACGGGTGCCGCACCGGGCACCGTCGCCGCGACCTCGACATGCATGTTCATGCGGCCTCCTGCTGGCGCAGGCCCGCGACGGTGTCCCGGATGATCCGGATGGTCGAGAACGAGCGCCGGCCGAGCGCCGAGTCCGGGAACTCGATGTCGAACCGCTCCTCGAGGGCCAGCATCAGCTGCACGGAGCCGAAGGAATCGAGGCCCTTCTCGAACAGGTCGTCGTCGTCCGACAGGGTGTCGACCACGCTCTTGAGGGATTCCAGCGACTTCAGCACGTCACGAATGTCGGAGATTTCGACCATGGGGCTCCACCTTCTCTGCTTGGCACAGGATCCCATCCCGCAGTTGAAATTGCAATCTTGCGCCTAAATCTTGGTAAATTTTTACATGTCTATTTTTGAGAATTACCTGCTCCATTGCGGAGCGGGTGGTTGATCCGATCTGGCACGGGTATTCAACTCGGCACAGCTTAACGGCTGGCGAAGCGCCGACGGGGCGGCAGGGTGGACATCGCGTCAAGCTTACGGAATTGCCTCCCACCCCGCGGAGCGGCGGCGTAGCGGGGCCGCTGTCGTGCCAGGCTTGCGCGGGGCTTGCGCCGGTTTGGCGGCCCCGATTGCGAATCGGTCGAAAACCGGCGAATTGCAGTTCGAGCGCCGAACCGGCGAATTTTCTGCAAACAGGGCCCGCGCGGATGAATCAGCACACGCCGCCCCACTCCCCTGCCCCCGGTGCCGCGCAAGTCGCGCCCGCGGCGACGATCGGCGCCCATGCGGCGACGCTCCGGGCGCAGCTGCAGGCGATCTCCTCCGGGCTGTTTCCGCCCACCGCCGCCAAGGGCCTGCGCCGCTTCACCTCGGCGGAGGCCGCCCGGATCATCGGCGTGACGGTGTCGCGCCTCCAGCAGCTCGCCGCCGAGGGGCTCGGGCCGCAGCCCGAGGTGTCGGCGAACGGCCGCCGCTCCTACACGCTGTCCGACATCCACGGCCTGCGCGCCTACCTGGACGAGAACACCCGGGGCGGCCGGCGCTACCAGCCGCGGCGTAGCGGCGCCGAGCACCTCCAGGTCGTCGCGGTGGCGAACTTCAAGGGCGGCTCGGGCAAGACCACCACCACCGCCCACCTCGCCCAGTCCCTGGTCCTGCGCGGCTACCGGGTGCTCGCCATCGACCTCGATCCCCAGGCCAGCCTCTCCGCCCTGATGGGCGTGCAGCCCGAGCTCGATGTCGGCGCCGACGAGACTTTGTACGGCGCGATCCGCTACGACGACGCCAAGCCGCTGCGCGAGGTCGTGCGGCCGACCTACTTCACCGGCCTCGACCTCGTGCCCGCCAACCTCGAGCTGATGGAGTTCGAGCACGAGACGCCGCGGGCGCTGACCCGCCGCCGGGCCGGCGAGCCGCTGTTCTTCGACCGGGTGGCGCATGCCATCGACACGGTAGCGCAGGATTACGACATCGTCGTCATCGATTGCCCGCCCCAGCTCGGCTACCTCACCCTCTCGGCGCTCTGCGCCGCGACCTCGCTGCTCATCACCGTGCATCCGCAGATGCTCGACGTCGCCTCGATGAGCCAGTTCCTGGCGATGACCGAGGACCTGCTCGGCGTGGTGGCGGAATCCGGCGGGCGGCTGCACTACGACTGGCTGCGCTACCTGGTGACCCGCTACGAGCAGCAGGACGCGCCGCAGACCCGCATCGTCGGGATGCTGCGCACCCTGTTCGAGGACGCGGTGCTGACCGCGCCGATGCTCAAGTCCTCCGCCGTGTCGGATGCCGGCCTGTCGAAGCAGACCCTCTACGAGATCGGCCGCGAGGGCGTGACCCGCTCGACCTACGACCGGGCGCTCGAATCCCTCGAGGCGGTCAACGGCGAGATCGAGGGACTGATCCGCCGTGCCTGGGGCCGCCCATGAGCCGCAAGTCGAACCTCGACGCGCTGTTCGGCGCCCGCCCGGCCGCGAAGCCCGCCGCCCCGCCGCCCGCGGCCGAGCCGGCCGCCGCCCCGCCGGCGCCCGAGCCGTTTGCAACTGCAAACCCGACCCCGGCCGAGCCCGAGTTCGCAGCTGCAAACCCGGCCTCCCGCTCGCCCGAGCGCAGCCGCAGCGGTGCGGTGCGGGCGATGAGCAGCACGCTGCGCGGGCTCGCCGCCCGGGCCGACGCCGCCGCCGAGATCGAGGCCGGCACGGTCGTCGTCGAGATCGCCCCGGAGCGGATCGACGATTCCTTCATCGCCGACCGGGTGGCGGACGCGACCGACCCGGGCCTGGCGGCCCTGGTCGAGAGCATCCGCGAGAGCGGCCAGCAGGTGCCGATCCTGGTGCGCCCCCACCCCGCCGACCCGGACCGGTTCCAGGTCGCCTACGGCCGCCGCCGCATCCAGGCGGCGCGCCGCCTCGCCCGGCCGGTCCGCGCCGTGGTGCGCCCGCTCTCGGACGCCGAACTGGTGGTGGCCCAGGGCAAGGAGAACCTGGAGCGGCAGGACCTCAGCTACATCGAGCGGGCGTTCTTCGCGCTGCGGCTCGAGGAGCACGGCTTTTCCCGCGCCACGATCATCGCCGCGATGGGCGTCGGCAAGGGCGACCTCTCGACCCTAATCTCGGTCGCCCGCACGGTGCCGGCCGACGTCGTCCGGGCGATCGGCCCGGCGCCCGCCGCCGGGCGGCCGCGCTGGATGCTGCTCGCCGAGCGGATCCGGGCGGCGAGCCCGAAGCGGATCGCCGGGCTCATCGCCGATCCGGCCCTCGCCGAGACGCCGACGAACGAGCGCTTCGCGGCCGTGCTGCACGCGCTCGCCCCCCCGGCGGCCCCGAAACCGGCGCCGCAGGTCTGGAGCGACGAGGCCGGCCGCGGCATCGCCCGGATCGAGCGCCGCCCGGATCGAGTCGCGGTGTCGTTCGACGAGACCGCCGAGCCGGGCCTCGCCGACTACGTCCTCGACCGGCTGCCGGAGATCCTGGCCGCCTACCGGGCCGGCCGCGCCAAGCCCTGACGGGAGCCGAGGGCACACGGGAACCATCGCACGGGCGCGACGATGCCTCACCGGTCCCGCCCGACATTCCGAGATCCGTCATGCGCCGCGCCGTCCTGCTCCTCGCTCTGCCGGCCTCCGTCCTGGCCCCCTTCCTGGCTCCCGCCGCCCTCGCCGAGGACGCGCCGCGGACCGGAGAGCGGGAGGTCTGCGAGGCCAAGGCCGACCGGAGCGGCATCACCGGCGACGGACGGGCGACCTTCCTGCGCGAATGCGAGGCCGGCGAGCGCCTGGTGCGCGGGTCCGCGCCGCGCTGACGGCGAACGGCGGCAGGCGCGGCGCGTTGGACGACGAGAGTCCGCCGCCGCGGGGCAGCCGATGAGGAGCAGCCGATGACCGATTGGAGGCCCATCGATCGCGCCCCCCAGGATGGCCGCTGGATCATCGCCATCCACCGGGACGAGCCGGATCGGCGCGCCGTGATCCGCTGGGATCCCGGGCGCGTCGGCGATGCGCGCCCCTGGCACGTCGCCACCACCGAGTACGGCTACGCCCCGGAGGCGTTCACCGACTGGACGCCGTTCCCGGACCCGCCGGAACCGGGGCGGTCCACGTGATGCCGGATCCTGTCCCGGGGCGTGGCGTCGACGCGAGCCGGCCCGGCGGGCAACGGTGCCCGGGTGCAACGACCGGCAGGCGACGAGACCTGCGCGTTCGCAATCGCACCGCGGGGCATTGACCCGGATCCCTCGAACCGCCACCCTCACGGCGACGGTTCCCCTCGGGGATCAAAAGGGAACGCGGTGGGGGTTCGCCCGATGCCGCGGCTGCCCCCGCAACTGTAAGCGGCGAGCCTTCCACCACCATAGTCACTGGGTGCCTCACCCGGGAAGACGGTGGCGGGCACCGACCCGCGAGCCAGGAGACCTGCCGTCAGTCGTGGTCACGCGCGAAGCGCGTCGGGCGGGGTGTCCTGACGGGTGTCGGAACGGGTCTTCGCGATCCGGGCGGCCTCGTTCGCGGTGACGTGCCACTGCCGTTGCCCGAGTCCCGACCGTGCCTGCCTCCCGCCTGTCGTTCGTTCCCCCGCTCGTCGCCTGCATCGCCGCCGTGGCATCCTCGCCAGCCGGTGCCCAGGGGCCCGCGGGCGAGATCCGCCTCGACGAGATCGAGGTCTCCGCCCCGCCACCCGCCCCGTCGGGCCCCGCCGCCAGTGCCGGTTACGTCGGCGGCGTCACCGGCATCGGCGGAGCGCTCGCGACCGTCGATGCCGCCAGTGCCGGGATCATCTCGGGCGCGCAGCTCAACAGCCGCCCCGTCACCCGTCCCGGCGAGGTCCTGGAATCGGTGCCGGGCCTGATCGTCACCCAGCATTCCGGCGAGGGCAAAGCCAACCAGTTCTTCCTGCGCGGCTTCAACCTCGACCACGGCACCGACATCGCCCTCCACGTCGACGGCATGCCGGTGAACATGCGCACCCATGCCCACGGCCAGGGTTATGCCGACCTCAACTTCCTGATCCCCGAGCTCGTCGGCGCGGTCGAATTCCACAAGGGCCCGTACTTCGTCCGCGACGGCGACTTCGCCTCGGCGGGATCGGTGCGGATCGACTACCTCGACAAGCTCGACCGCAACGTCGCGCTGACCACGCTGGGCAGCTTCGGCTACAAGCGCGGGCTCTCGGCCGCCTCCCTGCCGCTCGGCGCGGGCAACCTCCTGGTGGCGGGCGAGGCGCAGACCTACGATGGGCCGTGGGTGGTGCCCGATGCCCTGCGCAAGCTCAACGGCGTCGCCCGCTACAGCCAGGGCACCGCGACCGACGGGTTTTCCGTCACCGGCATGGCCTACTGGGCGAAGTGGAACGCCACCAACCAGATCCCCGAGCGGGCGGTGGCGGAGGGGATTATCGGCCGCTACGGCACGCTGGACCCGACCGATGGCGGCGAGACCGGGCGCTTCTCGCTCTCGGGACGCTGGAGCCAATCGGACGCGGGCGGCATCACCCGGGCCTCGGCCTACGTGATCCGCTACCAGATGAACCTCTGGAACAACTTCACCTACTTCCTCAACGATCCCGTCAACGGCGACCAGTTCCGCCAGCGCGACGCCCGGGTGCTCGGCGGCGGCGAGATCAGCCGCGTCTTCCAGGGCGACCTGCTCGGGCTGCCGATGGAGAACGAGATCGGCCTCCAGACCCGTACCGACGACATCCGGGTCGGCCTGTTCAACACCACCGCCCGGCAATACCGCTCGACGGTGCTCGACGACCGGGTGCTGGAGGCGAGCGCGGCGTTCTACTACGAGAACCGGGTGCGCTGGACCGACTGGCTGCGCACCAGCGTCGGCTTCCGGGCCGACGGCTACTACGCCGACGTCCGCTCCGACACGCCGGCGAATTCCGGGCGGGCCCGCGACGGCATCGTCACCCCGAAGCTCGGCGCGGTGCTCGGGCCGTGGCTCGATACCGAGTTATATGTGAACTACGGCGGCGGCTTCCACTCGAACGACGTCCGCGGCGTCACCGCGACGGTCGATCCGGCAAGCCCGCTGTTCAACATCAGCCGCTCGCCGTTCCTGGTGCCCTCGACGGGCTACGAGGTCGGCATCCGCAACCGCTCCATCGCCGGGCTGGAGACGAGCCTCGCCCTGTTCCGGCTCGACTTCGCCTCCGAGAACCTGTTCCAGGGCGACACCGGCACCACCGAGCCGAGCCGGCCGACCCGCCGCTTCGGCATCGAGTGGAGCAACCACTACGCGGTCACGCCGTGGCTGCGGCTGGAGGGCGACCTGACGATCACCAACGCGCGCTTCTCCGACCGCGACCCCGTCGGCCAGCGCGTGCCGGAGGCGCCGACCACCATCGCGTCGGCGGGAATCACCTTCGGCGAGGGCCGGGGCTGGTTCGGATCCTTGCGCTTCCGGTACTTCGGCCCCCGGCCGCTGATCGAGGACAACTCGGTGCGCTCGAAGCCGACCGCGCTGCTCAACGGCCGTCTCGGCTACGCCTTCGACAACGGCGTGAGCCTCGCCCTCGACGTGCTCAACCTGACGAACGCGAAGGCCGACCAGATCACCTACTTCTACGAGTCCCGCTTGCCCGGAGAAGCCGCCGCCGTGGCCGATCGGCACTTCCACCCAGTCGAGCCGACCGCGTTGCGCCTGACCCTGGCGGGGCGGTTCTGACGGGCGCGGTCCCGTCGTGTCCCTTAAGGGGCCATCGCCGGGCGGGATCTCTCGCAGTGGTGGCCATCGGCCCGATGGGCCGCGAACCGGTGCCGGCGAGCGGCGGCGTCACCGCCGGCACGTTCGTCGTCTTGTAGAGGGGCGTGACCCCGAACGAGAAGCACCGCCGCGATGGCGTCGCGGCGGTGCTCGCCCTTCACGAGGGCCTTCCTCCCCAGACTGCGGACCGCTCTCGAGGGCGGCTTGTGTCGTGTCTGTGATCACAGTGGTAGCCGCCGCGCCGCCCCCACACAAGCACAATTGTGCGCCATCCGTATGCAACCGGCACTTTGATGCGTGGTGCCGGAGGCCGGACCGGGGTGGGGGAGGGGGGACGGCACCCCCTCAGATCGGATGGGCCGAATGCCCGGTCGGCTCGCGCCGGTCGGCCTTCGGTCCGCCGGCCTCCGGCTTGATCCGCACCGGCACCGATTTCGCGGCCGGCGTTCCCGACTGGATGTCGTGGTGCGAGAGCGCCATCAGCGGGTTCATCTCGGGGTAATAGGCGCCCAGGCACCCGTCCGGCAGGGAGAACGGCGTCACGGTGAGGCCGGTCACCTCACGGGTGATGCCGTCGCCGGCATCGCTGACGAGCGACACGACCTGGCCTTCCGTGAGCCCCGCCCGGCGGATCTCGGCCGGGTTCATCAGCAGCACGTCGCGGGTGCCCTCGATCCCGCGCAGGCGGTCGCTGTAGCCGTAGATCGTGGTGTTGAACTGGTCGTTCGACCGCATGGTGATCAGCCGGTAGCGCCCGTCCGCATCCCCGAACCCGGCGGCCGACATCACCTCGGGCGCCGTGAACGTGGCCTTGCCGCTCTCGGTCTTCCAGATCCGCTCGCGGGCGGAGTTGCCGCGGTAGAACCCGCCGGGGATCCAGAGCCGGTCGTTGAAGTCGTGGAACTCCTCGACGTAGGTCTTGGCGATCTCGTCGCGGATCAGGCCGTAATCGCCGACCCAGGCGTCCCAGGTCACCTTGGGGTTCGGCGCGAGCGTCGCCTTGGCGAGGCCGGCCACGATCGCGACCTCGGATTTCAGGAAGTCGCTCGCCGGGGTGCGGCGGCCCTTCGAGCCGTAGATGCAGCTGAACGTGTCCTCGACGCTGACCGCCTGCGGCCCGCCCGCCTGCTTGTCCTCCTCGGTCCGGCCGAGGCAGGGCAGCAGGTAGGCGATCTCGCCGTTGACGAGGTGCGAGCGGTTGAGCTTCGTCGCGACCTGCACGGTGAGCCGCATGCCGGTCCAGGCCTTCTCCATCCGGTCCTGGTCGGGGATCGCCCGCACGAAATTGCCTCCGAGCCCGATGAAGGCCTTGATCGTGCCCTTCAGGATGCCCTCGCAGGCCTCGACCGTGTTGACGCCCTTCTCCCGCGGCGGCTCGAACCCGAACTGTGCGGCGATCCGGTCGAGGGGCACCAGCTCGGGCTTCTCCGAGATGCCGACGGTGCGCTGCCCCTGCACGTTGGAGTGACCCCGCACCGGCGACACGCCGGTGCCGTCGCGCCCGATATTGCCCTTGAGCAGCAGGAGGTTCACGACCATCGCGACGTTCTCGAAGCCGTGGACGTGCTGCGTCAGGCCCATGCCGTAGAAGGCGCAGACCCGCTCGGCCTCGACATAGACCTGGCCCGCCGCCTCGATGTCGGCGCGGGCCAGTCCCGATTCGCGCTCGATCTCCTCCCACGAGGTCGCCCGGACCTTGGCTTCGAACGCGTCGAGCCCGGTCGTGTGCTGGGCGATGAAGTCGACGTCGAGGACGCGGGTGCCGCGCGCCTTGGCGGCGTCGTCGGCGGCAAAGATATGCTTGCACAGGCCGAGGATCGCCGCGATGTCGCCGCCGGGCCGGACCTGATGGTACTGCGCGCTGATCGGCGTCGCCTTGCGGGTCAGCATCTCGACCGGGCTCTGCGGATTGGTGAAGCTCTCGAGGCCCCGCTCGCGCACGGGGTTGAAGGTGATGATCTTCACGCCCCGCTTCGAGGCCTCCTGCAGCGGGTGCAGGAACCGCGGCGAGTTGGTGCCGGTGTTCTGGCCGAAGAAGAACATCGCGTCGCAGGTCGACAGATCGTCGAACACCACCGTGCCGACGCTCTCGCCGATCACCTTCTTCAGCGCCACCGAGGTCGTCTCGTGGCACATGTTGGAGGAATCGGGCAGGTTGTTGTGGCCGTAGAGCCGCGCGAACAGGGCGTAGAGATACGAGGTCTCGAGGCTCGCCCGGCCCGACGAGTAGAACACCGTCGACTTGGGATCGAGCCGCTGCAATTCGGCGCCGATCTCCCGGAAGGCCTCGTCCCAGCCGCACGCCACGTAGCGGTCGCTGGCGCGGTCGTAGCGTAAGGGATGGGTCAGGCGTCCGGTCTGCTCCAGCTCGTAGTCGCTCCAGCCGCGCAGCTCGGTCAGCGTGTGCTTGCCGAAGAACTCGGGCTTGCAGCGCCGCGTGGTCAGCTCCCACAGCGTCGCCTTGGCGCCGTTCTCGCAGAACTCGAACGGGTGATAGTTCGCGGGCTTGGCCCACGAGCACGACGTGCACATGAAGCCGCCGGGCTTGTTCTGGTGAAACAGGGTCTCGGTGGCGAGGGGCGTCGCCCACTCCTTGCCGAACACCTCGGCGATGCCGCGCACCGAGCCCCAGCCGCCGGCCGGGCTGTCGTAGTGGACCGTCTTTTCCTCGACCGACATGCTGGCTCTCCCGTGCGGCAGGCGCGAGAACCGCGGCCGACGACAGGGAACCCGCGGGGGGTAGGGAAGTTCGCCCGCGTCGGTCTCAGCCGCCCTGGGCGTTGCGCCGCAGCCGCACCAGGGCCCGGTCGAGGGCGCCGAGGAAGGCCGAGCGGTCCTTGGCCGAGAAGGGCTTCGGGCCGCCGGTGACCGCGCCGGCCTCGCGCAGGGACTGCATCAGGTCGCGGGTGGCGAGCGCCATCCCGACGGAGGAATCGGTGAAGGCCTTGCCGGTGGGCCCGAGCACGCTGGCGCCGGCCTTCACGCAGCGGCTCGCCAGCGGCACGTCGGCGGTGACCACGACGGCGTGCGGCCCGGCCCGCTCGGCGATCCAGTCGTCGGCGGCGTCGAACTTGTCGGAGACGATCACCCGCTCGATCCATGGCTCGCGCGGGACGGTGATGAAGCTGTTGGCCACCACCACGACATGCGCCCCGTGCCGCCCGGCGACGCGGTAGACCTCGTCCTTGACCGGGCAGGCATCGGCGTCGACGTAGACGGTGATCGGGGACATGAAGCCTCAGCGGCCGGGATTGAGGAACAGGCTGTCGAATTCCGGCGGCGCGTAGTGCCGCCCGGTGATGTCGGTGATGACGACCCAATCGTGGCCCTCGGCCTCGAGTTCCTGCGCCTTCTGCAGGGCGTCCTCGGGCGAGGTGCGCTGGTGCGAGAGCGGGCCGTCGGCGGTGTGGGCGGTCACGACGAGCTGCATCTTCGTCCTTCGTGCTGGCGGGGCCGGCGCGCAGGACGCGCGCCCCGGGGCAGGGGAGGGGGCCGCCCAGGGTCGGGGAAGAGGGTTAACGAGGCGTTGACGGGCGGAGGCCCGTCCCTGCGCCCGTTCCCGCCAGGGCGGCCTCGTAGAGCGCGACGTAGCGGGCGGCGACACGCGGCCAGCGGTACTCCGACAGATCCTCGGCACCGGGCAGGTTTGCGGCGCTGGGATCGAGCCGGCCCTCGGCCAGGTGCGCGTAGGCGTCCCGGATCGCCCCGGCCGCGCTCGCGGGGTCGGCGAAATCGCACAGCGAAATCAAGGGGTGGCGCTCTTTGAGCCAAGCGAAGGCGTCGTTGGGATGGGCAACCGGAACGAGGCCGGCGCTCAGCGCCTCGATCAGTGCGAGGCCGAAGCCCTCGTACTCTGAGGCCGAGACGAACAGGCTCGACTGCCCGATGAGCTCGCGGACCGCCGGGACGTCGAGCCCGACATGGAGCGTCACCGCGTCGGTCAGGCCGAGCCGGTCGATCTCGGCGGTGAGCGCCGCGACCGTCACGTCGGACGGCACCCCGACGATCCGCAGCCGCCAGCCGGGGCCGAGCGCCCGCATGGCGGCGAGCAGCCGGTCGAGGCGCTTGTTGTGCGAGAACCGGCCGATCGTCAGGAGGGCGCGGCGCGGCGCGGCCGAGGCGGCGCCCGCGAACTTGTCGAGGTCGACCCCGTTCGGGATCACCGTCACGCCGCCGGGCGCGATCGGCGCGAACATCCGGGCATCGCTCTCGCTGCAGGCGACGATCCCCTCGTAGGCCCGCACGCTCACCCGGGTCGGGCCGGAAAACCACAGCGCCTTGAGCCGCGAATGGGCGTTGGTGTGGAAGAAGCCGCCATGGGTCGTCGCCACCATCGGCCGGCGGTGGAAGGGCCGCGCCCAGGCCAGCGCGTCGAAGAAGAAGTCGACGGCGTGGACGTGGACGAGGTCGGCATCGCCGAGGTGGCGAAACACCGAGGGCGCCAGCGGGTAGCGGTGCGAGCCCGAGAACGGGATCCGCTCGATGTCGATCCCCTCCAGGCGCTCCCGCGCCGGCAGCCGCACCTCGGGCTTCGAGAACAGCCGGTCGAGGGTGACGACCCGCACCCGGTGGCCGAGGCGCGCCTGCTCGCGGGCGAGATTGGCGACCACGTCCTCGAGCCCGCCCCGGTTCGGCAGGAACTGGCGGACGACGTGGAGGATCGAGAGGGGCCGCGCCGGGCTCGTCATGACGGGGTCCTCCCCAGGGCTCGTCGCGCCGCTCACCGCTCGCAGGTCGGCTTGGCCTGGGCGGCGGCCTGGATCGCGGCCACCACGGGAGCGTTGGCGCCGGCGGGGTCGAGCTTCAGGGGGTAGTCGGGCGCCCACAGGTCGCCGGCGGCCCAGGCGGTCCAGCCGACCCATTGCTGCGGGTTGGCGTTGACGTGGTCGAGCACCGCCCGCAGGCGCTCCGGGCAGTTGCGGCGCGCCGAGGCGCCGATCTCGCCCAGGAAGGCGCGGCGCCCGGTCTTCGCCAGCCAGCCGGTGAGGCGCTCCACCGCCTCGAGGGCGTCGGCGCCCCGGCTGCACTCGGCATGGGTGCCGGAGAAGTCGGCGTCGAGATACTGGTGGACCTCGTAGGCGGTGTTGCGGGCCGGATCGACCACGCCGAGCATGATCGCGGCGTTGTTGCCGGTGGGCAAATCGGCGGTCCAGCTATGGGCGCCGCTCCAGCCCGAACCCGGGACCAGGACCAGCTGCCTCGCCCCCGTCTCGCGGATCGCCGCGATGGCGGCGTTGGCGGCCACGAGCCAGCGCGCGGCCGGGATGTCGTGCGGCTCGTTCATCAGCCCGAACGCCACCGAGGCGTCGCCGCGGAAGTGCTGCGCCAGGCGCCGCCAGAGGTCGGCGAAGGCCTCGGCCGTCACCATCTCCGAATCGATCCGCGCCTTGCCGTGATAGGCGTAGTTGTGCAGGTCGATCACCGTGCGCAGGCCGGCCTGCGTCGCGGCCGCGACCGCGGCTTCGAGCCGGGCGAGCTCGTCCGGGTCGAGGGGCTGGCGCAGCGCCGGCTGCAGCCGCTCCCAGCGGATCGGCAGCCGCATCGCCGTCAGCCCGAGGGCGGCGAAGCGGCCGATCGTCTCGGCGGAGGGGTAGAGGTAGTCGAAGCCGTAGCGCCCCGGCACGGTGCCGAACTCGGCTCCGCTGATGTTGACCCCGCGCAGGCACAGGGGCGCCCCCGGCTGGGCGCCACGCGCCGGATCGGCCGGGAGCGCGGCCGCCAGGAGCGCGCCCGCGAGGAGGGGACCGGCCAGCGACAGGGCGGCGGCGGGAAAGCGGGCGAGCGGGCGGGCCATGTCGGGTCGGTCGCTTGTCACGTCTGTTGCCCGTCACTCGGCCGCCTGGGGGACCGCCCCGGGCGGGACGGCCGGCACCGGGCTCCAGGCCCGGCGCGTGAAGAAGGCGGTCGCCCGGCTGTCCACGTCCCAGTGCGCCCGCACCCAGCGCGCCAGGACGAGGTTGATCACCACCGTCCAGATCACGTTCGCCACCGCGACGCCGAGGATGCCGAACGGCACCGCCACGAGGCAGAGTAGCACCGCGTAGACCGAGAACAACGCCGCGTTGGCGACCAGGATGTAGCGCTCGCCGCCGCCGATCGTCAGGAGCGAGGCCCCCGGCCCGAAGAACGCGATGACGACCGAGGACAGGCTGAGCACCATCAGCACGTCGGTATGGGCGGCGAAATCGGGCTTGAACAGGGCGAGCGCGAACGGCGCGCCGACCGCCATCACCAGCGCGCCGGCCGCCGAGATCGCGAAGCTCGCGAGCGACAGCCGGCCGACCAGGCGCTGCGCGCCGACCCGGTCGCCGGCCTGGAAATGGGCGGCGATCATCGGCATGCTGACCGTGTCGATCGCCGCGCTCGGCAGGTTCACCAGCGTCGCGTAGCGCAGGGCCACGAAGTAGAACGCCGCCTGCTCCATGCCCAGCAGCGCGCCGACGATCACGGTCTCGAGGAAGGCCGTCACCGCCACCATGGCGTTGTTGGCCGTGAACAGCAGGCTCTCGCCGCGCCAGGCCGCGCCCTTGGCGGGGTGGCGCAAGCTCCCGCGCCAGAGGCCCCCGCGCCAGGAATCCCAGCCGTGGTGGGCCGCGAGGTGCCAGAACTGGTAGAGCGTCGTCGCGGCGAGCAGCCCGAGCAGGATCAGCATCGCCGCGGTGGCGCCGTCGAGGAGGCCGAGGAACGCCGCGGCGCAGAACAGCACCGAGCAGGCGCCGCGCCAGATCACCTCCCGCGGCAGCAGCGCGAGCCAGATCCGGCCGTGGACGCGAAAGTAGCTCTGCAGGTATTCGGCGAGCGCGAACACCGCCGCGAACGCGCAGGCGAGGTGGAGCCGGTGATAGGGATCGGGCAGCGATTCCTCGGCGACGAACACCGCCGCGCTCACCGCCACCATCGCGACGGTCGCGGCGGTCAGCCAGCCGAGATTGTAGCGCACCAGGGCGTCGTTGTGCGGCCCGACGCCGCCCTGCGCCCGGTAATGCTTGAGCACCAGGTTCTGCTGGCCGAGCGCCACGATCAGCCCGAGTCCGCTGCCGAGGGTGAACAGGAAGACGTAGACGCCGTACTCGTAGGTGGTGAGCAGCCGGCTCGCGACCAGCAGCATCACGAAGCCCAGGACCGCGCTGGCGATCCGGGCGACGAAGGCCGAGGCGAATTGCTGCGAGCGCCCCGACCGGCGCAGTCGCGCGACGAGTGTCAGCATCGTGTCCGTCGCCTCTCGATCGGGCGGGTGGGCGGCAGCCGGCGCCGGCCCTCCTCCCGCCCGGCGTAGCAGCCATCTCCTATCGGGCCTTTAACGCGATCTCGTGCGCCCGACACAATCGCCGCGACAGCATCGCGGCGGTCGTCTCCGGACGACAAGCTTAGCCATTCATCAAGGTTGCGAAACGTCCGTGTCGAAATTGGTCCAACGCGCCGTTAACCCTGCGCCGAATTAAGGCTGCATCTCTGGCGGGGCGGGGCGCATTCACTTTGCGCGGGATAGGGCCGGTCGGTACTTCTTCACCGATCACGGCGATGATCTTGCCTCGACACGGATCCTCCCACCGCATCGGAAGCGTCCCATGCCTGATCGCGCTCTCGACACGGCGCCCCGAGCTGCGAGCGCCGACCGGCTCGACCTCGAAGGCGTCAGCGTCGCCGACCTCACCCGCGACGAGCTCCTCGCTCACCTGCACGAGGTCCTGGAGCGGAAAACCCAGCTCTGCCTCGGTTTCTGCAACGCCAACATGCTGCTGGCGGCCCTGCGCGAGCCGGCCTACGCGGCGGCGCTGCGCGGCTTCCTCCTCGTCAGCGACGGCCTCGGCATCGACCTGTGCTCGGCGCTGTTCCGCGGCCGGTTCTTCCGCGAGAACCTCAACGGCACCGACCTCGTCCCGGCCTTCCTGGCCGCCGAGACGACGCCGCGCACGCTCTACCTCCTGGGGGCCAAGCCCGGCATCGCCGGGGCCGCGGCCCGCAACCTCGCGCTCGCCTATCCCCAGCACCGGGTCGTTGGCGTGCGCCACGGCTATTTCCGGCCCGAGGAGGCCGGCGCGGTCGTGGCCGAGATCAACGCCGCCGCGCCCGACATCCTGCTCGTCGCCCTCGGCAACCCGGGCCAGGAGCTGTTCATCGCCGAGCACGGGGCGCGGATCGACGCGCGCCTGCTGATGGGGGTCGGCGCGCTCGTCGACTACACCGCCGGCACGGCGACCCGGGCGCCCGAGGCCGTCCGGGCGCTGCGGCTCGAATGGGTCTTCCGCCTCCTGCGCGAGCCGCGCCGGCTGGGGCGCCGCTACACCCTCGACGTCGCGGTCTTCCTCGTCACGATCCTGAAGCTCCGGCTCGCGCGCTGGCTGCGCGACCACCCCGTGCGGGTCGCCCGCCCGTGAGCCCGTCCCCGACCCCGAGGCCGCCCGTGAGCCCGACTGATCTCGTCCCGGTCGCCATTCCAGTTGCCTTGGGCGACGCCTTCGCCTGGTACGCGCCCGGCCCGCTGCGGCGCGGGGTGCTGCTCTGCGGCACCTTCGGGTTCGAACAGGGCTGCGCCTACCGCTCCTGGCGCGAGCTCGCCGCCACGATCGCCGGGGCCGGCTGCCCGACCCTGCGCTTCGACTATCCCGGCCAGGGCGATTCGCGCGACCCCGACGGCCCAGAGATCCCGGCGGCGCTCGACGCGATCCGCGCCGGCATCGCCTTCCTGCGCGAGCGGGCGGGGGTGGAGGAGGTCGCGGTCGTGGGCCTGCGCCTCGGAGCCACCCTGGCGGCTCTGTCGCAGGAGGATTCCGCGGGGCCCGGGATCGACCGGCTGGTGATGCTGAGCCCGTTCGTCACCGGCAAGGCCTACCGGCGCGAGATGGCGATGCAGTCACGCCTCCTCGACGTGATGCCCGACCGCACGCCGATGCCCCAGGAGCCCGACGCGCTGATGGTCGGCAGCTTCGTGCTCGGGGCCCGGACCCTCGCCGACCTCGCCGGCCTCGACCTGATGGCGCCGGCGCGCCCGCCCGCGCCCCGGATCCTGTTGCTCGGCCCGAAGGTCGAGGCCCTGGCCGAGCGCTACCGGGCGCTGAGCAGCGCCGTCGAGACCGGGCCGTTCCCCGACCTGACCCAGCTCGTCTCCGATCCGCTCTTCTCCCGCACCCCCGAGCAGACCTTCGCGCTCGTGCGCGACTTCGCGGTGGACGGCGCGACGGGGGAGAGGGACGGGGCGCGGGACCGATCCCTCAAGCCCTGCCGGCTGACGGACGCGGCGTGGTCCGAGGAGGTCTCGCGCTTCGGCCCCGGCCTCGTCGGCATCCTGTGCCGGCCGGCGGCGGCCTGGAGCGGCGACACCGTGCTGGTGGTCAATTCCGGCCGCAACCCGCGGGCCGGGCACGGCCGGCAAACCACCCGGATGGCGCGGCGGCTGGCGGCGGCGGGCATCGCCTCGTTCCGCTTCGATCTGCGCGGCATCGGCGACAGTCCCGACCGGCCGGACGGCTCGCTGCCGCTCTACGCGGCGGATTCGGTCGGCGAGGTCACGGCGGCGATCGACCATCTCGCGGGGCTCGGGCACACCCCGGGCGTGATCCTGGGCAATTGCAGCGGCGCCTACCAGGCGTTCCAGGCCCTGGCGCAGGATACGCGCCTGCGCGCCGCCCTCCTCGTCAACCTGTACTGCTTCGACCTGAAGCCCGGCACCGACGTCGAGACCATGGTGCGGGACACCTTCCGCCACAGCCAGGGCTACCTCGCCCGCGCCCGCCAGGGCCGGTTCTGGCGCCGCATCCTCAGCGGCGAGATCGGGCTGTCGCGCATCGCCGCGGCGCTCCTGCGCGACGCCACCGCCCGCCTCGACCGCTGGAGCGCCCGGATGCCGTGGCGCACGCTGCAGCGCGCCAGCGTCGCCGGGCGGGTGGCGCGCATCCGCCGGCGCGGCGCGCGGATCTGCATGGTCTACAGCGCCGACGACCTCGGCATCCCGACCGTACAGTCGCATTTCGGCGCCTCGGACGACCGGATCGGCCGCCGCCTCGGCTACCCGGTCACGATCCTGCCGGGCACCGACCACAACCTCAGCCGCCAGGCCGACCAGGACCGGGTCTTCGCGCTGCTCGAGCGGGTGGTGCGAGAGGCCCGGCCGGCCGCCGAGCCGGCCCCGGCCCGGCCGAGCCGAAGCCCGGGCGGCCTGTCGCTACGCCTCTCGCGCAGCGGCTGAACGCCCATGACCGGAGACACCGCGATCCCGAGCCCCGCCATGCCCGCCTCCTCGCCGCTCCTCTCGCTCCTCGTCTGCACCAAGGGCCGCTCGGCCCAGCTCGAGCGCCTGTTCGACTCGCTGACCCGCCAGACCCGCCGCGACTTCGAGGTGGTGCTCGTCGACCAGAACGAGCCCGGCACCCTCGAACCGCTGGTGGCGCGCTACCGCGACGACCTCGCCATCGACCATGTCCGCTCGGCCCCGGGCCTGTCGCGCGCCCGCAACGTCGGGCTCGCCCGCTGCCGCGGCGAGCTGATCGCCTTCCCGGACGACGATTGCTGGTACCCGGACACCCTGGTCGCCGAGGTGGTGGGGCTGTTCGCGGCGCACCCGCAGGCCGACGCGGTGACCGGGCGCACCCTCGACGCGGCCGGCCGCGAATCGCTGGGCGCCTTCCTGCCTGCCGACCGCGCGGTCGACCGGCGCAACGTCTGGTCGGCGGGCAATTCCAACGGCCTGTTCGTGCGCCGCGAGGCCGCCCGCGCCGTCGGCGGCTTCGACGAGACCCTCGGCGTCGGGGCGGCGACTCCGTTCCGCTCCGGCGAGGAGACCGACTTCCTGCTGCGCCTCCTCGGGCAGGGGAGGGGGGTGGTCTTCCGCCACCGCCTGATCGTCCACCACGATCAGGTGGCGAGCGCCGGCCGCCACGCCCGCGCCGCCGACTACGCCCGCGGCTTCGGCCGGGTGCTGCGGCTCCACCGCTACGGCCTGCCCTACCTCGCCTTCCGCCTCGCCCGCTTCACCGCGAGCGGCGGCCGCGCGCTGCTGCGGCGGGATGCCGGGACGGCGTACGACAAGGCGCTGTGGGCGATCGGGACGGTGGCGGGCTATTGCGCCGGACGGCCGAGGGCCGGGATGGCGCCCGGCGAATAGGCCACCCCGGTCCTCAGCCGGCGTGCGAGAGCCGCGCCGCCTCGCCGGCGGCCTCGTGCCGCACGAGGAAGTCCGGGATCGCCTCGCCGAACACCGCGTCGGCCGCCGTCCGGTCGTCCGCCGTCACGGCCGCGGCGAGCCGGTCGAGCCAGGACGACAGCTGGGCGCGGTCGGCGAAGATGGGCTTGGCCGCCATCACGCCGTCGATGCCTTCGAGGTTCACCATCGGCTCGTCGCGGGCGAACAGGATCTCGTTCAGGCGCTCGCCCGGGCGGGCGCCGGTGACCACCACGTCGATGTCCTCGCCGGGCTCGAAGCCGGCGAGCCGGATCATCCGCTCGGCGAGGTCGCGGATGCGCACCGGCTGGCCCATCTTCAGCACGTAGACCGCGGCGCGCTGGTCGCCGGCCTGCGGATCGCGGGCCTCGCGGTCGGCGTGCGAGGCGGCGGTGAGCACCAGATCGGCGGCCTCCCGCACCGTCATGAAGTAGCGCACCATCTCGGGGTGGGTGAGCGTGACCGGGCCGCCGCGGGCGATCTGCGCCTTGAACACCGGCACCACCGAGCCGACCGAGCCGAGCACGTTGCCGAAGCGCACCGCGACGAGGCGGGTCTCGGCGGGCGCGCGGCCGGCATCGAGGGCCTGGGCGTACATCTCGGCGAAGCGCTTCGTCACGCCGAGCTGCGAGACCGGCTCGATCGCCTTGTCGGTCGAGATCATCACGAGCGCACGCGCACCCGCCGCCAGCGTCGCGTCCGCGACGTTGACCGAGCCGAAGACGTTGGTCTTGATGCCCTCGCTCCAGTCGCGCTCCAGGTAGGGCACCTGCTTGAGCGCGGCGGCGTGGAAGACGGAGTCGGGCCTGAAGTCCGCCAGCACCCGGAAGAGCCGGTCGCGGTCGCGGATGTCGGCGATGACGCCGCTCAACCGGTCGTTGCCGGAGAGGCCGGGGCGGCTCAGGACCCCGTGCAGGGCGGGTTCGGAACTCTCCAGCACCAGGACGGCGCTCGCCCCGAAGGCGAGCGCGCGGGCGCAGATCTCCGAGCCGATCGAGCCGCCGCCGCCGGTGACGACGACCCGCTGCCCGGTCAGGAAACGCTCCAGCCGCGGCCGGTCGATGGCGACCGTCGGGCGCAGGAGCAGGTCCTCGATCTCGATCGGGGCGAGCTCGGCCCCGCGGCCGGTGTCGCCGAGGCTCGTCACCCGGGCGAGCGGCAGGCCGAGGCGGCGCGCCTTGGCGATCAGCGCCTCCGGCTCGGCCTCGGGCGCGAGCGCGCTCGGGGTCGCCACCAGGCGGCGGATCGGCACGCCGCGGGCCGCCATGCCGGCCACCACGTCCTCGAGGTCGCTGACCGCGCCGAGGACCGGCACGCCGCGCATGGTCTGGCCCTGCTCCTCGGCCCGGGGCGAGAGGATGCCCTTTGGATCGAGCTTGCGCACCGCCCCCGATTCGATGGCGCGCAGCACCACCTCGATGTCGTGGCCGCGCCCGATCAGCAGGGTGGGCGTGCTGGCGGCCCGGGCCGCGCTCTGGCGCGAGCGGCTGTATTTCAGGTAGCGGAACGCCAGCCGCGGTCCGCCGAGCAGGAAGATCTGCAGGACGAAATAGAGGCCGATGGCGATCTTGCCGAAGAAGTAGATCCCGAACAGGACCGGCGAGACCAGCACGTAGTCGAGGACGAGCAGCAGCAGCGTCAGCACCGCCACCGCCCGCACGATGTTGGCCAGATCCGGCAGCGAGGCGAAGCGCCACTTGGTCCGGTAGAGCCCGAAGGCACGGTAGACCAGGCCGGCGCAGGCCACGAAGGGCGGCAGCAGCAGCGGCAGGTGGGCGAGCCGTTCGGCCAGCAGCGGGCCGTCGAACCGGATCGCGAAGGTGAGGAGCACGGCGAGGGCCGTCGCCACGAGGTCGTGGGCGATGATCGTCGCGGTCTTGAGGATCTGTCTGCGCATCGGGAGCCGGGCGCGGTATCGTCCGGGGCTCCCGCGGTGTCAACGCGGGGGGAGGCTGCAGGCAGGGCAATCGCTTCAGCCTCGGTGCGGGTTTGGGCTGCGCGAGGCGGAGGATGGTGGTTCACCTGGGGCTTGGCGTTCTGCGAGGCCCCATGC
>NZ_FOEB01000013.1:0-161920 GCF_900110515.1 Methylobacterium sp. ap11 | reverse complement strand
CGCCACCCAGACCGCCAAGGCGACGGAGGAGATCGCCGGGCAGATCGGCGAGATCCAGGGCGTGACGGATCAGGCGGTGGCGGCGATCGGGGCGATCACCGGTCGGATCCGCGAGATCAGCACGGTGGCGGTCTCGATCGCCTCGGCGGTGGAGCAGCAGGGCGCGGCGACGCAGGAGATCGTCCGCAACGTCTCGCAGGCCGCGAGCGGCACGAGCGAGGTGACCGCGAACATCGCGGGCGTCGCCCGCGCTTCGGAGGATACCGGTGCGGCCGCCTCCCAGGTGCTCGCCTCGGCCTCCGAGCTGTCGCGCCAGTCCGAGCACCTGTCGAGCGAGGTGCACCGCTTCCTCGACACCGTGCGGGCGGCCTGACTTGAACGGCCCGCTCGCCCCGGCGGGCCGCCGCCGGGGCGAGCGGGGTGCCGGATCAGAGCGTCCCGTCGGCCACGTCCCGCATCAGCCCCGGCACCTCCCCGGGCAGCTCGCGCGCGAGGAAGCCGATCGGGCCGCGGCTCTCGCCGAGCCGCCGCCCAGCCTCGCCGTGCAGGAAGACGCCCCAGGCCGCGGCCTCTCCGGGCTTCGTGCCGCGGGCGAGCAGCCCGACGATGATCCCGGCGAGCACGTCGCCCGAGCCCGAGGTGGCGAGCCCGACGCCGCCGCCGGCATAGTGCCAGGTCTCGCCGGCCGGATCGACGACCCAGGTCTCGGCCCCTTTCATCACCACGACGGCGCCCAACCGCTCGGCGGCCTGGCGTGCCGCCGCGAGGGGATCGGCCTCGACGGCCTCGCGCTCGCAGCCGAGGCAGCGCGCCATCTCGCCGGCATGGGGCGTGAGCACCACCCGGCCGGCCCGCGCCCGCACCGCCTCGGCCTGCTCGCACAGGCCCTCGATGCTCGCCGCGTCGAGGACGAAGGGCGCCTCGGCCGGGCCGGCGAGCAGCGCGGCGGTGAGCGCCCGGGTCGGCGCGCCGGCCGTCATGCCGGCGCCGACCAGGATCGCGGCGGCCCGCTCGGTGCGGGGCAGGAGCACCTCGGCGGCGACCCGGTGGTCGACATGGCCGTCCTCGCCCTCGGGCAGGCGCACCACCAGGGCCTCGGGCACCGCGAGGGCGGCGTGCGGCGCGGTGCCGGCGGCGATCGACATCTGCAGCTTGCCGGCTCCGGCCCGGAGCGCCGCAGTGCCGGCGAGGATCGCGGCGCCCGGCACCTCGACCGAGCCGGCGACCACGAGGGCGCTGCCGCGGGCCTCCTTGGTGCCGGCGCCGGGATCCGGCAGGGGACGGCCGCGCAGGGTCGCGGCGTCGATCGTGACGGTCATCGGGCGGCCCCCGTGGCGTCGGGCTCGGCGGTCACCGGGGCGCCGGCCTGCCGCAGCGGCGCCACGACATTGTAGCGTCGCAGCACGAGCTTGCCGCTGCTGCCCTGGCGCGGGTCGAAGGCGTATTCGGTGACGCCGCAATTGGCGACGTCGCCCTCCCGGTCGATGGCGAGGATCTCGTCCTCGGTCATGCCCTCGATGAGGTAGCGCAGGCATAGCACCACGACCTGGTGGCCGACCACCAGCACCCGCCTCCCGCCATAGTGCAGCGACACGGTATCGAGGGCGCTGCGCAGCCGCAGGATCACGTCGCACCAGCTCTCGCCGCCCGGCGGCCGGTGATAGAACTTGCCGAGCAGCTGGCGCAGCTCGGCCTGCTCGGGATGGAGCTGCGTGATGCCCTCGCGGGTGAGCCGGTCGAGGATCCCGAACTCCTTCTCGCGCAGGCGCTCGTCGGTGACGAAATCGAGCAGCGGGTCGGCGACGCCGCCGGCCTCGCGGATCAGCCGGGCGGTCGCCTCGGCCCGGCGATAGGGCGAGGTCAGCACCACGTCGGGCCGCTCGGAGGCGGGCATGTCGGCGAACCACCGTCCGACCGCCGCGGCCTGGCGCTCGCCGAGGGCGCTCAGCGGCACGTCGACGTCGCGCCCGGCGATGTCGATATGGGTGTGCCCCGCCGCCTGCGCGGCGTCCCGGGCGACGTTGCCGGCGCTCTCGCCGTGCCGCACGATCCAGATCCGGTCCGGCCAGCGCTGCTGCATTGCTCCCCCCGAGTGTCCGGGAGGGTCAGCTAGCGGAGGCGGCAGGGTCCGCAAGCGGCGGTGGCTGCGGCGCTTTCGTTGGACTTGGCCGGCCAGCCAGCCCGTGCCGCAAAGTCATCGGACCGAATTCCGGTTCAGGAAGGCACGGTCGAAACGTCGGGCGAGCGAGATCCCGATCACCATACGCGCGGGACGATGCCGTCGAATGCGACGTCGGCCGAGACGAGCGGGACATGATAGTGCTGCGCCGTGGCGGCCAGCAATCGGTCGAAGGGATCGCGATGAGCCCATGCCATCGTCCCGGCGACGATGCAGATGTCGGGATCGAGCCCCGCCGCAACGCCACCCTGCTCCGAGAGGAGAATAGGCAGCTGCGGGAGGTAGGATTCCATCTCGGGCCATTTTCCGAGACGGACCTTCTGGGCGATCTCGAAGATGCTGATCGGGCTGATGAAAACCCGATCCGCCGCCGTGATCGCATCGACGGCACGCATCGACAGGCGCTTGTCCCCGGTCAGGCTCCAGGCCCAGGCATGCGTGTCCAGCAAAACCGAACTCACCGCCCACCTTCCCACAAATCGAGATCGTCCTCCGGCATCGGCTCGAAGAAGTCCGGGCCTTCTCCGAGTCTGTCCTTGAGCAGGCCGATCTTGAACGGCGTTCGGCGGATCGGAACCAGTCGGACCACCGGCTTATCGCCCTTGGCGATCACGACCTCCTCGCCGTCGAGCGCGGCCTCAATGAGCTTGGACAGGTTCGTTTTGGCCGCGTGAATGGTGAATTGCTTCATGCGCCGGCTCCTGGTCCGAAAAGGTCGCATCACCTCACCACTTAGTCAACTTAGCTAAGAAAGAACGGATTCCCGGGAGGCTCCGCCCACGGAGCCCCGCTTGGCCGAGCTTTTGCAAGCCCGGCGACCGGGTTCCGGTCCGTCCGGAAATCTGTGAGAACAAGGCAACCGGCAAAAAGTCGGGTCTCGGGGCAGGACGAAGCGATGCAGGACGAGGGGCGGCCAATGGCCGAAGACGCGCGGCTCGCGGCCACGCGCCACCGGCTCCACGTCAACGGACGCGGCGTGAGCGTGGAGGCGGCGCCCGGCACCCGCCTGCTCTACGTGCTGCGCAACGACCTCGCACTGAACGGCCCGAAATACGGCTGCGGCCTCGGCCAGTGCGGCAGCTGCACGGTGCTGGTCGACGGGCGGGCGCTGCGCTCCTGCGCGATCCCGCTGCGGGCCGCGGTCGGGCGGCGGATCACCACCCTGGAGGGGCTGGCGGAGGGCGGGCGGCTGCACCCGGTGCAGGCGGCGTTCATCGCCGAGAACGCCGCGCAATGCGGCTACTGCCTCAACGGCATGATCATGACGACCGTGGCGCTGCTCGCCGCCAATCCCGACCCGAGCGAGGCCGAGATCCGCGACGGTCTGCAGGCCAATCTGTGCCGCTGCGGCACCCATGTCGAGATCCTGCGCGCGGTGCGCGCCGCCGCCGCGCGGCTGCGCGGGACGGCCCACGCGAGCGCCGCGGCACAGGAGAGCGCCACGGCACGGGGGAGCGCCGCGGCACAGGGGAGCGCCGCATGACCGACTCTCCCGCGGCGCGCCGGCGCCACTGGCAGGAGGCGGGCGACCTCCTCCTCGTCTACCGCGAGACGATGGGGCGCCCGCCCCGGCTCGGCGACGCGCCCGGCGCCGCGCTGGCCGCGGGGCCGCAGCGCGCGCTCTACCTCGCGGTCGATGTCGAGGGCCGGGTCACCGCCTTCAACGGCCACGTCGATCTCGGCACCGGCATCCGCACGGCGCTGGCCCAGATCGTCGCCGAGGAGCTCGACGTGCCCCTCGCCCGGGTCGCCATGGAGCTCGGCAGCACCGCCACCGCCCCCGACCAGGGCGGCACGATCGCCAGCGAGACGATCCAGATCGCCGCCGTGCCGCTGCGCCAGGCCGCGGCCACCGCCCGCCGGCACCTGATCGAGGCGGCCTCGCGCCGGCTCAACCGCGGCACCGGAGAACTCGTCGTCGCGGCCGGCACCGTCCGGGTCGCGGGCGAGCCGGATCGCGCCGTGGCCTACGGCGACCTCGTGCGGGGCGGGCGCACCGAGCTGACCCTCGATCCCGACGCGCCGGTCAAGCCGGTCGCGGAGTATACGCTCGTCGGGCAGCCGGTGCCCCGGGTCGACATCCCGGCCAAGGCCGTCGGCGCCTTCACCTACGTCCACGACGTGCGGGTGCCCGGCATGGTCCACGGCCGCGTGGTCCGGCCGCCCGTCCCCGGCGTCGAGACGGCGTTGGGCACCCTCCTGCTCGGGGTGGACGAGGCCTCCGTCGCCCACATCCCGGGCCTCGTCGCCGTGGTGACGCGCGGCGACTTCGTCGGCGTGGTCGCCGAGCGCGAGGAGAACGCCGCCGAGGCGGCGCGGGCGCTGCGGGTGACCTGGCGGCCCGGAGCGACGCTGCCCGACCTCAACCGGCCCGAGGCGGCGCTGCGCGACAACCCCGCCACGGGAAGGACGCTTCTCGACCGCGGCGACGTCGAGCGGGCGCTCGGCCACGCCGAGGCGCGGCTCGACCGCACCTATGTCTGGCCCTACCAGATGCACGGCTCGATCGGCCCGTCCTGCGCCGTGGCGGCGTTTCGCGACGGGGACCTCGTGGTGTGGTCGGGCACCCAGAACCCGCACGTCCTGCGGAGCGACCTCGCCACCCTGCTCGACCTGCCCGAGGACAGGATCGCGATCGAGCGCCACGAGGCGGCGGGCTGCTACGGCCGCAACTGCGCCGACGACGTCGCGGCCGATGCCGCGCTGCTCGCCCGGGCGGTGGGGCGGCCGGTGCGGGTGCAGCTCACCCGCGAGCAGGAGCATGCCTGGGAGCCCAAGGGTGCGGCGCAGGTGATGGACGTGCGCGGCGGCCTCGATGCCGAGGGCGGGCCGGCAGCCTACGACTTCGAGACCCGCTACCCCTCGAACGGCGCGCCGACGCTCGCGCTGATCCTCACCGGCAAGGTGGCGGCGGCCCCCGCCACCTACCCGATGGGCGACCGCACGGCGGTACCGCCCTACGCCTTCGGCAACGCCCGGGTGACGGTGCACGACATGCCGCCGATCGCCCGCGCCTCGTGGATGCGCGGCGTCTCGGCCCTGCCCAACACCTTCGCGCACGAATCCTACATCGACGAGCTCGCGACAGCCGCCGGCATCGACCCGATCGAGTACCGCCTGCGCTACCTCCCCGATCCCCGCGCCGCCGACCTCGTGCGCGCGGTCGCCGAGCGCGCCGCCTGGGTGCCGCACACCCGGCCCGGCACCCATGGCGGCTCCGGCGACGTGCTGTACGGGCGCGGGTTCGCCTACGCGGTCTACGTCCACGGACCGTTTCCCGGAAAGGCCGCGGCCTGGGCGGCCTGGGTGGCGGACGTCGCGGTCAACCGGGTCACCGGCGAGGTGGCCGTGACCCGGGTGGTGGTCGGCCAGGATTCCGGCCTGATGATCAATCCGGACGGAGTGCGCCACCAGATCCACGGCAACGTCATCCAGTCGACGAGCCGGGTCCTGAAGGAGGCGGTCGGGTTCGACGCCACCGGCGTCACCAGCCGGGAATGGGGCAGCTACCCGATCCTCGCCTTCCCGCAGGTGCCTGAGATCGACGTGCTGATGGTGCCCCGCCCGCACGATCCGCCGCTGGGTGCGGGCGAATCGGCCTCGGTGCCGAGTGCCGCGGCGATCACCAACGCGCTGTTCGACGCCACCGGCATCCGCTTCCGCGAGTTGCCGCTGACGGCCGAGGCCGTGCGCGCCGCCCTCAACCCGCCGCGGATCGCCGGCCCGGACGACAGGCCGCGCCGGCGCCGCGGCTTCCTCGCCGGGCTGTTCGGCGCCGGAGCCGGGGCGCTGGCGCTCGCCACCACCCTGCTGCCCTGGCGCCCGGCCTATCCGTCGATCGAGCGGCCGGATCCGTCCACGTATTCCGCCGCCACGATCGCGCAGGGGCGTCTCGTCGCGGCGGCCGGCGCCTGCCTCGTCTGCCATGCCGGGCCCGGCGGCCGGGGCTTTGCGGGCGGGCGCGGGCTTGAGACGCCGTTCGGCACGGTCTACGCCTCGAACATCACGCCGAACGTCGGCACCGGCATCGGTGGATGGTCCTACCCGGCCTTCGCCCGGGCGATGCGCGAGGGCGTGTCGCGCGACGGGCACCACCTCTACCCGGCCCACCCCTATCCGAGCTTCGCCGGGATCGCGGAGCGCGACCTCCAGGCGCTCTACGCGTACCTGATGGCGCAGAGCCCGGTGGCGGCATCGGCGCCCGAGACGGTGCTGCGCTTCCCCTTCAACCTGCGGCCGCTGATGGCGGACTGGAACGCACTGTTCCTCCGCCCGGTCGCCACCGCCGACCCGGCCCGCGGGCCGGACTGGAACCGCGGCGCGTACCTCGTCGAGGCGCTCGGCCATTGCGGCGCCTGCCACAGCCCGCGCAACGCCCTCGGCGCCGAGCGCCGGGGCGCGGCCCACCTCGCCGGCGGCTTCGCCGACGGGTGGGAGGCGCCGGCCCTGACCGCCCTGTCCCGCTCCCCCCTGCCCTGGACCGAGGACGACCTGTTCGCCTACCTGCGCACGGGCCGCTCGACCCGCCACGGCAGCGCCGCCGGCCCGATGGCCGACGTGGTCGCGTCCCTGAGCCCCCTGCCGGATGCCGACATCCGCGCCATGGCGGTCTATCTCGCGAGCCTCGCCGGCGCGGCCCCGGCGCCCCGGCCGGCCGCCGCCGTGGCGACCGCGCCCCCGGCCGGCTCCGCCGCCCTGTTCCGGGGCGCCTGCGCGGCCTGCCACGAGGGCGGGGCCGGCGGCGACCTCGTGCCGCTCGGCCTCGTCACCTCAATTCATAGCGCGCACCCCGACAACCTGATCCAGGCGGTCCTCAACGGGGTCGCGGCGGCGGCCGAGCGCTTTCCGGCCCCCGATCCGGCCGCCCCGCCCGCCGCGATGCCGGCCTTCCGCGACACCTTCACCGACCGACAGGTGGCGGACGTCGTCGCCTACACCCGCGCCCGCTACGCGCCCGACGCCCCGGCCTGGAGCGAGCTGGAGGCGGCGGTGACGCGCGTCAGAGGCGCGAGGCCGCACGCGGGCGGGTGAGGACCCGCCCGACCGGGCCGGACGGGACCGGGACCCAGGCTGCCCCGCGGGCCTCCGTGGGATCTCGGGCGCGCGAGGCCCGGCCACCGCGCGCCCGCCCGTCACTTCATGTTGGCGTCGACGATCCGGTCGAACTCGCCCGAGGCCCTGATGAGGTGCAGCCACTGGTCGACATAGGCCTTGAACACCGTGTCGCCGCGCGGCAGCAGGAATCCCATCTCGCCGTACTGGAGGGGCTTGTCGGGATTCACCGCGCACAGGCCCGGATGCAGCTTCTCCTGGAGCTTCACCTCGACGGACTCGGCGACCATCACGTCGGCGCGGTTCTCGGCGATCTCCCGCCAGATCACGCGGTTGTCGGGAAAGAGCTGGATCTGCGCCTTGGCCAGGTTGGCGCGGGCGAACTTCTCGTTGGTGCCGCCCGGATTGACGACGACGCGGGTGGAGGGCTGGTTGATCGCGTCGGTCGTCTGGTACTTCGCGACCTCGTCGCACCGCACGATCGGCGCCTTGCCGTTCACCAGGTACATCTCGCTGAAGAAGGCCTCGCGCTGGCGCGGCAGCGTCACGGAGATGCCGCTCATCGCGATGTCGCACTTGGCCTTGAAGTCGGCGAGCAGGTTCGACCACTTGGTCTGGACGAACGTCGCCTCGGCATCGAGCGACCTGGCGAGCGAGCGGCCGAGATCGATGTCGATGCCGACGAAGTCGTTGGCGCCGTCGGGGCGGTACGAGAACGGGCGGTAATCGCCGGTCGTGCAGATGTTGAGGACCTTGCGGTCGACGACCTGGTCGAGGCGCGAGGGCTCGTCGGCCGCGAAGGCCCGCGTCGCCGAGAGGACCAGCATCGCGCCCGCCACCAGGCGCGACCTCACCGAACCCGCTTCCATGAACCCCACTCCCCGTCGAACGCATCCTGCGTGAGGGAACCGTAAGGACGCCGAGGGGGAGCGTCCAGATTGCCGTCGGGGCTCCCCGGCAAGCGCTGGGGATGGCCGCCGACGCCCGGTGCGGGGCCCCGATCCGACGGCCCCTCCGGCACTCGTGCAGAGGTTGCCGCCACGAATAGTTTTCGCCGGATCAACTTGAGAAGACGGGCCGACCGTCGTCGTACGGGGCGCAGATCCGATAGTTTCCGTTTGTTTCGATCCAACTTAGAACAATGCAAAACAAGGATATTGTGTTTGAAAGCCGGGACCGCCTCGCCTAAGAGGACGCCGGATGCGCGGCGCGACGGCGCCCGTCCGGACGACCCCGGATTGTCCCTGCGCCGAACGAGGAGTACCCCCATGGCCGACGGATCCACCTTCGCGCAGGCCTTCACCATCCTGTTCCGCGAAGGCCTGGAAGCGATGCTGGTCGTGGCGGCGCTCGCGGCCTTCCTGCGCCGGGCCGGCGCGGCCGAGAAGATCCGCCCGATCTATGCCGGTGCCGGCCTCGCCGTGCTGGCGAGCTTCGGCCTCGCCTGGGTGTTCGAGACCTTCTTCGACGGCAACCACAACGACCTGATCGAGGCCGGCGTCATCGTGGTCGCCGCCGGGCTCATGTTCACGATGAGCGGCTGGCTCTTCCTGCGCCAGGATCCGGCGGCCTGGAAGGCCGAGATCAACCGCATGGCCGAGCGGGCGATGAGCGCCGGCACGGTGCTGTCGCTCGCCGGCATCGCCTTCCTGGCGGTGTTTCGCGAGGGCGCCGAGACGGTTCTGTTCCTCCACGCGCTCGCCCGCACCGTCGGCGGGTTCGACGCCTCGCTGCTCGGCGGCCTCGTGGTGGCGGCCATCGCGCTCGCGGCGATGTTCGTGGCGATGCAGTGGCTGGCCCTGCGGCTGCCCCTGCGCCCGGTCTTCCTCCTCACCTCGGCCTTCCTGTTCGTGATGGGCCTGCGCCTCGTCGGCGCGGCGATCCAGGAGTTGCAGGAGCAGGTGCTGGTGCCGGTGCACAACGACGGCGTGCCGGACTTCGTCACCGAGCTCGGCTTCAACGGCAGCTGGGAGGCCCTTGCCGTCCAGGGCGTGATCGTGCTCTGCGCGCTGGCCTGGCTGGTGATGCAGCGAGCCCGCCCGGAAGCCGGCGTGGCGGCGCGTCCGCAGGTGTCCCGCCCGCAAGCTTCCCGTTGAAACGCTCCCGCTGAAGCCCTCCCGCCGAGGCTTGGCGCCGAGAGGCGGTCCCGCATGCCGGGACCGGACACCTGAAGCATTTTCCGACGGAGTGGATGCCGGTTCGTCGAAGAAAATGCTCTAAGGGAGGGGGCGCCGCCCCTCGCGACCGGGGCGTGTGGCGGCTCGCGCCGGGAGGCCCCCTTGTCCGACACCCTCACGCTCTACTACTCGCCGGGCGCCTGCTCGCTCGCGCCCCACATCGCCCTCGAGGAGACCGGCGCGCCCTTCGAGGCGGTGAAGATCGATTTCGCCACGGCCGAGCAGCGCGGCGGCCGCTACCTCGCCGTCAACCAGAAGGGCCGGGTGCCGGCTTTGGCCGAGGGCGACTGGGTGCTGACCGAGAACCCGGCGATCCTGCGCTACATCGCGCGCAAGGTCCCCCAGGCGGGCCTGTGGCCGGAGGACCCGCGCGAGGAGGCCCGGTGCGCCGAATGGCTGGCCTGGCTGTCCTCCACCATCCACCCCGCCTACGCCCATATCCGCCGGGCCGAGCGCTACGCCACCGACGAGGCGGCGATCGAGGACGTGAAGGCCAAGGGCGTCGAGACCTGCGCCGACCTGTGGACGATGATCGAGGTCGGGCTCTCCCGCGGCGGCTGGGCCGCCGGCGAGCGCTACAGCGTCGCCGATCCCTACCTGCTGGTGTTCTGGACCTGGGGCGGCGGCCGGGTGCTCGGCTACGACATGGCCCGCCAGTTCCCGTACTGGACCGATCACGCCCGTCGCATGGCCGCGCGCCCGGCGGTGCAGCGCGCCTTCGCCCGCGAGGGGCTGCCGCTGCCGGCGTGAGGAGGCCGCGGCCGGGTCTCCTACCCCCGGAACGCGCCCTCCCCCGCGAGGTAGTCCCGCTCGGCCGCCGTCTCGGGGCGGCCGAGCACCGCGTTGCGGTGGGGAAACCGGCCGAAGCGTCGGATGAGGTCGCGGTGCTCGATCGCCGCGGCGAGGTGCACCGGCAGGCCGAGGGCGGCGAAGAGCGCGACGCTGTGTTCCTGCAGGCCGATATCCTCGGCATGCGTCAGCGGCATGTAGAGGAAGATGCGCAGGGCCGGCTCGATCGCCCGGTCGTGGCCGCGGGCGAGGGCCCGCTCGGCCGCCGCCAGCGCCGCCGCGTCGGTCGCCCAGGCCCGGGGCGTGCCGCGGAAGAGGTTGCGGGCGAACTGGTCGAGGAGAAGCACCAGGGCGAGCGCGCCCTCCGGCGTCTCCTCCCAGGCCCCGAGCCCGCCGCGCGCCGCCGCCTCGTGCAGCGACCGGTAGGCCCGGCAGGCGTCGTCGAAGGCCGGGTCGGCGGTGAACCAGCGGTCGATTCCGGCTCCGCGCCAGAACTCCACCAGTTCGGCGGGCGTCGCCCGTTGCGTCATGCCGGCCTCCAACGCGGCCGGAACCGGCCCTTCCCGCACGGTGGACGCAGCCGTTCCGGCCGTCCGCGCGCACCGAACTTGGCAGCCATGTGCGACTCGACGCGCATAGCCTATTCCCTGACGCGAATCACGCCGCTACAAGCCGCCCGTCGCACGGCCGCTCCAGCGCCCGGAGCGTTCGAGATTCTCGCCATCTGTACAAGGGGGAGCCGCCATGCGGGTCTATTACGATCGTGATGCCGACATCAATCTGATCAAGGGCAAGAAGGTCGTCATCGTCGGCTACGGCAGCCAGGGCCACGCCCACGCGCTGAACCTGCGCGATTCCGGCGTCAAGGACGTGGTGATCGCGCTCCGCAAGGGCTCGGCCAGCGCCAAGAAGGCCGAGGCCGAGGGCTTCAAGGTCATGGAGGTCGCCGACGCCGCCAAGGAAGCGGACGTCGTCATGATGCTGACCCCGGACGAGCTGCAGGGCGAGATCTACCGCGACTCGCTGCAGGCCAACATGAAGCAGGGCGCCGCGCTCCTGTTCGCCCACGGCCTCAACGTCCACTTCAACCTGATCGAGCCGCGCGCCGACCTCGACGTGCTGATGGTCGCCCCCAAGGGCCCAGGCCACACCGTGCGCTCGGAGTACCTGCGCGGCGGCGGCGTGCCGACCCTGATCGCGATCGCCCAGGACGCGAGCGGAAACGCTCACGACCTCGGCCTGTCCTACGCCTCGGCCAATGGCGGCGGCCGCGCCGGCATCATCGAGACCACCTTCAAGGAAGAGTGCGAGACCGACCTGTTCGGCGAGCAGGTCGTGCTCTGCGGCGGCCTCGTCGAGCTGATCAAGGCCGGCTTCGAGACCCTGGTCGAGGGCGGCTACGCCCCCGAGATGGCCTATTTCGAGTGCCTCCACGAGGTGAAGCTGATCGTCGACCTCATCTACGAGGGCGGCATCGCCAACATGAACTACTCGATCTCGAACACCGCCGAGTACGGCGAGTACGTGACCGGCCCGCGCATCATCACGCCCGAGACCAAGGCCGAGATGAAGCGGGTGCTGAACGACATCCAGAACGGCACCTTCACCCGCAACTGGATGCTGGAGAACAAGGTCAACCAGACCTCGTTCAAGGCGACCCGCGCCCGCAACGCCGCCCACCCGATCGAGGAGGTCGGCGAGCGCCTCCGCGGCATGATGCCGTGGATCAAGGAGAAGGCCCTGGTCGACAAGGCCAAGAACTAATACCCCCGCGCCCAGCGCCCCGCGACCCGGGAGGGACCGCGGGGCGTCGAGGGCGAGGCCTGGTCCGGATACGAGAAGGGCCGGTTCGACGGATGTCGGACCGGCCCTTCTCGCGTTCGGGATATGGCCGGCGCGGACCGCGCCGGCCCTCCTCGTCAGTGCATCGCCGCCGCAGGCGCCGCGATCTCCGGCTCGGCCGAGAGATGCGCCTGCGCCGGCCGGCGGCGGGAGAACAGCAGGATCAGGACCGGCAGGATGATCAGGATCAGGACCGGCGCCAGGCTCATGCCGCCGACCACCACCAGGGCGAGCGGCTTCTGCACCTGCGAGCCGACGCCCTGCGAGAAGGCCGCCGGCAGGAGGCCGACGCCGGCGACGACGCAGGTCATCACCACCGGTCGCATCTGGGTATAGCAGGTCTTCAGCATCGCCTCGGCCCGCGCCTCGCCGCGGGCGATGAGCGCGTTGTAGTGGGTGAGCACGATGATGCCGTCCATCACGGCGATGCCCAAGAGCGCGATGAAGCCGATCGCCGCCGAGACCGAGAACGGCGTCTCGGTGACGGCGAGCGCCACCACGCCGCCGGCCACCGCCATCGGGATCACCGAGAGCGCAAGCAGCGTGTCGACGACCGAACCGAAATTGACGAAGAGCAGCACCGCGATCAGCAGGATCGCCAGCGGCACGGTGAGCGAGAGGCGGGCGAGCGCGCCCTGCATGTTGTTGAACTCGCCGACGAGCTCGAGCCGGTAGTCCGGCGGCAGCTTGACCTCCTGCGCCACCCGCTCGCGCGCCTCGATGATGGTGCTGCCGAGGTCGCGGTCGCGGACGCTGAACTTGACCGGCAGGTAGCGCTCCTGGCCCTCGCGGTAGATGTAGGCCGGCCCCGACACCAGCTCGACGTCGGCGACGGCGTTGAGCGGGATCTGGACGTTCGCCCCGCTCTGGGTCTGGCCGGCGATGCGCAGCTCGCGGATGGCCCGCACGCTCTGGCGGTACTGCGAGGCCAGCCGCACGATGATCGGGTAGTGGCGCTCGCTGCCGGTGTCGTAGAGCTCGCCGGCCGAATCGCCGCCGATGGCGGTGCGGACCGTGGTGTTGATGTCGCCCGGCGTCAGGCCGTAGCGGGCGGCCCGGATGCGGTCGACGTTGATCTGCACCGTCGGCTGGCCGAGCGAGGTGAAAACGCCGAGATCGGTGACGCCGGGCACGCGCTTCAAGACCGCCTCGACCTCGCGCGCCACGTCGGTGAGCTTCTGCAGGTCGGGCCCGAACACCTTGAACGAGTTCTCGCCCTTGATGCCCGAGACCGCCTCGGCGACGTTGTCCTGGAGATACTGCGACAGGTTGAACTCGACGCCCGGGAACTCGGTGCGCAGCCGCTCCAGCAGCGCGCCGGTCATCGCGTCCTTCGACATGCCCTCGCGCCACTGCTCGGCGGGCTTCAGGGGCGCGAAGAACTCGCCGTTGAAGAAGCCTGCGGCGTCGGTGCCGTCGTCGGGCCGTCCGTGCTGCGAGACCACCCGCTCGACCTCCGGCACCTCGGCGATCACCCGGCGGATGCGGTTGACGTAGAGGTTGCCCTCCTCCAGCGAGATCGTCGCCGGCATGGTGGCGCGGATCCAGAGGTTGCCCTCTTCCAGCTTGGGCAGGAATTCGAGGCCGAGATTGCGTCCCTCCACGGCGACGCCGAGGAAGATCAGGCCGGCCAAGCCCAGCGTCAGGGTGCGGTGGGCGAGCGCCGCCCGGATCACCGGCCGGTAGGCCCGGTCGAGGGCGCGCACCAGGATCGTCTCGACCTCGTGGATGTGGTCCGGCAGCAGGTAGGCCGACAGCACCGGCGTCACCGTGAAGGTGGCGATCAGGCCGCCGAGGAGCGCGTAGGCGTAGGTCTGGGCCATCGGCCCGAAGATGTTGCCCTCGACGCCCGACAGCGTGAACAGCGGCAGGAAGCCGGTGACGATGATGATGGCGGCAAAGACGATCGAGCGGCTGACGTCGGAGGAAGCGAGCGCGATCAGCCCGAGCTTTCGCGGCATGCCCTTGGCCCCGGCGAGCCCTGGCGCCAGCGGCGGCCCGTGGCCCGAGAGGCGGCGGAAGATCGCCTCGACCATGATGACGGTGCCGTCGACGATCAGGCCGAAATCGAGCGCGCCGACCGACAGCAGGTTGGCGGACTCGCCCCGCACCACCAGGATGATGACGGCGAAGAACAGCGCGAAGGGGATCGTCGCGACGACGATGAGCGCGCTCCTCAGGTTGCCGAGGAACAGCCACTGCACCACCAGGATCAGCAGGATGCCGACCATCATGTTGTGCAGGACGGTGTGGGTGGTGACGGCGATGAGGTCGGCGCGGTCGTAGATCCGCTCGATCCTGACGCCCGGCGGCAGGATGCCGGCGGCCTCGATCTTCGCCACCTCGGCCTTCACCGCCTCGATCGACGGGGTCGAGCGTTCGCCCCGGCGCATCAGCACGATGCCCTGGACGATGTCGTCGTCCTCGTTCATCCCGGCGATGCCGAGCCGCGGCTGGTGGCCGATGGTGATGGTGGCGACGTCCTTCACCAGCACCGGCGCGCCGCCCGATTGCGACAGCACCGTCTCGCCGATGTCGTCGACCGAGCGGATGAGGCCGACGCCGCGCACCACCGCCGACTGGCTCCCGAGCGTGATGCGGTTGCCGCCGACGTTGAGGTTGCTGTCGTTGAGGGTCTTGACCACGCCCGACAGGGTGAGGCCGTGGGCCATCAGCCGGTCGAGGTCGACGCCGATCTCGAAGGTCTTGGTCTTGCCGCCCCAGCCGATCACGTCGATGACGCCCGGCACGGCGCGGAAGCGCTTGCGCAGCACCCAGTCCTGCAGCGTCTTCAGGTCGAGGACGCTGTAGCCGTCCGGCGCGACGAGCTTGTAGCGAAAAATCTCGCCGATCGGGCTCACCGGCGAGATGGTGGGCTTGGCGCCGTTCGGCAGGGTGTCGAGCTGGGCCAGCCGGTTGAGCACCTGCTGCTCGGCCTCGCGGTAGCTGTTGGCGAAGCCGAATTGCAGCTTCACGTCCGACAGGCCGTAGAGCGAGACGGTGCGGACCTGCTTGAGGTCGGGCAGCCCCGAGGTGATGACCTCGATCGGCACCGTGATGTAGCGCTCGATCTCCTCGCCCGAGAGGCCCGGCGCCTGGGTGATGACGTTCACCATCGGCGGCGTCGGGTCGGGATAGGCCTCGATGTTGAGGCTCTGGAACGCCGCGAGCCCGCCGAGCATCAGGGCCACGAAGGCCAGGACGACGAGGGCGCGCTGGCGCAGGGCGAGGCCGACGATGCCGGTCATGGCCGTTTATCCGGGTATGCGGGATCGATGAGGGTGGGGGCGCGTCAGCTCTGGGTCGACATCCGGTCGATGAAGAGCGAGCCGCGGGAGATCACCCGCTCGCCTTCCCGCAGCCCGTCGAGGATCTCGACGGTGGAGCCCTCGACGATGCCGGCCCGGACCGGGCGGCTCTCGACCGAGTTGTCGGCCCGCAGCACCCAGACGCTGGCCTTGTTGCCCTCGAGGATCACCGCGGCGCGGGGCACGGCGTGGGACAGGTTCTCGCGCTCGTTGATGATGCGGACGCTGGCGTACATCTCGGGCTTGAGCAGGCTGTCCTTGTTGCCGATCTCGGCCCGCACGGTGATGCGCCGCGTCGCCGGATCGACCGAGGTGCCGATGAAGTTGATCCGGCCCTCGAAGGTCTTGTCGGGGTGGGCCGGCACCCGGAAGGTGATCTTCTCGCCGATCTCGACCTTGGCGGCGTCGGCCTCGCGCAGCTGGGCGATGAGCCAGACCTTCGACAGATCGCCGATGATGTAGGACGGCTCGCCGCTCGACCCGACATACTGGCCCGGACCGATCTTGCGCTGGATGATGGTGCCGCTGAGCGGCGCGTTGATCGGGGTGTCGGGGTTGATCGCCGAGCCCTTCTGAAGCGCGGCCATCTCCTCGTCGCGAAGCCCGAGGATGCGCAGGCGGTTGCGCACCGCCTCGAGCCCGACCTCGGCGGTGCGGTTGTCGTTCGTCGCGGTGGTGAGGTCGTTCTGGGCGACCTGCAGCTCGCGCAGGGTCGTGGCACGGGTCTCGAACAGGTCGCGCTGGCGCTTCTCGGCGGCCTGCGCGAAGGTGAGCTGCGAGCGGCTCTTGTTCAGCACGTTGAGGGCGGCGAGGTAGTCGTTCTGCGCCTGGACCATCTCGTTGGCCTGGACCGAGAACAAGGGCTGGCCGCGCTTCACCTGCTCGCCGGTGCGGGCGAAGATCGCGATGACGCGGCCGGGATAGGGCGAGAAGACCGGCGTCGCCTGGTACTCGTCGACCCCGATCTTGCCCTCGGTGGCGATCTCCTCGAAGAACTGGCGCTTGACCACCGGCTCGCTCGACACCGAGGCGAGCTGGGAGGCGGTGAGCGTGAAGGCCTTGGCGGCCTGCGGCCGCGACGGCACGTCCGCGAAGGCCACGATCGGCTCCTGGCGGGAGGCCGGGCGCAGGTACGGGTAGGCGAGGACCGCGCCGGCGGCCGCGACGGCCAGGACGACGACTTGGGTGCTCAGTCTCAGCGTCCGGGCCATGGGCGTCACACTCTTCGTCGGCGGGCGCAGTGCTTTGGCGCGACGGAGATGACCGATCCGCAACGCGCGGGCAACTTCTAGCCACTTTCGCTGACGCAAGCGTGAATGAAAGCCGCGTCCCGACAGTTCCGGGCCGGCTGTGCCGCCCGCGATACACTCGGCCGCACGGGATCGACCATTCTGGATTGGCCTACGGCGCGCCTCTCACCCGTCCTGGGTGAGCAGGGCCGCGACCCGGGCCGCCAGGTCGGCGGAGGGGAACGGCTTCTCCAGCACCGAGAAATCCGCCGGGATGCGGGCCGCCTCGGCGTGGCCGGTGACGAGCAGGAACGGCAGGGCCGGCCAGTGCGTCCGCACCGCCTCGGCGAGGTCGAGGCCGCTCATGCCCGGCATCGCCAGGTCGGCGACCACGAGGTCGAACGGCTCCGCCGCGAGGCGCTCCAGCGCCGCCTCGCCGCTCGGCACCTCGGCCTCGTCGTAGCCGAAGCCGTTGAGGAACGACGCGGTGACGTGGCGGACCTGGGGGTCGTCGTCGACCACCAGGACGCGGGCCCGGCGCGGTGCCGGCGCCGGTGCGGCACCCGCGGCCTGCACCGGCTCGACCGCATCGTGGGAGCGCGGCAGGTAGAGCAGCACCGTGGTGCCGTGGCCGACTTCGCTGTCGATGCGGATCGTGCCGCCGGATTGCTGCACGAGGCCGAACACCATGGCGAGGCCCAGCCCCGTGCCCTGCCCGACGCCCTTGGTGGTGAAGAACGGCTCGAACACCCGGCCGAGGATCTCGGGCGGGATGCCGGTGCCGGTGTCGCGGATCGCGATCACCGCGTAGTCGCCGGGTTTCAGGTTCGGATCGGCGCTCGTCCGCACCGTCTCGTTGCGGGTCGAGAGCGCGACGACGCCCCCCTCCGGCATCGCGTCGCGGCCGTTGATGCAGAGATTGAGGATCGCGAGTTCGAGCTGGTCGGGGTCGACGCGGGCCGGCCACACCTCGTCGTCGAGGGCGCGCTCGACCTGCACGAAGCCCCCCAGGCTGCGCCCGAGCAGGTCGTCCATGCCGCGGATCACCGCGTTGAGGTCGACCACGCGGGCCTGGAGGTCGCGGCGGTGGCTGAAAGTGAGGAGGCGCTTGGTCAGCGCCGCGCCGCGCTGCGCCGCCTGGGTGGCGTTGGTCATCAGCCGCGACAGCCTGGCATCCCCCGCCACCTTCGGCAGGGCGAGCTCGAGGCTGCCGAGGATCGCGGTCAGCAGGTTGTTGAAGTCGTGCGCGACGCCGCCCGCCAGGGTCCCGAGCGCCTGCATCTTGTCGGCCTGGCGCAGGCGCATCTCGAGCAGGCGCTGCTCGGTGACGTCGCGCTCGATCACCGCGAGGTTGACCACCGCGCCGGCCGCGTCGCGGATCGGCACCCGGGTCACCTGGCTCCAGGTCTGGGCCGCCTCGGGGCCGCCCGCCACCATCGTCTCGGTCGGCGCGCCGGAGTCGATCGCCGCCAGGTCGGCAGCGACCGCGGCCTCGGCCGCCTCGCTCCCGGGGCCGGCGACCTCCGCCTCGCGGCGGCCGAGGCAGGCCTCGGCCGAGGGCGCGCCGAGGCGCGTCGCCATGCGGGCATTGAGCCGCAGGAAGCGGCCTTGCGCGTCCTTGAAGGCGATGGCGTCGCCCGAATGGTCGAGGAGGCCGCGCAGCAGCGCCCGCTCGGTGGCAAGCTCGCGGGCCAGGCGGTGGCGCTCGTGGGCGGCCCGCACCGCGTTGCGCAGCAGGGAGGGGTCCCAGGGCTTGGTGACGTAGCCGGTGATGCCGCCGCGGTTGAGTGCCGAGACCACCGCCGAGATGTCGGCGTAGCCGGTGAGCAGGATCGCCTGCGCATCCGAGATCTCGCGCGCCTGCGCCAGCAGGGCGTCGCCGGTCAGGCCCGGCATGCGCTGGTCGGACAGGATGACGTCGATGTCGGGCTCGGCCGCGATCATCTCCAGGGCCTCGGCCGGCCGGCTGGTGGTGAGCACCCGGTACTCGTCCTCGAGCAGATCCTCGAGGGCCACCAAGATGTCGGGTTCGTCGTCGACCGCCAGGATCGTCCCGCGCAAGGTCGGCTTCGTCGCGTTGGTCGTCATGCCCACGCTCATGCGGCCCGCCTCGGAATGCTGATCACGAAGCAGGCCCCTCCATCCGGCGCCGATTCCACGGAGATCTGTCCGCTATGCGCCTGCACGACGCTGTATGCAATGGCGAGGCCGAGGCCCGTGCCGGAGCCGACGGGCTTCGTCGTGAAGAACGGCTCGAAGATCCGTTCGCGCAGCGCCTCCGGCACGCCCGGGCCGGTGTCGCAGATCCGGATCACGTCGTGCCCGTCGCGGATCGCGGTCTCGATCGTGATCGCGCCGTCGCCGGGGATCGCGTCGGCGGCGTTGCCGAGGATGTTCATGACCACCTGGTTGAGCAGGGCCGGCGAGCACCGGATCTCGGGCGCGCCGGCGAGGTGCTTGTGCACGGCGATGCGTGTGCCGAGCTTGTGCTGGATCAGCGCGAGCACGTTCTCGATCGCGTCCGGCACGTTGACGGTCTGCATCTCGCCCTCGTCGAGGCGCGAGAACTTGCGCAGGTTGACGACGAGGTCCTGGATCCGGGCGAGCCCGAGCCGCATCGCGCCGACCCGGTCGCGGGCCTTGTCGAGGGGGCGGCGGGAGGGATCGCCCTCCGGCACCGTCGCCGCCACCTCGCCGATCAGCCGCTCGACCGTGCCCTGGTGGGCGAGGATGAAGGCGAGCGGATTGTTGATCTCGTGGGCGATGCCGGCGACCAGTTCGCCGAGCGAGGCCATCTTCGCCGCCTGGACGAGCTTGGCCTGGGTGTCCTTCAGGCGGTGATTGGCCTGTTCGAGGTCGTGGTTGGCCTGCGCCAGCGCGCCGGCCAGGGCGGCTTTGGCCTCGGCGGCGGCGGCCTCGGCCTTGGCGCGCTCGGCGGCGAGCGCGTGGCGGCGCACCTCCTCGGCGACGCGCCGGTCGTCCTCCTCCAGGAGCTTGCGGCGCACCAGGGTGCGCACCCGGATCGCCAGGAGGTCGGCATCCGCGCCCTTCGGGCCGGTTCCGTCCCGGCCCGCCAGATCCCTTCCGCCGACATCCTTGGCGACCACGTCGTCGGCCCCGGCCGAGAACGCCTCGACCAGGAGGTCCTTGCTGGAGGCCGCCGCCGAGCCGATGCCGACGAGGGAGAAGCCCGGCGCCCCCGCCCCCGTCGCGGCACCCCGCAGGGCGTCGATCCGGCGGCACAGCGCGATGGCGTCGAAGCTGGTGCCGAGGAGGTCGACGGTGACGCAGTCGAAGCCCTCGCCCGGGGCCTGCAACGCCGCCATCGCCTGGTCGGGCCCGTCGGCGGCCACCACCTCGTGCCCCTCCTGTGCCAGCAGGGCGGAGAGATACGCCCGAAAGGTCGCGCTGCCGTCGACGACCAGGATGCGGGCGCGGCGGAAATTCGCCGCCCGGGCCGGCTCGCCCGCCGGCACGGCGGCGCGCTCGCGGAGCAGCGCGCGGATGCGCAGCAGCAGGAGGTCGCGGTCGGCGGATTTCGGCACGTAGGCGTCGGCGCCGCTCTCGAGCCCCTGGCGCTCGATGTCGCGGCCGCTCGCCTCGGTCAGCATCAGCACCGGCGTCGCCCGGGTGCGCATGGCGAGGCGCATCTGCCGGGTCAGCTCGTCGCCGTTCATCCCGGGCAGGTGGTAATCGGCGACGACGAGGTCGGGCAGGCCGTGGTTCATCGCCTCGAGGGCGGCCTCGGCGGTGGCGTGGCGCGTCACCGCGAAGCCGTTGCGCTCCAGGAAGAGGCGCAGCTGCAGGGCCTGGGTCTCGGAATCCTCGACCAGGAGGATGCGGGTCGCGGGCGCCGGGGGGCGGTCCGGCCCGGGGCCCCCTTGCGGGGAAACCTCTTGCCGGGAAACCCCTTGCGCGTCGGGCAGCGGCCCGGGCTGCGCGGCCGTCACGGCGCGAGGCCCGGCTGCAGCGCCCGCAGGATCCGCGGGGCGATCAGGTCGAGGGGCAGCACGTGGCCCGCCGCCCGCAGGCGCACCGCCGCCGCCGGCATGCCGTAGACGACCGCCGAGCTCTCGTGCTCGGCGATGGTGGCCGCCCCCGCGACGTGCATGTCGAGGAGGCCGGCGGCACCGTCCTCGCCCATGCCGGTGAGGAGCACGCCGAGGCCCCGCGGCCCGGCGGCCCGCGCGACCGAGCGGAACAGCACGGTCGCCGAGGGACGCTGGCCGCCGACCGGCGGCTCGTCGACCAGGGTAAGGAGCCCGCCGGCCCCGAGGGTGAGGTGGCGGTCGCCCGGCGCCACGTAGACGTGGCCCCCTTGAGGCCGCACGCCCTCGCGGGCGATGACGACGGTGAGCGGCACGACGCCGTTCAGCCAGTCGGCGAACCCCTCCATGAAGGCCGCGCCCATGTGCTGGACGAGGAGCACCGGCAAGGAAAAATCCGCCGGGAGGGCGCCGAGCAGCTTGGCGAAGGCCGGCGGCCCGCCGGTCGAGGCCGCCACCGCCAGCACGCTCGGGGCCTGGGTGGCGGGAATCGTCCCGCGGAACTCCTCCCGGGGCGCGTCGGAGCGGGCGAGGCGCTCGGCGCCGATCGGCCGGCGCCGGATCACCGGCACCTGGCTCATGATGCGCAGCTGGGTGCAGATCTGGTCGGCGATCGCCTCGTAGGCGCGGTGGCCGGTGCCGACCGGCTTCTCGACCACGCTGAGCGCGCCGGCCCGTAGGGCGTTCATCGAGATCTTGAGCGAGGAATCCTCGATCGCGTCGGCCACGACGACGATCGGGGTCGGCCGCTCGGCCATGATCCGCCGGGTGGTCTCCAGGCCGTCGATGCCCGGCAGGCGGATGTCCATCGAGATCACGTCGGGCTGGACCCGGTGGATCTCGCGCAGGGCCTCCTCGCCGGAATCGACCGCGGCGACGAGGGCGAGGCGGGGATCGCGGCTGACGATGTGGGCGAGGAGCTGGCGCACCACCAGCGAATCCTCCACCAGCATGACGCGGACGGGGGTGCTCACAGCAGCTGACCGATCGTGTCGAGAAGCTCGCGCTGGTCGAACTTCTGCTTGGTGATGTAGGCGTCGGCCCCGAGATCGAGGCCCCGGCGGATGTCGGCGGGATCGCCGCGGGAGGTCATCAGGATCACCGGCAGCCGCGTCAAGCCCGGATCGGCCTTGACCGCCTGGAGCAGGCCGAACCCGTCGAGGCGCGGCATCTCGACGTCGGCGACCACGAGGTCGACGTCGCCGCCGTCCCGGCGCAGGCGGTCGAGGGCGTCCTGCCCGTCGACGCAGACGAAGACCCGGTAGCCATGCGCCTCCAGGATGCTCTTCTCGAGGGTGCGGGTGGTGATCGAATCGTCGACGACGAGCACGGTGCGGACCCGCGCCTTGCGGCGCTCCGGCGCCGCGACCGGCGCCGCCACTAGGCCGCCGGCCCGGGCGCGGACGCACAGGCCCTCGGGGTCGAGCACCAGGGCGGGGGTCTCATCGGCGAGCATCACGGTGCCGGACATCAGCGCGGGATCGCCGCCGAGCGGCGGGGCCGGCCCGACGAGGAGCACCCGCACGTCGAGCAGCCGGTCGACCGCGACGGCGCAGAGCGAGGCGCCGCAGCGCAGCAGCACGGCGCGGACCACGCCGTCATGGAGAGGAAGGGGAGCGACACCGGAACCGAGGAGAGACGCGAGGGGAACGAGCGGCACGACAACGTCCCTCCCCCCCTGGTTGATCCTCGCCGCCGGCTCTCCCGCCACGGACGCGAGGTCGCGGCCGGAGAGCCGCAGGAGTTGCGCGACGGCGCCGCTCGGCAGGCCGAAGGTCTGCGGCGGCGCCCCGGGGCTCAGCGCCGCCTCGACCAGCAGCACCGGCTGGCGCGCGGCAGAGAGCGGCACGGTGATGACGACCTCTGCGCCGTGGGGCGCGGCTGCCCGCAGGGTCGCGCGGCCGCGCAGCGCCCGGGCGGCCTCCGCCACCACCGACAGGCCCATGCCGCGCCCGGCGATCCGGTCGACGGCGGGGGCGGTGGAGAAGCCCGGCGCGAAGACGAGGTCGAGGATCTCGTCGGGGGTGGGCTCGCCCCCCGGCGGGACCAGCCCCTGGCGCCGGCCGGTCTCGAGGATGCGGGCGAGGTCGGGCCCCCTTCCGTCGTCCCGGATCGTCACGACGAGCTGGCTGCCCTTCGAGGCGACCGACAGGGTGACGCCGAGCGCCTCCGGCTTGCCGGCCTCGCGCCGCGCTCGGGCGGGCTCCGCCCCGTGGCTGATGGTATTGCGCAGCGCGTGCAGCACCGGGTCCTTGAGGGCCTGGAGCAGGCCGCGATCGACCTGGAGGTCAAGGCCGTGGAGGCGCACCTCGACGGCGAGGCCGGCCTCGCGGGCGATCTCCCGCACCATCCGGCCGTAGCCGCCGAACACCGTCTCGGCCGGGACGAGGAGCAGGCGGTCGGAATCGTCGCGCAGGCGCCGGAGCGCGCCGTCGACCACGCCGGTGCTGCGGCTCTGCACCCGGGCGAGGCCAGAGATGCCGCGGATCACGCCGCGCAGGTCGCCGTCGAGGCGGCGGACCCGGTCGACGAAGCCGTCGAGGGCGGCGCCGGCCGGGTCGCCGGCCTCGCGCAGGCGGCGGGCGAGCGCCACCATCTCGCCGGTGCGGCCCTGCACCGTGTCGACGCTGCGGCGCAGGGCCCGGGCGCCGGATTCGAGCCCCGCCACCGCGGCGGCGACGGTCTCCTGGCCCTGGAGCGCCGCGTTCAGGTCGTGCACCGCCTTCGACAGGGCCTCGACCTGGTCGCTGGCGATGCGCAGGTAGGCGACGGCCCCATCCTGCGGGGCGGGTGTCTGGATGGCCGTCTGCGCGGTCGTTTCGGATGGAGCCTGGGGGGCTGCCGGCGCCGCCGGCTCGGGCGCCTGCTCCATCGCCGCCGCGGGCGGCGGCGCGGCCCCGGGGATCGGCGCGCCGGACAGGCAGGCGTCGAGGGCCGCGATGGCGTCCGCCGGTGCCTCCGGCTCCGGCGTCTCGGCGAGGCCCGCCACCAGGCCCTCGATCCGGTCGAGGGCGAGGTCGACCACGCCGGCGGTCGCCCGGTCGAGGCCGTGCCGGCCCTGCACCACCCGGTCGAACAGGGCCTCGAGCCGGTGGGCGACCTCCTCCACCGCCGGCAGGTCCACGGCCCGGGCGGCGCCCTTCAGGCTGTGGGCGCGGCGGAACACGTCGTTCCAGTCCGCGGGCCGGCCGGTCTCGGCCGCGGCGAGGGCCACCCGGATCGCCGCGATGTGCTCGCGGTGCTCGGCGTCGAAGGCCGCGAGGAGAAGCTGGCGGATGTCGTCCATCGGCGCGGGCCGGGTTCCTCGGGTGGGCGCGTCAGAGCCGGTAACGCTCGGCGAGCGCCAGAAGGGCGCTCGCGAGCTCGCTCAGGTTGGCGGCCGCGGCCTCGACCTGGCGGGTGCCGGCGGCGGTCTGCTGGCTCGCCTGGCGGATGTTCTGGAGCGCGCCCATCACCTGCTCGATGCCGAGTTGCTGCTGGTTGGTCGAGGCGACGATCTGCTGGAAGGTCTGCACGCTCTCCTGCACCCGGGCGGTGATCTCCTCGATCGTCGCGTGTGTGGTGTCGGTGCGCTCCTTGCCCACCGCGACGCGCTTGACCGCTTCTTCCGTCAGCATCACCGAGGCGTTGATGCCGCGCTGGATGTCGCCGAGGATCGCCCGCACCTGGCCGGTCGCCTCCTTGGCCTGGTCGGCGAGCGCCTTCATCTCGGAAGCCACCACCGCGAAGCTGCGGCCGCTCTCGCCGGCCGCCGCGGCCTCGATGGCGGCGTTGAGCGCGAGCAGATGCGTGCGCTCCGAGACGTCGTTGACGGTGGCGATGATCTCGCCGATGGCCTGCGTCTTCTCGCTCAAGCTGACGATGTTCTCGGCCACCGCCTCGCTCTGCTCGCGGATCGCGTCCATGGCGCGCGCCGTCTCGTCGACGGCGCGAAGCCCCGCGCTCGACGTCTGGGCGGTGGCCTGCGCCGTGGCGATGACCTCCTGGGCGCGCTTGCCGATCTGGGCGCCCGCATGGGTGATCTCGTCGACGGTGGCGGCGGTCTCCTGCACGGCGGCGAACTGCTCCTCGACGCTCGCCGCCTGCTCCTGGGCCGAGGCGCGAATCTCGGCCGCCGCCGCGTTGAGGTTCGAGGTCGAGGCCCGGTTCTGGCTGGCGAGCTGGCGCAGGCCCTCGACCATCTGGTTGAGGACGCCGCCCAAGCGCCCGAGCTCGTCGCGGCTGGTCTCGGCGACGCGTCCGGTGAGGTCGCCGCTCCCGACCTTGCCGACGAAGACCATCACGGCGTCGAGGGGCTGGACCACCGATCGGCGGATCAGCACCGTGATGACGAGGGCCATGACCACGCAGACCGCGAGCGCCACCAGGGTCGAGAGACGGCTCTCCTCGTAGATCGCGCCGACCCGGCGCTGGCCGGCGGCGATCGCCCCATCGAGGGCGTCCCGGGCGTTGCCCATGGTGCGCACGAAGTTCTCGCCCGACTGGTCGAGGGCGGTCTCCGTCGCCTGGATGGCCGGCACGTCGTTGGCGGCGAGCGCCTCGAACTGGCGCTCGGTGGCGGTGCGGGTGGTGCGCAGCTCGGCGCCGGCCGCGACCAGCAATTCGGCGATGCGCTGCCAGGCGGCGGCGCGGTCGGCCGAGATCGACTGGGCCCGGTAGTCGTTGGCGGTGGTGATCGCTCCGGCGAGCGCGGTCTCGGCGGAGGCCGCGTTGCGGCGCCAGGTCACCGTCGGCTCCTCCTTGGACGTCAGCTCGCGGCCGAGCGCCCGGAGGTAGTAGCGGGTGGCGGCCTCGTCGCGCAGGTCGCTCATCCGGCGCTGCGCCTCGCGGATGTTCTCGAGCTGGTGCATCACCGTCAGGTCGCGGGTGACGATGATGTCGGTGGCGTTGCGCACCTCGCCGATCTGCCCGACCGCGTAGACGCCGAGCGCCACGATCACCAGGACGACGGCGGAGAAGCCGAGGAGGATGCGGTTCCCGATCGAGAGCGACACGCGGGCTTCCCTGTGGTTGGAATGACGGCGGGTGTTCAGGCCGGCCGGGACGGGCCGGCGGCGAGGAGCGGCGCCAGCAGGGCCGGCACGTCGATCACGGCGAACCCCGCGTCCGTTCCGTCCGATTCCTGACGATGGTCCGTCGGCGCGGCGTCGACATAGCCCGCCACCGCCCGCCTGCCCAGCCCTTCGGCCTCGACCACCGCGTCGGTCACCGCCAGCACCCGCTCGACCCTGAGGCCGATGCGCGGGCCGTCGCGGCGCAGGACGACGACGTGGCCGCCGGCCGCCTCCGGGCGCCCGCCGGCCGGCTGGCCCAGCGCCGTCGCGAGATCGAGAACGCTGACGAGGAGGCCGCCCCGCCCGGTGAGGCCGATCAGGGCCGCGGGCGCCCCCGGCACCGGGGTGCAGGGCCGGAACGGAAACACCTCGGCGACCGCTTCCAGCGGCAGGCCGACCCGCTCGGTGCCGGCGCGGCAGAGCAGCAGCGCCCGGGTCGGGCGCGCCGGCGCCGCCGCGACGCGGGCCGCGAGGGCGCGGGTGCGGGCGTCCAGGATCGCGTCGATCCGGGCGGCGTCGAGGTCGGCCTCGCCGGGCAGGGCCGGGCCGGCGGCGGCGTTCTGCGGCATCAGGCGGCCTCGTTGCCGAGGAACGGACGGGCGGCCCCCGCGAGCTCGGCGGCGGTGAGCCCGTCGCCCTCGGGCAGGATCGCGTCGGCGGGCAGGGCCGCGGCGAGCCGCAGGGCGTTGGCCAGCGCGCGCCGGCCGGCCTCGGTGCGGCCGGCGGCGACGAGGGTCAGCCCGAGATGGTAGTGCGCCATGACGAAGCCCTTATCGAGGTAGAGCGCGCCGCGAAAGGCGCGTTCCGCCTCGTCCGGCCGGGCCCGGGCGCGGGCGAGCAGACCTTCGTAGTAGCGCAGGCGCGGATCGGTCGGGGCCTCGGCCAGAGCCGCCCGGCAGGCCCGCCAGCTCGCCTCGAGGTCGCCGGCATCGGCGAGCGCCCGCACGGCGGCGAGGGGCCCTCCCTCGGCGGGCGGCACGGATGGCGCGACGGCGAGGGGCGCGCGGAGCCGGATCGGCGCAGCCCCGACCTCCCGGGCGGCCGGCTCCGGCGGCAGCAGCGGCGCCCAGGCCGCCTCCGGGCCCGGGACCGGCTCCAGCCGGGCCGGCGGCGGCGGCAGGTCCGGCACCGCGCCCTCCCCCGGGCGCCGGTAGGCGGCGGTGCCCGGGAGCGCGACCGCCTCCAGGAACTCCGCGAAGGCCGGGTTCGGCTCGGCATGGCCGAGGAGCAGCCAGCCGCCGGGCCGCAGGCGCTGCGCCAGGGCCCGCACCAGGGCCTGCACCACGTCCGGGTGGAAGTAGATCAGGACGTTGCGGCACAGGATGAGGTCGTAGTCGGTGAGCGCCAACGACGCGGTACCGTCCAGCAGGCTCATCAGGTTCTGCGGCTCGAACCGGGCGAGGCCCCGGTATTCCGGCCGCAGCGCGAAGGTGCCCTCCCGCGGGCCCGGCCGGAAATAGCGCTCGCGCTCCTCGGGCCCGAGGGTGCGCAGGGCCCAGGCGCCGTAGACGGCGCGGCGCGCCACCGCCAGCACGTCGCGGTTGATGTCGGTGCCGGTCAGCCCGATGCGCCAGTCGGGCAGGCGCTCGCCGAGAAGCTCGCGCAGCACGATCGCGACCGAGTGGGTTTCCGGGCCGGTCGAGCAGCCCGCGCTCCAGATCCGCAGGCGCCGCTCGTCGCTGCGCGCCGCGATGCGCTCGGGCAGGATCGTGCCGCGCAGGGCCGCGAACTGCTCGGCGTAGCGGAAGAAGAACGTCTCCCCGATGGTGATCTCGGATTCGAGGGCCGCCCATTCGGCCTCGGATTCCTCCAGCAGCGCGAGGTAGCCGGCGGGATCGGGCACGCCCCGCACGCGCATGCGCCGGCCGACCCGTTCCCACAGGAGGTCGTCCTTGTCGGCGTAGTAATGGTGGCCGGTGCGGGCGACGAGGCGCGATTTCAGCGCCGCGAAGGCCGGGTCGGCGGTCGGGGCCGTCCCCGGGATCGGCCGTGCGGTCGGCACGATCCGGCTCAGGCCGCCCACTCGGCGAGGCGCGCCTGCGCCTCCCGGGTCTGCGCGGCCAGCCGGTCGCGCTCCTCGGCGAGCAGGATGCGGTCGACCGAGAGGCCGTGGACCAGCCGGTCGCCGATCCGCATCTCGGCGGCGACGCAGCCGTTCAGCGTCGCCCCGTCGGCCACCGGCCGGACCCGATCGGGCGCGACCCGGACGAAGTCGGCGACGCGGTCGACCATCAGGGCCAGGGGCGAATCACCGTGGAGCAGCACCAGGTGGCGGTAGAGCGCCTGGCGGGCCGTGACCGGCCGGTCGAGGCCGAACAACGCCGCGAGGTCGAGGACCGGCACCGCGGCGCCCGCGAGGTTGAGGAAGCCGGCGAGCGTCGGGGGGGCGCCCGGCGGGCGCCACAGGCGCGGCAGGGGCAGGATCTCCCGCACCGCCCGGCGCGGCAGGGCGCATTCCGTCCCGGCGACATCGACCAGGAGGTAGGCCGTTCCGGTCGTCATCCCGTCCCCCTCGGGCGGACCACACCGCCGCTGCGTCACATAGGGGAGCCCGGCGCGGTTTCCAAACCGCGCGGGCGCCCCTGCCGGCCGGCGCCGGGAAGGCCGCGCCGCAAGGCCACGGGGCACCGGCGCGTCGAGGCCCGCGACCGCATCATTTTCGTCGCCGAACCGGTGACCCTCGAGGCGAATGATGCTTAAGAGGCGCCCGCCCGGACCGGGGTGGGAGCGGTGGCGTCGTGATCGAGATCAGGCAGGTCGGCCATGCCTTCGGGGAGCGCACCGTCCTGCGCGACCTCACCCTCGACCTCGCCGAGCAGCGCATCGCGGTGGTGGGGGCCAACGGCAGCGGCAAGAGCACGTTTGCCCGCCTGCTCAACGGCCTCCTGGTGCCGAACAGCGGCACCGTGCGGGTCGACGGGCTCGACACGCGCCGCGACGGCAAGGCGGTGCGCCGCAAGGTCGGCTTCGTTTTTCAGAACCCCGACAACCAGATCGTGCTGCCGGTGGTCGCGGAGGACCTCGCCTTCGGACTGAAGAACCTCGGGCTGCCGAAGGACGAGATTGCCCGGCGCGTCGACGAGGCCCTCGACCGCTACGACCTGCGGGCCTTGCGCGACCACCCGGCCCACCTCCTCAGCGGCGGGCAGAAGCAGCTGCTGGCGATTGCCGGCGTGCTGGCGATGGCGCCCGAGGTGATCGTGTTCGACGAGCCGACGACGCTGCTCGACCTGCGCAACAAGCGCCGGATCGCGCAGGCCATCGACGCCCTGCCGCAGCGCGCGATCGTGGTCTCGCACGACATCGCCTTCCTGGAGCATTTCGACCGGGTTCTGGTGTTCGAGGACGGCCGGGTCGCGATCGACGACCGCCCCGCGGTCGCCCTGCCGGCCTACGTCGCGATGATGTCGTGACCCCGTACGTCCCGGGGGATAGCCCGGTCCATCGCTGCCCGCCGGGGCGCAAGATCCTCCTGCTCATCGGTGCCGGCAGCGCGCTGTTCGCATGGCCGCGGCTCGACCTCGCGCTCGCGGCGCTCGGGCTTGCGGGTCTGCTCTACGGGGTGGCCGGCATCCCGGCCCGTCTCGTCCTCGCCCAGCTGCGCCCGCTCGCCTGGATCCTCGCCGTCCTGGTCCTCGTCCAGGTCGCCCTCGACGGCTGGCTCGCCGGGCTCATGGTGGCCGCGCGCCTCGCCGCGCTGGTGCTGCTCGCCGGGCTCGTAACGCTCACGACCCGCAGCGCCGACCTCATCGAGGCGCTGCAACGCGGCCTCGCCTGGCTGAGATTCGTCGGGGTCAACCCCGCCAAGGTCGGCCTCGCCATCGCGCTGACCCTGCGGTTCATTCCGGTGCTGGCCGCCATCGCCGCGGAGGTGCGCGAGGCGCAGCGGGCACGCGGCCTGGAGCGCAGCCTCGTGGCGCTGACCGTCCCGGTCGTGGTGCGGATGCTGAAAATGAGCGACGACATCGCGGCGGCGATCGACGCGCGCTCCTACGACCCGGACGGAACCGGCGGCCGGCCCCCCTCCCCTCGAACGAGGCTCTCCAAGGAACCCCATGTCGACCCGTGACATCGTCTTCGTCGCGCTCTTTGCCGCCCTCACGGCCGCGCTCGGCCTGTTCCCGCCCGTGACGCTTCCGGTCGTCGGCGTGCCGATCACCGCGCAGTCGATGGGGGTGATGCTGGCCGGCGCCCTGGCCGGCGCGGTGCGCGGCGGGGCGGCGCTCGCCCTGTTCGTCGTCCTGGTCTGCGCCGGGCTGCCGCTGATGGCGGGCGGGCGCGGCGGGCTCGGCATCGTCATGGGGCCGGGCGGCGGCTTCGTGCTGATGTGGCCGGTCGCCGCCTTCGTGATCGGCTACCTGTACGAGCGCTCCCTGCGCACGCTGACGGTCTGGAAGGAAGTCCTGATCCTCGTGCTCGGCGGCGTCGTGCTCACCTACGCGGTCGGCATCCCGTGGATCGCCGCGGTGGCGCGGGTCGACCTCGCCAAGGCAGCGCTCGGCTCGGCCTGGTTCCTGCCGGGCGACGCCGTGAAGGTGGTGCTCGTCGTGCTGATCGCGCGCGCCGTGCGGCGGGCCTATCCGACGCTCCGGGCCCGCTAGACCCGGACTTTCCGCCGTTGCCGAAACCGGTTGACCCTGCGAGTCGAGGCGCGTAGGGTCCCCGCCACTCTCTCAAGGGCAGGCTTTCTCACAGCATGCGTGCGGTCCTTATTGTAGCGGAAGCGCCACCGACGGGACGGGCTTAACACAGCCCGGCATCCCAAGGGTGGCGCGTGCAAGGGTCCTTCGGGGCCCTTTTTTGTTGCGTAAAACGGACCCGAGAGCGCGGACGAGACCAAGGAACGGGAGCGCGACGATGAGTGCGGGCGAGGTCATGACGGGCGCCGAGATGGTGATCCGGGCGTTTCAGGATCAGGGGGTCGACACCCTGTTCGGCTATCCGGGCGGCGCGGTGCTGCCGATCTACGACGCGCTCTTCCACCAGGAATCCGTGAAGCACATCCTGGTCCGCCACGAGCAGGGCGCGGTCCACGCGGCCGAGGGCTATGCCCGCTCGTCCGGCAAGGTCGGCTGCGTGCTCGTCACCTCGGGGCCGGGCGCCACCAACATCGTCACCGGCTTGACCGACGCGCTGCTCGACTCGATCCCGCTCGTCTGCATCACCGGCCAGGTGCCGACCCACCTGATCGGCTCCGACGCGTTCCAGGAATGCGACACGGTCGGCATCACCCGCAGCTGCACCAAGCACAACTACCTGGTCAAATCGATCGAGGACCTGCCGCGGATCCTGCACGAGGCGTTCTACGTCGCCTCGCACGGCCGGCCCGGCCCGGTCGTCGTCGACCTGCCGAAGGACATCCAGTTCGCCAGCGGCGTCTACCGCCGCCCGGTCGACAACAGCCACAAGACCTACAACCCGCAGACGCAGGGCGACCCGGAGAAGATCCGCGCCGCCGTGGCGCTGATGGCGGGTGCGCGCCGGCCGGTCTTCTATACCGGCGGCGGCGTCATCAACGCGGGGCCCGAGGCCTCCGAGCTGCTGCGCGAGCTCGCCCGCGCCACCGGCTTCCCGGTCACCTCGACGCTGATGGGCTTGGGGGCCTTCCCGGGTTCGGACCCGCAGTTCCTCGGCATGCTCGGCATGCACGGGACCTACGAGGCCAACCTGGCGATGCACGAATGCGACGTCATGATCTGCATCGGCGCCCGCTTCGACGACCGCATCACCGGCCGGCTCGACGCCTTCTCGCCGTTCTCCAAGAAGATCCACGTCGACATCGACGCCTCCTCGATCAACAAGACCGTCAAGGCCGATATCGGCATCGTCGGCGATTGCGGCTCGGTGCTCTCCGACATGCTGCGCGAGTGGCGCGCGATCACGCCGGAGCCCGACCAGGGCCGCCTGACCGAGTGGCTGTCGAAGATCCGCGGCTGGAAGGCGCGGGAATGCCTCGGCTACTGGCCGTCGGGCACCACCATCAAGCCGCAATACGCGGTCCAGCGCCTCTACGAGGCGACCAAGGATCGCGAGACCTATGTCACCACGGAGGTCGGCCAACACCAGATGTGGGCGGCGCAATACTACAAGTTCGACGAGCCGAACCGCTGGATGACCTCGGGGGGCCTCGGCACCATGGGCTACGGCCTGCCGGCGGCGATCGGCGCCCAGCTGGCGCATCGCGGCGCGCTGGTGATCGACATCGCCGGCGAGGCTTCGATCCAGATGAACATCCAGGAGATGTCGACCGCCGTGCAGTACCGCCTGCCGGTCAAGATCTTCATCCTGAACAACGAGTACATGGGCATGGTGCGCCAGTGGCAGCAGTTGCTGCACGGCTCGCGCTACTCGGAGAGCTATTCCGAGAGCCTGCCCGACTTCGTCAAGCTCGCCGAGGCCTACGGCGCCAAGGGCATCCGCTGCTCCGACCCCGGCAGCCTGGACGCGGCGATCGCCGAGATGCTGGACTATGACGGCCCGGTGATCTTCGACTGCATCGTCGACAAGACCGAGAACTGCTTCCCGATGATCCCGTCGGGCAAGGCGCACAACGAGATGCTTCTCTCGGACTACCTCGGCGAGACCGGGGCGGATCTGGGCGACGTCATCTCGGACGAAGGCAAGATGCTGGTCTGATCGGGCGAGGGTTTGAGGACGATGAACGCCATGAACACCCACTACCCCGATCCGGTCCGCGTCGAGCCGGTGAACCGCCACACGCTCGCGGTCATCGTCGACAACGAGCCCGGCGTGCTCGCGCGCATCGCCGGCCTGTTCTCGGGCCGCGGCTACAACATCGAGAGCCTGACGGTCTCGGAGACCGAGCACGCCCGGCACATCTCGCGCATCACCATCGTGACGGCCGGCACCAACGCGGTGATCGATCAGATCAAGGCGCAGCTCGACCGGCTGGTGCCGGTGCACCGGGTGGTCGACCTGACGCTTCAGGGCGACTCGCTCGAGCGGGAGTTGGCGCTGGTGAAGGTCGCCGGCAAGGGCGACCACCGGGTCGAGGCGATGCGGCTCGCCGCCGCCTTCGGCGCCCGCACCCTCGACGCGACGCTAAACTCGTTCGTGTTCGAGCTCACCGGCTCAACCGAGGAGATCGACCGCTTCGTCAAGCTGATGGCGTCGGTGGGGCTGGTCGAGGTCTCGCGCACCGGCGTCGCCGCCATGGGGCGCGGCGCGGAGCCGATGTAGCGCTTAAGCTACTCCGCGGGCGGGGTGCCGGTACGCCCCGCCTGACCGTACTTCCGCTCGAAGCGGTAGACGGCGTAGCTGAGGGCAACGAAGCCCGTTACCGAGACGAACAGGGCGAAGCCGAGCATCGCGAGGGTGGCATCCCAGGGCATCGTCACTCCTCCCGGCGCAGAAGTCGGATCACCGCGTGACCGATACACTGTAAGGCGAGAGAGCCTGCGAACCAAGCGAGGTGCGACCGACCGAAGGCTACGTTCGGGTTGCTGACCAGCGGTACGATGATAGCCGCACCAGCGACGGCGATCGCCATGGCGTTTACGTAGGCTGCGAACAGCTTGATGTGCTCGTTCAGGCGTTTCGCCACGTGCTTGCGACGCGCGGCAATCTCTGCCGCATTAGGCGTTGCCTCGGTCACACGCGTCGCCCCATCGATACATGACCCAGAGCAACCGAATGCCTCCCTGCCGTCGATCGATGTCGCTGCATACAAAAAACGCCTCCCCGAGGGACGGGGAGGCGAATCACGGTTTCGTTCTTCATCGCAAACAGACGAACGAAGGAGTTTGCAGCCAGGGCAGGCTTACCCCGCGACCCCGGGCATAGCCCCCTCGCTCAGCGCGCGCCCTTGCCGTCCCCGTCGCGCATCGCGCCGGTCGGCTCCTGGACGTGGGCCTCGAGGAACCACAGCTGCTTGTCGACCGCGCGGGAGACCTCGGTGAACAGGTCGGCGGTGCCGGCATCGCCCGCCTCGTCGGTCTGGTCGATGTTCTCGCGCACGGCGTTGGCGTAGGCCGCGTAGCGGTCGATCAGGGCCGAGAGGTGGTCGGCGATGGCGTAGACGTCGGTCGGATACGGGGCGAGCTTCGAGGAGGCGGCGACGACCGAGGCGGTGCCGAGCGCGGTGGCGCCGAGCTGCACCGCCCGCTCCGCAACCTTGTCGTTGAGGTCGTCGATCTCGGTGCGGAACCCGTCGAGCATCTCGTGGATGCCGATGAATTGCGGGCCCTTCAGGTTCCAGTGCGCCTGCTTGATGTTGAGCGCCAGGTCGATGCCGTCGGCGAGGCGCGCGTTCAGGGTCTCGATCGAGACGCGCTTGGCGTTCGAGTCGGTGTCGTTACGGGTACGGTGCTGGCGCGGCTCGCCGGCCTTGCCCTTGGAATCCGCCATGTCGATTACTCCGTGGATTTGCCGCAACAACGAGGCCGAGGGGCGGCCGTTCCGATGCTGCGGCGAGGTTTCATGGGCCGTCCCGCGCTTTTCGCCGGGGCGGTAGGATGGTCCCGTATCGGGCCCGTCCGATGACGAAGGAGCTAGGGCGGGGTACTCGGGCGGACACCCCGCCGGGCGAAACCCTGACCTTCCGTCAGAGCATCGGCTGGCCGCCGGTGACGGGCACGAGCGCGCCGGTCATGTAGCTGCCCTCCCGCGAGGCCAGCAGCACGTAGGCCGGGGCCAGCTCCGCCGGCTGTCCGGCCCGGCCGAGCGGCGTATCGGCGCCGAGCTGCTCCATCTGCTCGGGCTTCTTCACGATCGGCTGGATCGGCGTCCAGACCGGGCCGGGGGCGACGCAATTGACCCGGATGCCCTTCGGCGCGAGCAGGTTCGACAGCCCGACCGTCAGGGTGCTGATCGCTCCCTTGGTGGCGGCGTAGACCAGCATGCTCGCATCCGCGACCTTGGCCTGCTGGCTCGTCGAGTTCACGATCGCCGAGCCCGGCCGCATGTGCGGCACCGCTTCCTGCGCCAGGTAGATCATCGCGAAGACGTTGGCGCGGAACGAGCCCTCGACGTCGTGGACGGTGATGTCGTCGAGCCCCTCGTTCACCACCTGCGCGGCGGCGTTGTTGACGAGCACGTCGATACGGCCGAACTCCGCCACGGTCTTCTGCACGATCGCCCGGCAATGCGCCTCGTCACGCAGGTCGCCCGGGAGCAGCAGGCAGCGCCGGCCGGCCTTCTCGACCCAGGCCTTGGTCTCCTGCGCGTCCTCCTCCTCGGAGTCGAGGTAGGAGATCGCCAGATGGGCGCCCTCGCGGGCATACGCGATGGCGACCGCCCGGCCGATGCCGGAATCGCCCCCGGTGACGAGCGCGATCCTGTCGGTCAGCAGGCCCTTGCCGACGTAGCTCTCCTCGCCGTGGTCCGGGGCCGGGTCCATCGGCCCGGTGAGGCCGGGGCGCGGCTGCTGCTGCGCGCCCGGGAAGGGCGGCCGGGGATAGGCCGTGCGGGGATCGTCGCTCATCGGGGGCCTTTCAGGAACGCGCCGGCGGTGCGCAGCGAGAGCGCCATGATGGTGAGCGCCGGATTGGCCGCGAGCGAACTCGGGAAGACCGACCCGTCGCAGATCCAGAGATTCTCGACCTCGTGGCTGCGCCCCTCGACATCGACCACCGAGGTGTCCGGGTTCCGTCCCATCCGGCAGGTGCCGAGCGTGTGGGCGACGCGCTCCAGCACCCAGATGTCGCTGGCGCCCGCCGCCTCCCAGATCTCGCGCATCACCTTCGTGGCGTGGGCGTTGAGGCGGTCCTCGTTCGAGCCGTAGCCGAAATCGATCCGCGCCTTGCGCATCCCGATCGCGTCGGTCTCGTCCGAGAGCGTCAAGATATTCGCGTCGCACGGCAGGGTCTCGCCGTTGATGCCGATGCCGGCGACACGGTTGTACCGCTTCAAGTAGTCGGTGAGCGCCGCGCCCCACAGGCCGCGGCCGCGGGCGACGGCATTGGCCCAGGTCAGCGGCTCGACGCCGAGGCTCTGGACCAGGTAGCCGCCGGCGAAGTCCGCCCCTTCAGGCCGAGTGTAGTCCTCGGTGATGAGCGAGGACGGGTAGCCCCGGTTCATGCCGACCTCGTCGGCGAAGGTGCCCCAGACCTGCGTGGCGACGTGGCCGATGTAGTTCCGCCCGACCTGACCGCTGCCGGTGGCGAGCCCGAGATGGAGCAGGAGGCGGGGCGTCTCGACGGCGCCGGCGCACAGGATCAGGTGGGCGCAACGCTGGCGGTGATCGCGGCCGCCGCTGCGGTAGATCACGGCCGTGATCCGCCCGGCCTTGTCGCGCTCGACCCCGTGCACCCTCGCCTCGGCGCGGATCTCGGCGCCCCGTGCCACCGCCAGCGGCAGGTAGGTCACGTCCATGCTGGCCTTGGCGCGGGTGCGGCAGCCCTGATGGCAGAAGCCGCAATTGATGCAGGCCTTGCGCTCCGGCACCGACGGATCGACGGTGAAGTCGCGCGAGACCACCGCCGCCGGCGCGTCGGTCGCGGTGATGCCGAGCCGGTCGCAGGCCGCCGCCATCAGCTGGGCCGGGCCGTTGCGCAGGACCGGCGGCAGCGGGAAGCGGCGGGCCTCGTCCCACGGATAGGGCGTCGGGCCCGACGTGCCGATGAAGGCCTCGACCCGGTCGTAGAACGGCACCAGCTCGGCGTGGTCGATCGGCCAGTCGCAGCCCTCGCCGCTCTCGGTGTTGAGGCGGAAGTCGCGCGGGTCGGCCCGGGGCACGAAGGCGCCCCAGTGCAGGGTCGAGCCGCCGACGCCGGTGCCGCTGTTGTTGCCCCCGAAGGCCTCCGGCGTCGAGCCGCCGCTCAGGCGCTCCTCGGTCCAGTAGATCTCGTCGGCCAGCGTCTCGTCGAAGCCGTACCCGGCCGGATCGAAGTTCGGCCCGGCCTCGAGCGCCACGACCTTGAGGCCGGCGGCCGCCAGTTCGGCCAGCAGCGGCCCGCCGCCCGCCCCGGTGCCGACCACCACGACGTCGACGACCTCGTCGGTGCTGTAATGCTTTTGCCCCGAGAGGTTCATCGGGCGTCTCCCACGGTGTCGAGGATCGGGGCTTCCCAGGGCTCGCGTTCGTTCAGGCCGGTCAGGCGGTAGCCGGGCAGGGCCTCGGCCTCGTCGCCGCCCGCCCCGATGCCGGTGAAGCCGATCGCCGCGAGGCCGGCCGGATGGGCGAGGAAGGTGCGCACCGCCTCGCCCCGCAATTCCTCGAACCAACAGGTCATCAGGTCGGGCGCGAGCACGCCGGGGCTGTCGGGCAGGCGCCCGGCCGCAGCAGCCTCAAGGAGACCATCCCGGTCGGTGTCGTCGAGGTCGGCGAAGGCGCGGCCATGGGCGGCGCGGGCGGCGGCGTCGAGGCTGCGGAGCGCCCGCTCGTAGGCCTCCGCGTCCGGCGGCAGGGCGGCGAAGCGCCAGCCGTCGCCGGCGCCGGAGGCCAGCCGCGCGTCGATGCGGCGGGCGAGGTCGATCTTCCCCGCACCCGCCTGCGGCAGCACCCGGTCGAGGCAGGCGGCGAGCGTCGCGCGCGCCTCCGCACTCAAGCAGAACGGGCCGTCGGGCTCGCGCATCCGCTCGCGGAGCGTCGTGCGCAGGCGGGTGTTGACCCGCTCCGAACCGATCAGGGCGGCGAAGGCCGGCGGCAGGGTCGGTGCCTCGGCGGTCTCCGGCGGCGCCGCCAGGAAGGCGCGGATCAGTCCCGCCACCTCGTCCGGCCGCTCGAGCGGCAGCAGGTGACCGGCGCCGAGCGCCACGACGTGGCGGTGGCGGGCGAGGTGGGGCAGGGTCAGGGCGGCCTGCGCCTCCGGCCCGAGGTCGCCGTCCTGCGCCCCGCTCACCACCAGCGCCGGGACACGCAGGGTGCCGATGCGCTCGCGCCAATCCTCGTTGGCGCCGCCCGCGAGCCAGGCCTTCCAGGCCTGCGGATTGGCCCGCAGCACGTCCTCGACCGTCCGGGCGTGGTCCTCGGGCGAGAGCGGCGCGCCGACATTCGCCGATACGAAGGCCTCGGCCTCCCGCCGGCGGGTCTCCGGGTCGGCGTCGATCCAGGCGATCATCGCCCGGCGGCGCTCCTCCGCCATCGGCTCAGGGCAAGGCGGCGAGCCGGCCATCAGGACGAGCCCGGCGAGGCCCGCGAGGGCGGGGTCGCCGTCCTTGTGGCGGCGGGCGAGCGCCAGGGCGACCTTCGCCCCCATGCTGTTGCCGGCGATGAGCCAGGGCCCGGACGGGTCCTCGGCCATGATGCGGGCGGCGACATGGTCGGCCATGGCGGCGACGTCGCCGCCGGGATGGTCGGCCGCGTCGCCGAAGCCCGGCAGGTCGATGGCGACGCAGCGCGCGTGAGGCCCGAGACGCTCGGCGAGCGGGCGCCATTCACGGGCGCTGCCTCCGAGGAAGTGCAGGCAGAAGAGGACGGGTTCGTCAATCATGCCGGCGACATCGCGCGGTGCTGCGCTGCGTCAACGGCGCGCCGCCCGCGGCGCCTTGCAGCACCCCGGGATGCTATGTCGAGTGGTGAACGTAAGGGTCGGCAATGGCGCCGGAGTATCGTCGGTACCCGGGGCGGAGCGTCAAACCGCCAGCCGACAGCGTCACCATCGGCGTCGATTTGACGCTCGGTTCGAAAGACCGAAGCGCGACGCATCCCGCGCCATCACGATCGGCCGTGGCTCCGTACCAGGCAGCCCGCCCGGCGGCACGCGCCGCCGGTCGGGCGATCGGTCCCGACGGACGACGGGGCAAAGCCCCCTGCCCGCCGGAGCGCGGTGGAGATCCGGCGGGCCGCCTACGCCGCCGCCTAGCCGCTGCCCCCGGCCTCGCGGCTCTCGGCGGCGGCCAGGAGCACGCAGACCGCCACCACCTCGGCCGCGGCCTCGACCTCGGCGGGCTTCGGATAGGACGGGGCGAGGCGCAGCAGCTTGTCCTGCGGGTCGCGGCCGTACGGATGGGTGGCGCCGGCCGGGGTGAGCGCGAGGCCGCAGGCGGCCGCGAGCTTGACCACGCGGGTGGCGCAGCCCTCCGGCACTTCGAGCAGGATGAAGTAGCCGCCCTCCGGCTCGCTCCAGCGCGCGACGCCGGTGCCGCCAAGGTGCCGGGCCAGGGTCTCGGTGACGGCCTTGAACTTCGGCGCCAGCAGGCGGCGGTGGCCGTCCATCAACGCGTCGAGACCGCCCTGGTCGCGCAGGAAGCGGACGTGGCGCAGCTGGTTGAGCTTGTCCGGCCCGATGCTGCGCTTGCCGGCATTGGCGAGGTACCAGCGGATGTTGTCCTCCGAGGAGGCCAGCATCGCCAGGCCCGCACCGGCCAGCGTCACCTTCGAGGTCGACGCGAAGACGATCGCCCGGTCCGGGTTGCCGGCCTCCGCGCAGGCATCGAGGACGTTGCGCAGGGTCGGGCGGCGCTCGGTCAGGTGGTGCAGCGCGTAGGCGTTGTCCCAAAACAGCCGGAAGTCCGGCGCGCCGGTCTCCATCCGGGCGAGGCGCTCGACGGTGGCGTCGGAGTAGGTCTCGCCGCCGGGGTTGGAATATTGCGGCACCGCCCACATCCCCTTCACCCGGGGATCGCGGACCTCGCGCTCGACCACGTCCATGTCGGGGCCGTCGGCGGTCATCGGCACCGGGATCATGCCGATGCCGTAGGTCTCGCACAGGGCGAAGTGGCGGTCGTAGCCCGGCACCGGGCAGAGGAAGCGGATCTCCTCTTCCTTGGCCCACGGCCGCGTCCCGCCGGGCACGCCCTTCAGGAGCGCGTAGGCGATGCAATCGTGCATAAGCGCGAGGCTCGAATTGTTGCCGATGGCGATCCGGTCGGGCGACGCGCCGAGCACCGGCGCGAACAGGGCCCGCACCTCGGCCAGCCCCTGCACGCCGCCGTAATTGCGGGCGTCCTCACCGCTCTCGGTGCGGTGGTCGCGGTTGCCCGGCAGGGTGAACAGGTCGTCGGACAGGTCGAGCTGCTCGGGCGCCGGCTTGCCCCGGGTCATGTCGAGCTTGAGGCCGCGCCCCTGCAGGTCGGCGTAACGGGCCTGGAGGTCGGCAAGCGCAGGAATGGCGGTCATGGTCGGACGTTCGCTGGTGGACGAAAAGGCGCGTCACCTTTGCGCCTCCCGACCGCGGGAATCCAGCGTTTTGCCGACAGGGCTCCCCTGCGGCATGCTCCGGCCGGCAAGGCCCGGCCGGAGCGTCCGGGGCCCTTCCGCTTTCCGGCGTTTCCTTGCCGAGTGCCTACTTGCCGGCCTTCTCCGACAGGATGGCGCCGGTGCGGGGATCGGCCTTGAACTTCATCGGCTTACCGTCCTTCATCCCCTCGCCCTCCCAGTGGCCGTCATCGGCCTCGATCTCGGAGATCTGGGTGTAGCCGGCGGCCTCGACCTTCTGGATCACCTGGCCGATCGGCATCCAGTCGGCCCCGACCTTGTCGGCGAGGGCCGCCGTGCCGGTGCCGGCGAGGATCAGGGCGGCGACGGCCGGGATGGTCAGCTTGGTCATGGGGTTCACGTCTCCCTTCGTGGGCGGTGGATGCCGCAGGGAGATCGTGCGCCGGCGCGCGAGGTTCCGCCCAAACAAGAAAGGCGGCCCGCGAGGGCCGCCTTGGAAGGCGTCGAGAGGGGGCGGATTACTCCGCCGGGGTCTCGTCGGCGACCTGGACCGGGCCGGAATCCTTGCCGCGGGCGTCGACGTCGCGATCGACGAACTCGATCACCGCCATCGGGGCGTTGTCGCCGTAGCGGAAGCCGGCCTTCATGATGCGGCAGTAGCCGCCCGGACGGCCCTCGTAGCGGGGGCCGAGCACGTCGAACAGCTTCTTGACCATCACCTCGTCGCCGCGCAGGGCCGCGATCGCCTGACGGCGGGCGTGCAGGTCGCCGCGCTTGCCGAGCGTGATCAGCTTCTCGACGACCGGACGCAGGTCCTTGGCCTTCGGCAGGGTGGTGATGATCTGCTCGTGCTTGATCAGCGCGGCCGACATGTTCGAGAACATCGCCTTGCGATGCTCGACGGTGCGGTTGAAGCGACGACCCCGGAAACCGTGACGCATGGCTCTCTCCTTTGGTTCTCGGCCGCCGTGCCACGGGTCGGCCGTCCTTTGTGGTGCGAGGGCAGTGAACCGCCACTCCGGATGCGCCCGTCATGGAGGCGCATCCGGAGTGGCGGCGCGGGACGACAAGTCCCGCGCCGCGGACCCGGCTCAGTAGTGCTCTTCGAAGCGCTTGGCGAGATCCTCGATGTTCTCCGGCGGCCAGCCGGGAACGTCCATGCCGAGGTGCAGGCCCATCGCGGCCAGCACTTCCTTGATCTCGTTGAGCGACTTGCGGCCGAAGTTCGGGGTGCGGAGCATCTCCGCCTCGGTCTTCTGGATGAGGTCGCCGATATAGACGATGTTGTCGTTCTTGAGGCAGTTGGCCGAGCGGACCGACAGCTCGAGCTCATCGACCTTCTTGAGCAGCGCCGGGTTGAAGGGCAGCTGCGGCGCCAGCGGCGCGGCCTCCTCCTTGCGGGGCTCCTCGAAGTTCACGAAGATCTGGAGCTGGTCCTGGATGATTCGGGCGGCGTAGGCCAGCGCATCCTCGGGCGAGACCGCACCGTTGGTCTCGACCGTCATGGTCAGCTTGTCCTTGTCGAGATCCTGGCCCTCGCGGGTGTTCTCGATGCGGTAGGACACCTTGGTGACCGGCGAGAACAGCGCATCGACCGGGATCAGGCCGATCGGGGCGTCCTCGGGACGGTTGCGGTCGGCCGGGACGTAGCCCTTGCCGGCCGAGACCGTGAACTCCATGCGGATCTCGGCGCCGTCGTCGAGCGTGCAGAGCACCAGGTCGGGGTTGAGGATCTGCACGTCGCCGATCGTGGCAATGTCGCCGGCGGTGACGAGGCCCGGGCCGGTCTTGCGCAGGGTCATGCGCTTGGGCGTATCGCTCGAGGAGCGGATCGCGATCGTCTTGATGTTGAGGACGATGTCGGTGACGTCCTCGCGCACGCCCGGGATCGAGGAGAACTCGTGCAGCACGCCGTCGATCTGGACGGCGGTGACGGCCGCGCCCTGGAGCGACGACAGGAGGACCCGACGCAGCGAGTTGCCGAGGGTGGTGCCGAAGCCGCGCTCCAGCGGCTCGGCCACCACGGTGGCGATCCGCTTCGGGTCGTGCCCGGGGGTGACCTCGAGCTTGTTCGGCTTGATCAGCTCTTGCCAGTTCTTCTGAATGACCACGTTCGCACCTCTCGCCAACTTACACCGGGGCAGCTCCGAGGAGCCCTCCCCTCGCGATCCCTCCCGCGCCCGGGAAGTCTCGCCGTCCTGACCTCTCACACGTTCGAAGCAGGGGCGGTCAGGACGCCGCGCTCCACTGCTCCGGGACCCAGGCGAAGCCGGCGCCATCGCGCCGTACGTAGCCGAGGGCCGGAAACTCGAGATGCATCCCGGCGACCAGGCTGCGCTCGGCGGCGACCTGGTCGAGGATGCGCTTGCGGGTGGCGGCCGCCACCTCGCGGTCGACGTCGAAGGTCAGGCCGACCTCCGGACGGGGGAGCTGGATCGCCGGCAGGTGAACCACGTCGCCCCAGATCAGCAGGGAGCTGTCTCCCGACTGGACCCGGTAGGCGGTGTGGCCCGGCGTGTGGCCGGGCGCCAGGATCGCCTCGATCCCCGGCAGCACCTCGCCCTCGCCCGCTCGACGGATCCGGTCGCCATAGGCCGCGACGAGCGCGTGGGCGCGACGGAAGCCCGCCCTGGCACCCTCGGGAGCCCGCGCCTCGGCACCCTCGGCGAGCCAGTAGGCGGCCTCCGCCTCCGGGATCACCACCTCGGCGTTCGGGAACGCCACGGCACCGTCTCGTGCGATCAGGCCGCCGATGTGATCGGAATGCAGGTGGGTCACCAGCACCGTGCCGATCTCGTCCGGCGCGACGCCGCAGGCGGCGAGCGCTTCCGGCAGGTGACCGAGGGTCTCGGGACCGCCGGAACCCATCCCGGCATCGACCAGCACGGGCTTGTCCCCGCCGAGGATCAGGAAGGCGTTGACGGTGATCCGCGGCGCGGCGGCGTCGCGGAACCCCTCTTCCTGCAGCCGCCCCGCCTCGTCGGCGGGAATGCCCTGCACCAGCCCGAGCGAGGCCACGAGATGGCCGTCGTTCAGGGCGACCACAACGCGATCGCCCAGCGTCCAGGGAAGGACGCCGGGCCGGGCGAAGTCGGCGGTGGGGGCTATCGACACGCAATCCTCTTCGCGGGCCGTCGGCCGGGGAGCCCGCGAGGGGCCCCCCGGGACGTGGGGACGATCAGACGCGGCGACGCTTGCGCGGACGGCAGCCGTTGTGCGGGATCGGGGTCACGTCGCGGATCGACGTCACCGTGAAGCCCGCGGCCTGCAGCGCGCGCAGCGCCGACTCGCGGCCCGAACCGGGGCCCGAGACCTCGACCTCGAGCGTGCGCATGCCGTGCTCGGCGGCCTTGCGGCCGGCATCCTCGGCGGCGACCTGGGCGGCGTAGGGCGTCGACTTGCGGGAGCCCTTGAAGCCCATGGCGCCGGCGGACGACCACGAGATCGTGTTGCCCTGGGCATCCGTGATGGTGATCATCGTGTTGTTGAACGAGGCGTTCACGTGGGCGACGCCCGACACGATGTTCTTGCGTTCGCGACGGCGGACGCGGGTTGCTTCCTTGGCCATACTGTCTTTCGATCCTTCAGGCGCGCCCGTGGTGCCAGGCGCTCGGGACGTGTCTTGCGGGTGTCGTGAGCGGCGCTGACGCGCCGCCAGTGTCGGGCAGGCCCCGGGCCCGAGGCCCGGGACCCGCCGATCCTACGCGGATCGCGGCTTACTTCTTCTTGCCGGCGATCGGCTTCGCCTTGCCCTTGCGGGTGCGGGCGTTGGTGTGGGTGCGCTGGCCGCGGACCGGCAGGTTGCGGCGGTGACGCAGGCCGCGGTAGCAGCCGAGATCCATCAGGCGCTTGATGTTCATCGAGACTTCGCGACGCAGGTCGCCCTCGACGACGTAGTCGCGGTCGATCGTCTCGCGGATCTGCAGCACCTCGGCGTCGGTGAGCTGGTTCACGCGGCGCTCGGCCGGAATACCGACCTTCTCGGTGATCTCCTCGGCCTTCTTGGCGCCGATGCCGTGGATGTACTGGAGCGCGATGACGACGCGCTTGTTGGTCGGGATGTTGACGCCGGCAATACGGGCCATGGTGTCCTGCTCTCCATCGCGTCCGCGGCCGCGGCCGGGACGATGCTTCTGGGTGTCGCGCGCGTCCGGTGGAGCCCGGCCCCTGCGCGCCGTCCCGACGGCAAATCGGCCCGGAGCGGCCTCCAGAGAGGCACGCCGGGCCGTCCGGGTCTGAACGAAGGAGCGCCCACTAGCGCGGGCGCGCCGGCTTGTCAACCGCGAGCCGCCCTCAGGCGGACACGGCCTGGAACGGGGCCAGCATGGCCTCCAGCTGCTTCGTCACCTCGTCGATCGGCGCCATGCCGTCGACCTGCTGCAGGAGGCCGGTGCCGGCGTAATGGGCCGAGAGCGGCGCCGTCTGGGCCCGGTAGGCCTCGAGCCGGGTCTTGAACACCTCCGGCGTGTCGTCCTTGCGTACCGGCTCGCCGCGGGCGGCGGTCTCGGCGGCGCGCTTGGCGATGCGACCGACCAGCGCGTCCTCGTCGACCTTGAACTCGACCACCGCGTCGAGGCGCAGGCCCTTCTGCGACAGCATCGTCTCGAGGGCGACCGCCTGGGCGACCGTGCGCGGGAAACCGTCGAGGATGAAGCCCGAGCGGGCATCCGCCTCCTCGATCCGGTCGGCGACGATGCCGATCACGATCTCGTCGGAGACGAGGGCCCCGCTCTCCATCAGGGCCTTGGCCTTGAGGCCGACCGGGGTGCCGGCCGCGACGGCGGCGCGCAGCATGTCGCCGGTCGAGAGCTGCGGGATTCCGAACCGCTCGACGATGCGCGCCGATTGGGTGCCCTTCCCGGCGCCAGGCGGGCCGAGCAGAATGATCCGCATAACCTGTCTCTCCCCTTCGCCGCGTTCTGCCTGGGATCCTTCGTCCTCGGCGCGGCCTGTCTGCTCGTTGTAGCCCGGGATCGGTTGCACCCGAAATCCGACCATGCGCTAAGGCGCCGACCCCCGTCGACGCATGCCCGGAGGGCGCAAGGCCCGCGACCATGCGCCAGAGCCGGGCTCCGGCGCAAGGGCGGTCTCGCAGGGGCGGCCGTCCACCGTCCGGGACGGGCCCGGGCGGGGGCGGACCGCGGGATCAGCGCCGGCGGGCGCCGCGCAGCTTCGCCTTCTTAACCAGGCCCTCGTACTGGTGCGCCAGCAGGTGGCCGTGGACCTGCGCCACCGTATCCATGGTCACCGAGACCACGATCAGCAGCGAGGTGCCGCCGAAATAGAACGGCAGCGAGGCGTAGGAGACCAGGATCTCCGGGATCAGGCAGATCACCGTCAGGTAGGCCGCGCCGATCACCGTGATGCGCGACAGGACCTTGTCGATGAACTCAGCGGTGCGCTCGCCCGGCCGGATGCCCGGGATGAAGCCGCCATGCTTCTTCAGGTTGTCCGCCGTCTCCTGCGGGTTGAACACGACAGCCGTATAGAAGAAGGCGAAGAAGATGATCAGCGCCGCGTAGAGCAGCATGTAGAGCGGACGGCCGTGGCCGAGATAGGTCGCCAGGGTGGCGATGATCCCGGTGCCGTTCGGATCGGTCTGGAAGCTCGCGGCGGTGGCGGGCAGCAGCAGCAGCGAGGAGGCGAAGATCGGCGGGATGACGCCCGAGGTGTTGAGCTTGAGCGGCAGGAACGAGGTCTGGCCCTCGTACATCCGGTTGCCGACCTGGCGCTTGGGGTAGTTGATCAGGAGGCGGCGCTGGGCGCGCTCCATGAACACGATGAAGTAGACGACGGCCGCCGCCATCACCACCACGCCGAGGATCACCACGGTCGAGAGCGCGCCCTGGCGGCCGAGCTCGAGGGTGCCGGCGATGGCCGAGGGCAGGTGGGCGACGATGCCCGCGAAGATGATGAGCGAGGAGCCGTTGCCGATGCCCCGCGACGTGATCTGCTCGCCGATCCACATCAGGAACAGCGTGCCGCCGGTCAGCGTGATGACGGTCGAGACCAGGAAGAACGGCCCGGGATCCTGCACGATGCCGCCGGAGCTCTGCAGGCCGACCGCGATGCCCCAGGCCTGGAAGATCGCCAGCACCACCGTGAGGTAGCGGGTGTACTGGTTGAGGACCTTGCGGCCGGACTCGCCCTCCTTCTTCAGCCCCTCGAGCGACGGCACCACCGAGGTGAGCAGCTGCACGATGATCGAGGCCGAGATGTACGGCATGATGTTGAGCGCGAAGATCGCCATGCGCTCGACGGCACCGCCGGAGAACATGTTGAACAGGCCGAGCACGCCGCCTTGCGCGTTGGCGAAGCTCTGGCGCAGCGCATCGGGATCGATGCCGGGCAGCGGGATGTAGGTCCCGAGCCGGTAGACGATCAGGGCGCCAAGCGTGAACCAGATCCGCTTCTTGAGCTCTTCGGCCTTGGCGATGGCGCCGAAGTTGAGGTTGGCGGCGAGCTGCTCGGCTGCAGAGGCCATGGGTTAAGCGTCCTCGGGGTCGGGTCCGCGACGAGCGCGGTCTGGGATGCACGAGCATCCCCCAAAACACGTGCGGCGGCCTCGCGCTGGAAGCACGGGCCGCCGCCGATGATCGGTGACTTAAAGTGTGCCTTAGGCCGACGCAACCGCGTCGTCGGCGGCGGCGAGCGACTGGGTCACCGAGCCGCCGGCCTTCTCGATCGCCTCGACCGCCGACTTCGACGCCCGGGAGACCTGGAAGGTCAGCTTCGCGGTGAGCTCGCCCACGCCGAGGATCTTCACGCCGTCGCGGGCCTTGGAGACCACGCCGGCGGCGATGAGCGACTCGACGGTCACGGGAGCCGAGACGTCCAGCTTGCCGGCATCCACCGCCTGCTGGATGCGACCGATATTGACCGCGTTCAGGTCGGTCGCGCCCGGGTTGTTGAAGCCGCGCTTGGGCAGGCGACGGTGGAGCGGCATCTGGCCGCCCTCGAAGCCCTTGATGGCGACGCCGGAGCGCGCCTTCTGGCCCTTCACGCCGCGGCCGCCGGTCTTGCCCTTGCCGGAGCCGATACCACGGCCGACGCGCATCCGGTTCTTGGTTGCGCCTTCGTTGTCACGGATTTCGTTGAGCTTCATGATGCCCTCCTCACGCCGCGTCGTCGAGAACGCGCACGAGGTGATGCACCTTCGCGATCATGCCGCGGACAGACGGGGTGTCCTCGAGCGTGGCGATGCGGTGCATCTTGTTCAGCTTCAGGCCGATCAGCGTCTGACGCTGGCTGGCCTCGCGGCGGATCGGCGAGCCGATCTGCTGCACGCGGACGGTCTTCTCAGCCATCTCGTGCCTCCCTTACGCCGCGTCGGCGGAATCGGCCGAGGCGGCCGAGTCGGCGTCGCGACGGCGGGCCTGGAGGGCCGAGACCTTGAGACCGCGGCGGGCCGCGACCGAACGGGGCGAATCCTCGTTCTTCAGCGCGTCGAAGGTGGCGCGCACGAGGTTGTAGGGGTTCGAGGAGCCGAGCGACTTCGCCACGACGTCCTGCATGCCCAGCGTCTCGAAGACGGCGCGCATCGGGCCGCCGGCGATGATGCCGGTACCGGCCGGAGCGGCGCGCAGGATGACCTTGCCGGCGCCGTGACGGCCCTGGACGTCGTGGTGCAGGGTACGGCCCTCGCGGAGCGCCACACGGACGAGACCGCGCTTGGCGGCTTCCGTCGCCTTGCGGATGGCCTCGGGAACCTCACGGGCCTTGCCGTGACCGAAGCCGACGCGGCCCTTCTGGTCGCCGACGACGACGAGCGCCGCGAAACCGAAGCGACGGCCGCCCTTCACCACCTTGGCGACGCGGTTGATGTGGACGAGCTTGTCCACGAACTCGCTGTCGCGCTCCTCACGGTCGTCGCGGCGACGACCCTCACGCTCACGTGCCATGTGTCATGTCCATTTGACTGACGCGGGCGGCGGTCCCGCTCGCAAAGTTTCGATCCGCCGGAACGAGAGAGGGAGCCTCATCGGCCCCCTCGCCTCATGGGACATCGTGCCGAGCCCGGGCGGGGCGGCGCCGCGAGGCGCCCTCCCCTGCCGCGGGATCAGAAGTCCAGGCCGCCCTCGCGGGCCGCGTCGGCCAGGGCCTTGACCCGGCCGTGATAGAGGTAGCCCGAGCGGTCGAAGATGACCTGGCTCACGCCGGCCGCCTTGGCACGCTCCGCCACCAGCTTGCCAACCTCGGTCGCGGCGGCCTTGTCGGCGCCGGTCTTGAGACGGCCGCGCAGGTCCTTCTCCAGGCTCGAGGCGGCGGCCAGCGTGCGGCCGGTCGCGTCGTCGATGACCTGGACGTAGATCTGCTTGGAGGAGCGGAACACCGAGAGCCGCGGACGACCGTTGGCCGCCTTGCGGATCGCCCGCCGGACGCGCGCGCGCCGCCGGTCGAGCAGTTCGATTTTGCGAGACATCGGCGGTCCTTACTTCTTCTTGCCTTCCTTGCGGAAGATGAACTCGCCGGCGTACTTGACGCCCTTGCCCTTGTAGGGCTCGGGGCCGCGATAATCGCGGATCTCCGCCGCGACCTGGCCGACGCGCTGCTTGTCGATCCCGGTGACGATGATCTCGACCGGCCGGGGCGTGGCGATCGAGATCCCTTCCGGGATCGCGTACTCGATGTCGTGGCTGTAGCCGAGCGACAGCTTGAGAACCTTGCCGGCGACCGCGGCGCGGTAGCCGACGCCGTTGATCTCGAGCTTCTTCTCGTAGCCCTTGGTGACGCCCTCGACCAGGTTCGAGACCTGGGCGCGGGAGAGACCCCACATCGCGCGGGCCTCCTTGGACTGCGACCGGGGCTGGACCGAGATCGCGCCGTTCTCGTGCGCGACCGACACCTGGTCGGGCACCCGGAACTGCAGCTCGCCCTTCTGGCCCTTGATCTTGACGTTCTGGCCGTCGACGGTGGCGGTCACGCCGGCCGGGACGGTCACGGGCTTCTTGCCTACGCGGGACATGCTCGTCTTTCCTTTTCGGCTGTCAGGGTCTGCAGGTCAGAAGACCTTGCAGAGCACCTCGCCGCCGACGTTGCGCTCGCGCGCCTCGTGGTCGGCCATGACGCCCTGAGGGGTGGAGACGATGGTGATGCCCAGGCCGTCGGCGACGCGCGGCAGGGTATCGACCGACGAGTAGACCCGGCGGCCCGGCTTGGAGACGCGCTCGATCGAGCGGATCACCGGCTGGCCGTCGAAGTACTTGAGCTCGATCGCGAACTCGGTGCGCCCGTTGCCGTAATCGGTCGTGGCGTAGTCGCGGATGTAGCCCTCGGACTTGAGGACGTCGAGGACGCGCGCCCGCAGCTTGGAGCCGGGGGTCTGCACGACGTTGCGACGACGCATCTGGCCGTTGCGGATGCGGGTGAGCATATCGCCCACGGGATCGTTGATCATCTGTGGCGCCCTCCCCTTACCAGCTGGACTTGACCAGGCCGGGGATCAGACCCCGGGATCCCAGGTCGCGGAGCGCGACGCGGGAGATGCCGAGCTTACGGTAGTAAGCGCGGGGACGGCCGGTCATTTCGCACCGGTTGCGGATGCGGGTCGCGCTGGAGTTGCGGGGCAGCTCCGCCAGCTTGAGGCGCGCCTCGAAGCGCTCCTCCATCGACAGCGACTCGTCGTTGGCGGTCGCCAGAAGCGCCTCGCGCTTCGGCGCGTAGAGCTTCACCAGCTCCCGCCGCTGCTTGTTCTTTTCGATCTTGCTCGTCTTAGCCATATCTAGCTCTCCAGTGTCCGCGTATGGGGGCGGGCGGCCCTCACTGCCGGAACGGGAAGTTGAAGTGCTTCAGGAGCGCCCGGGCCTCGGCATCGGTCTTGGCGGTGGTCGCCACGACGATGTCCATGCCCCAGGTGTTCTGGGCCTTGTCGTAGTTGATCTCGGGGAACACCAGGTGCTCCTTGATCCCGAGGGCGTAGTTGCCGCGCCCGTCGAACGACTTCGGATTCAGGCCGCGGAAGTCACGCACGCGCGGCAGCGCGATGGTGATCAGGCGATCCATGAACTCGTACATCCGCTGCTTGCGCAGCGTGACCTTGCAGCCGATCGGCATGTTCTCGCGGACCTTGAAGGTCGCGATCGCCTTGCGGGCCCGGGTGATGACCGGCTTCTGGCCGACGATCAGGCCGAGGTCCTCGGCGGCGACGGTCGCCTTCTTGGAGTCCTGGGTCGATTCGCCGACGCCCATGTTGACGACGATCTTCTCGATCGTCGGCACCTGCATCGGGTTCGTGTAGCCGAACTCCTCGATCAGCTTGGGACGCACCACTTCCTCGTAGTGCTTCTTGAGCCGCGGGGTGTACCCGTCCTTGAGCGCCTCAGCCATCGATCAGATCTCCCGAGCGCTTCGCGAAGCGAACCTTGCGCCCGTCTTCCAGAATGCGAAAACCAACCCGGGTGGGCTTGCCGTCCTTGGGGTCGGCGACCGCCAGGTTCGACAGGTGGATCGCCGCCTCCTTGGAGATGATCCCGCCCTCGGAGGTCTGGGTCTGGCGCGTGTGGCGCTTCACCAGGTTGATCCCCCGGACGAGCGCCCGGTCTTCCTTCGGCATCACCTGGATGACCTCGCCGGTGCGACCCTTGTCGCGGCCGGTCAGGACGACGACCTTGTCGCCCTTCTTCACCTTCGCAGCCATTACAGCACCTCCGGCGCCAGCGAGATGATCTTCATGTGGTTGCGAGCACGCAGCTCGCGCGGCACCGGTCCGAAGATACGGGTGCCGATCGGCTCCTTCTGGTTGTTGATCAGCACCGCCGCGTTGCGGTCGAAGCGGATCACCGAACCGTCGGCCCGACGGACGTCCTTGGCGGTGCGAACGACGACCGCCTTCATGACGTCGCCCTTCTTCACGCGGCCCCGCGGAATAGCCTCCTTCACCGACACCACGATGATGTCGCCGACGCCGGCATACTTGCGCTTGGAACCGCCGAGCACCTTGATGCACATCACGCGACGTGCGCCGGAATTGTCGGCGACGTCCAGATTCGTCTGCATCTGGATCACGGCCTAACGCCCTTTCCTTGTTTCAGGCAGGTCTCCGTCGGGCACGATTGCCCGGCGGACGGCAGCCTGATGGGGATCTCGCGTCCCCGTCCATTAAAAGACCGCGCTGCAGCGCGATTGCTCGCGCTGGCGCGGTCAACGAACGCGATGAGGGGCGCGTCACACGCCCTTCATGTTTCGGTGGAGGCCGGCCGTCTACAACGGATCGGCCGTCCTGGCAAGGCCCGGGCGCCACGAAGGGCGCCCCGGCCCGGCCGAGGCGTCGCGGGCCCGCAGGCCCCCGACTTACGCCTCGACGGTCGCGGCGGCCTCGCCCTCGACCAGCTTCCAGGTCTTGAGCTTGGAGTAGGGCCGCGACTCCTCGATGAACACCGTCTGGCCGACCTTGGCGACGTTGTTCTCGTCGTGGGCGTGGTAGTTCTTCGACCGGCGGATGGTCTTCTTCATCACCGGATGGGTGAAGCGACGCTCCACCTTCACGACGACGGTCTTGTCCTGCTTGTCGCTGACGACGACGCCCTGCAGCACGCGCTTCGGCATGGTGGTAACTCCCTTAGCCCTGCGCGGCCTGCAGCGTCTTCTGGCGCTGCAGAGTGCGGACGCGGGCGATGTCGCGGCGCACTTCGCGCACCCGGGCGACGTTCTCGAGCTGACCCGTGGCCCGCTGGAAGCGCAGGTTGAACTGCTCCTTCTTCAGGTTCAGGAGCTCCTCGCCGAGCTGATCCGGCGACAGCGCGCTCAGGTCAGACAGCCTCTGGCTCGACTTCATCTCGAATATTCTCCTCAGTCGGCGATGCGCTGGATGAAGCGCGTGCGGACCGGCAGCTTGGCGGCACCCAGGCGCAGCGCCTCGCGGGCGATGTCCTCGGCCACGCCGTCGATCTCGAACATGATGCGGCCCGGATGCACGCGGGCGGCCCAGTATTCGGGCGCGCCCTTACCGGAGCCCATGCGGACCTCGGTCGGCTTCGCGGTCACGGGGACGTCGGGGAAGATCCGGATCCAGACCCGGCCCTGACGCTTCATCTCGCGGGTGATCGCGCGGCGGGCCGCCTCGATCTGACGCGCGGTGATCCGCTCCGGCTCCATGGCCTTGAGGCCGTAGGAGCCGAAGTTCAGATCGGTTCCGCCCTTCGCGGCGCCGTGGATGCGGCCCTTGAACTGCTTGCGGAACTTCGTCTTCTTGGGTTGCAGCATGGCAGCCTCTCAAAACTGAAGGGCGGGAGACGGGCGGCCCTTAGGCCGCCGCGTCCCGTCCGCCGCGCTCGCCGCGCTCACGGTCGCGACGTCCGCCCGAACGGCCGCCCTCCTCGTGCGCGCGCTTGTCCTGGGCCATCGGGTCGTGCTCGAGGATCTCGCCCTTGAACACCCACACCTTGATGCCGCAGGTGCCGTAGGTCGTGAACGCCGTGGCCGTGCCGTAATCGACGTCGGCGCGCAGGGTGTGCAGGGGCACGCGGCCCTCGCGGTACCACTCGAGCCGGGCGATCTCGGCGCCGCCGAGGCGGCCGGCGCAGTTGATCCGGATGCCCTCGGCGCCCAGACGCATCGCCGACTGCACGGCGCGCTTCATGGCGCGACGGAAGGCGACGCGGCGCTCGAGCTGCTGGGCGATCGAGTCGGCCACCAGGGTGGCGTCGATCTCGGGCTTGCGCACCTCGACGATGTTGATCGTCACGTCGGCCTTGGTCATCGAGTTGACCAGCTTGCGCAGCTTCTCGATGTCCGCGCCCTTCTTGCCGATCACCACGCCCGGGCGGCCCGAGTGGATGGTGACGCGGCACTTCTTGTGCGGGCGCTCGATGACGATCTTGGAGACCGCGGCCTGCTTGAGCTGCTTGAGCAGCGCTTTGCGGATCGCGACGTCCTCGTGCATCAGGCGGGCGTACTCGCCCTTGTTGGCGTACCAGCGCGAGTCCCAGGTCCGGTTGATGCCGAGCCGAAGACCGATCGGATTGACTTTCTGTCCCATCGATTCCTCCTCAGGCAACTTCGGCCGGAACTTCGCGCACCACGATGGTGAGGTTCGCGAACGGCTTCAGGATGCGGGCGCCACGGCCGCGGGCGCGGGCGTGGAAGCGCTTGAGAACCAGCGCCTTGCCGACATAGGCCTCCTTCACGACGAGATCGTCCACGTCCAGGTCGTGGTTGTTCTCGGCGTTGGCGATGGCGCTCTCGAGGCACTTGCGGACGTCGACCGCGATCCGCTTGCGCGAGAACTGCAGGTCGGCGAGCGCGTGCGAGACCTTCTTGCCGCGGATGAGCTGAGCCACGAGGTTCAGCTTCTGCGGGCTGACGCGCAGCATGCGCGCCACGGCCTTGGCCTCGTTCTCGGGGAGCGCGCGGGGTGCTGCTGCCTTGCCCATCTTAGCGCCTCTTCGCCTTCTTGTCGGCCGCGTGACCGTGGAAGGTACGGGTCGGCGAGAACTCGCCGAACTTGTGACCGACCATTTCCTCGGAAACGTAGACCGGGATGTGCTTCTGCCCGTTGTAGACCCCGAAGGTCAGGCCAACGAAATGCGGAAGGATCGTGGAGCGACGGCTCCAGATCTTGATCACCTCGTTGCGGCTCGCGCCGCGCGCGGCGTCCGCCTTCTTGAGGAGGTAGCCGTCGATGAACGGCCCCTTCCAGATTGAACGTGCCATGGGACGACGCCCCTACTTCTTGCGGTTGTGGCGGCTCGACACGATGAACGTGTCGGTGCGCTTGTTCGAGCGGGTCTTCTTGCCCTTGGTGGGGACACCCCACGGCGTGACCGGATGACGACCGCCCGACGTGCGACCCTCGCCGCCGCCGTGCGGGTGGTCGACCGGGTTCATCGCGACGCCGCGGTTGTGCGGGCGCTTGCCGAGCCAGCGGTTCCGACCGGCCTTGCCGAGCGAGATGTTCATGTGGTCGGGGTTCGAGACCGCGCCCACCGTGGCGTAGCACTGGCCGTGCACCAAGCGCTGCTCGCCCGAGTTCAGGCGCAGCGTGACGTAGCCCTGGTCGCGGCCGACGATCTGGGCGTAGTTGCCCGCGGACCGGGCGATCGCCCCGCCCTTGCCGATCTTCAGCTCGACGTTGTGCACGATCGTGCCGACCGGCATGCTGCCGAGCGGCATGGCGTTGCCGGGCTTGATGTCGACCTGGTCGCCCGAGACGACCTTGTCGCCGGCCTTCACGCGCTGCGGAGCCAGGATGTAGCTCTGCGCGCCGCCCTCGTAGCTGACGAGGGCGATGAACGCCGTGCGGTTGGGATCGTACTCGATCCGCTCGACCGTGCCGACCTTGCCGGCGTGCTCACGCCGCTTGAAGTCGATGAGGCGCAGCGTCCGCTTGTGGCCACCGCCGCGGAAGCGGACGGTGATGCGGCCGAGGTTGTTGCGGCCGCCGGTGGACGACTTGCCCACCGTCAGCGCCTTGACCGGCTTGCCCTTGTAGAGCTCCGAACGGTCCACGATCACGAGCTGGCGAAGGCTCGGCGTGACCGGCTTGAATGTCTTCAAAGCCATTGGCTTGTTTCCTTACGCCGTTCCCTCAGAGCCCGGTCGTGACGTCGATCGTCTGGCCCTCTTCGAGGGTGACGATCGCCTTCTTCACGTCCGAACGCTGACCGCGCTGACCGCGGAACATCTTGGCCTTGCCCTTGGTGACGAGCGTGTTGACGCTCTTCACCTTGACCTCGAACAGCTTCTCGACCGCTTCCTTGATCTGCGGCTTCGTGGCCTTCGGGGCCACCCGGAACACAACCTTGTTGAGCTCCGAGAGGTTCGTCGCCTTCTCGGTGATGACCGGGGAGACGATCACGTCGTAGTGGCGCGGATCAGCGCTCATTTGAATCGCGCCTCCAGCGCATCGACGGCGGCGCGGGTCAGCACGAGCTTCTCGCGGCGCAGGATGTCGTAGACGTTGATGCCCTGCACCGGCAGGACGTCGATCTGCGGCAGGTTGCGGGCCGCACGGGCGAAGTTCTGGTCGAGCTCGGCGCCACCGATGATCAGGGCGTTCGAGAGAGCCAGCTTGCCGAAGCGCTCCTTGAGCGCCTTGGTCTTGCCCTCATCGAGGCGGGCGTCGTCCATGACGATCAGCTCGGCGCTCTTGACCTTGGCCGAGAGCGCGTGGCGCAGCGCCAGCGCCCGGACCTTCTTGGGCAGGTCGTGGGCGTGCGAGCGGGTGACCGGGCCGTGAGCCCGGGCGCCGCCGCGGAACTGCGGAGCGGAGGCCGCGCCGTGACGGGCGTTGCCGGTGCCCTTCTGCTTGTACAGCTTCTTCGTCGTACGGGCGATCTCGCCGCGCTGCTTGGTCTGGTGGGTACCAGCCTGGCGCTTGGCGAGCTGCCAGCGGACGCAGCGCTGCAGCAGGTCGGCACGGGGCTCGAGGCCGAAGATGGCCTCGTCGAGCTCGACCGAGCCGGCCTCGGCGCCGTCGAGCGTGGTGATCTCGAACTTCATCACGCGTTCTCCTCGGTGGCCGGAGCCGCGGGAGCCTCGACCTGGCTGTCCGCCGGAGCAGAGGTCTGCTCGCGGAACTTGCCCGGCATCGGCACGTCGGCCGGCAGCTTGCGCTTCACGGCGTCACGGACGAAGATCCAGCCGCCGTCGACGCCCGGGACCGAGCCCTCGACCAGGATGAGGCCGCGCTCGACATCGGTGCGCACGACGCGCAGGTTCTGGGTCGTGACCCGCTCGACACCGAGATGACCCGGCATCTTCTTGTTCTTGAAGGTCTTGCCCGGATCCTGACGGCCACCGGTCGAACCGATCGAGCGGTGCGAGATCGACACGCCGTGGGTGGCGCGCAGACCGCCGAAGTTCCAGCGCTTCATGCCGCCGGCGAAGCCCTTACCGGTGGTCGTGCCCGTCACGTCGACGAACTGACCCTCCAGGAAGTGGTCCGCGGTGATCTCGGCGCCGACCGGGATGATCGCATCCTCGGTGACGCGGAACTCGGCCAGCTTGCGCTTAGGCTCGACCTTCGCGACGGCGAAGTGGCCGCGCTGGGCCTTGGACACGTTCTTGACCTTGGCCTTGCCGACGCCCACCTGGAGCGCGACGTAGCCGTTCTTCTCGACCGTGCGGTGGGCCACCACCTGGCACTGATCGACCTTGAGCACCGTGACCGGAACATGCTCGCCGGCGTCCGTGAAGACGCGGGTCATGCCGACCTTCTGTGCAATGACTCCTGAGCGCATGGTTCTCCCCCGCGCGGCCTAGTGAAGCTCTAAGCGATCCCTCGGGATCGCCTAGAGCTTGATCTCCACGTCGACGCCAGCGGCGAGGTCGAGCTTCATCAGCGCGTCCACGGTCTGGGGCGTCGGATCGACGATGTCGAGCACGCGCTTGTGGGTGCGCATCTCGAACTGCTCACGCGACTTCTTGTCGATGTGGGGCGAGCGGTTGACGGTGAAGCGCTCGATCCGGGTCGGCAGCGGGATGGGCCCGCGCACGGTGGCACCGGTCCGCTTCGCCGTCGAGACGATCTCGCGGGTCGACGAATCCAGGATGCGATGATCGAACGCCTTCAGGCGAATACGGATGTTCTGGCCGTTCATGTGATGTCTACCTCGCGACGGGATGGGGCGGGCACGAGGCCCGCCCCGTCACCTGTCCGCTCGTGGAAGCGCCTGGACGCTTACTCGGTGATGGAGGCGACGACGCCGGCGCCGACGGTACGGCCGCCCTCGCGGATGGCGAAGCGGAGCTTCTCCTCCATGGCGATCGGCACGATCAGCGTGACGTCCATGGTCACGTTGTCGCCCGGCATCACCATCTCGGTGCCCTCGGGGAGCTGGCACACGCCGGTCACGTCGGTCGTCCGGAAGTAGAACTGCGGACGGTAGTTGGTGAAGAACGGCGTGTGGCGGCCGCCCTCCTCCTTCGTCAGGATGTACGCCTCGGCCTTGAACCGGGTGTGCGGCTTCACCGAACCCGGCTTGCATACGACCTGGCCGCGCTCGACGTCCTCGCGCTTGGTGCCGCGCAGCAGCACGCCGACGTTGTCGCCCGCCTGGCCCTGGTCCAGCAGCTTGCGGAACATCTCGACGCCGGTCACCGTCGTCGTCGTGGTCGGGCGGATGCCGACGATCTCGACCGACTCGCCGACCTTGACGATCCCGCGCTCGACGCGGCCCGTCACCACCGTGCCGCGGCCCGAGATCGAGAACACGTCCTCGATCGGCATCAGGAACGGCAGGTCGATCGGACGCTCCGGCTGCGGGATGTAGGCGTCGACCGTCTTCATCAGCTCGAGCACCGCCTCGTGGCCGATCTTCGGCTCACGGTTCTCGAGCGCGCACAGTGCCGAGCCCTTGGTGATCGGGATGTCGTCGCCCGGGAAGTCGTACTTCGAGAGCAGCTCGCGCACCTCGAGCTCGACGAGCTCGAGCAGCTCCGGATCGTCGACCATGTCGACCTTGTTCATGAACACCACCAGCGCCGGCACGCCGACCTGGCGGGCGAGCAGGATGTGCTCGCGGGTCTGCGGCATCGGGCCGTCGGCCGCCGACACGACCAGGATCGCGCCGTCCATCTGGGCGGCGCCCGTGATCATGTTCTTCACGTAGTCGGCGTGTCCGGGGCAGTCGACGTGCGCGTAGTGGCGGTTGGGGGTCTCGTACTCGACGTGGGCGGTCGAGATCGTGATGCCGCGCGCCTTCTCCTCCGGCGCCTTGTCGATCTGGTCGTAGGCGGTGAAGGTCGCGCCGCCGGACTCGGCCAGCACCTTGGTGATCGCCGCGGTCAGCGAGGTCTTGCCATGGTCGACGTGACCGATGGTGCCGATGTTGCAGTGCGGCTTCGTCCGCGAAAACTTTTCCTTGGCCATCGCCAATACTCCGTCGATCGAATGCGTGCGTAAGTGTCTGGATCGGTGCCCACCCGGGCGGGCACCGGAAGCTGAGAGCCGGCCCGGTTCCGGGCCGTCTCATCAAGCGTCGTTTCGCCTTAGGCGTACTTGGCAACCACCTTCTCGGCCTCGCCGCGCGGGACCTCTTCGTAGTGGTCGAACTGCATCGTGAAGTTCGCGCGGCCCTGGGTGAAGGAACGCAGCTGGTTCACGTAGCCGAACATGTTGGCGAGCGGCACCATCGCGTTGATGACGTTCGCGTTGCCGCGCATGTCCTGGCCCTGGATCTGGCCGCGGCGGGAGTTCAGGTCGCCGATGACCGAACCGGTATAGTCCTCCGGGGTCACGACCTCGACCTTCATCACCGGCTCGAGCAGGACAGAGCCGCCCTTCTGCAGCGCCTCGCGGAGCGCGGCCCGCGACGCGATCTCGAAGGCCAGCGCCGAGGAGTCGACCTCGTGGTAGGCGCCGTCGACCAGCTCCACCTTGATGTCGACCACCGGGAAGCCCGCCAGGATACCGGCGGTCAGCACGCTGTTGAGGCCCTTCTCGACGCCCGGGATGTACTCCTTGGGCACCGAGCCACCGACGATCTTCGACTCGAACGCGTAGCCGGCGCCCGGCTCGTTCGGCTCGACCACGAACTTCACCCGCGCGAACTGGCCGGTACCACCGGTCTGCTTCTTGTGGGTGTAGTCGATCTCGGTGCGCTTGGTCAGCTTCTCCCGGTACGCGACCTGCGGCTGGCCGATATTGGCCTCGACCTTGTAGGTGCGCTTCAGGATGTCGACCTTGATGTCGAGGTGGAGCTCGCCCATCCCCTTCAGGATGGTCTGGCCCGACTCCTGGTCCGTGGAGACCCGGAAGGACGGATCCTCGGCGGCGAGCTTCGAGAGCGCGATGCCGAGCTTCTCCTGGTCCGCCTTGGACTTGGGCTCGACGGCGATCTCGATGACCGGCTCCGGGAACTCCATCTTCTCGAGGATCACGGCCTTGACCGGATCGCACAGCGTGTCGCCGGTGCGGGTGTCCTTGAGACCCGCGAGCGCCACGATGTCACCGGCGAACGCCTCCTTGATGTCCTCGCGGTTGTTCGCGTGCATCAGGAGCATGCGGCCGACCCGCTCTTTCTTGTCGCGGGTCGAGTTGATGACGTTCGCGCCCGAATCGACCTTGCCCGAGTACACGCGGCAGAAGGTGATCGTGCCGACGTGGGGATCGTCCATGATCTTGAAGGCGAGCATGGAGAAGGGATCGGAGTCGAGCGGACGCCGGATCGTCTCTTCCTCGGTCTTGTAGTCGATGCCCTTGATCTCGCCGCGGTCGGCGGGAGACGGCAGGTAGTCGACGACGCCGTCGAGCAGGGGCTGCACGCCCTTGTTCTTGAACGCCGAGCCGCACAGCACCGGATGGAAGGCGCGACGCTGCACCGCCGTGCGCACGAGCTTGCGCATGGTGTCCTCGTCCGGCTCGGTGCCGTCGAGGTAGGCCGCCATGGCGTCGTCGTCCATCTCGACGCAGGCCTCGACCAGCTTGGTGCGGTACTCCGCAGCCTGGTCGGCGAGGTCGGCCGGGATCTCCTCCTCGGAGTAGTTGGCGCCGAGCGCCTCACCCGACCACACGATCGCCTTCATCTTGATCAGGTCGATCACGCCCTTGAAGGAGCTCTCGGAACCGATCGGCAGCTGCAGGCAGACCGGCTTGCCGGCCACGCGGTCGATGATGTCGGCGACGCACTTGAAGAAGTCGGCGCCGATCTTGTCCATCTTGTTGACGAACACGATGCGCGGGACGTCGTACTTGTCGGCCTGGCGCCACACCGTCTCGGTCTGCGGCTCGACGCCCTGGTTGCCGTCGAGAACGCACACGGCGCCGTCGAGCACGCGGAGCGAACGCTCGACCTCGATGGTGAAGTCGACGTGGCCGGGGGTGTCGATGATGTTCAGGCGCTTGTCGCGCCAGAAGCAGGTGGTCGCAGCCGAGGTGATCGTGATGCCACGCTCCTGCTCCTGCTCCATCCAGTCCATGGTGGCGGCGCCCTCATGGACCTCGCCGATCTTATGGGACTTGCCGGTGTAGTAGAGGATCCGCTCGGTCGTCGTGGTCTTGCCGGCATCGATGTGGGCCATGATGCCGAAGTTGCGGTAGTCCTCGATCGCGTGCGTGCGGGGCATCGGGGGGCTCCTGAAGGTAGGGGCCGCCGCACCAGACGGGCGGCGGCGAAGCGGCTTTTACCAGCGGTAGTGCGAGAACGCGCGGTTGGCCTCGGCCATCCGGTGGGTGTCCTCACGCTTCTTCACGGCGTTGCCGCGGTTGTTGGCGGCGTCGAGCAGCTCGGCCGACAGGCGCTCGACCATGGTGCGGTCGTTGCGCGAGCGGGCGGCCTGGATCAGCCAGCGGATCGCCAGGGCCTGGCGGCGCTCGGTGCGGACCTCGACCGGGACCTGGTAGGTCGCGCCGCCGACGCGGCGGGAGCGGACCTCGATCGCCGGAGCGACGTTCTCGAGAGCGGCGCGGAACACCTCGATCGGGTTCGCCTTGGCGCGGGCCTCGATGATGTCGAACGCGCCGTACACGATGGTCTCGGCGACCGACTTCTTGCCCTCGTACATCACCGAGTTCATGAACTTGGTGAGGACGATGTCGCCGTACTTGGCGTCGGGAATGATCTCGCGCTTCTCGGCGCTGTGGCGGCGGGACATCGCTCGCTCCGTCTTGACGTCTAAAAATCAACTGTTGTGCCCCGCGCAGGCCGCCTGAGCATGTTGCCGGCGACATCCTTGCAGGACAGGCGATAGAGTACCGGTCCGTATCTCGACTGACGTCGGACAGGCTTACTTCGGACGCTTGGCGCCGTACTTCGAGCGACGCTGCTTGCGGTTCTTGACGCCCTGGGTGTCGAGCACGCCGCGCAGGATGTGGTAGCGCACGCCCGGAAGGTCCTTCACGCGGCCGCCGCGGATCATCACCACGGAGTGCTCCTGAAGGTTGTGGCCCTCGCCCGGGATGTAGCCGATGACCTCGAAGCCGTTGGTCAGGCGGACCTTGGCGACCTTACGCAGCGCCGAGTTCGGCTTCTTCGGGGTCGTGGTGTAGACGCGGGTGCAGACGCCACGCTTCTGCGGGCAGGCATCGAGAGCCGGCACCTTGTTGCGGGCCTTCTGCGCCTTCCGCGGATTGGCGATCAGCTGGTTGATCGTCGGCATGCCATTCCTCTCGCAACGCGTCGCCGTCCTGGCGACCGTCGTTTCTCAAATCTCGTCTGAACGACCGTCGCTCCGGAATGGAGCGCAACGCAAATCGCGCCCCAGGCTGAAACCAGCCTTTGGCGCGCCATGCGAGCAGAGGACCACCGGAGGACAAGCCCCAGCGATCATGCCGGTCTGACACGTGTCAGTCGCTTGAAGTTCGGTCGCGTTTAGGAGACTTGGATCGAGGCACGAGGGGCACGTCGATCAGCTGTCGCCTACGGCCAGCCGTTCAGTAGGAGGGCCTATTACGGGCTGGTGGCCGGGGCGTCAAGCGGAAACTTTCCTTTAAAGCTTGGCTGCTTACGCGAAAAGGCCGGCGCCCCTCGCGGGGCGCCGGCCTCTGTTTCGACCGTGCGGCGGGCACGGTGCCCGCCGGGAGGCCCCTGCCCTACTCGGCCGCCGGGAGGCGCTCGGCGACCGCCGCGCCGCTCTCCGCCGACTTCTGGGCCATGATCAGGCCGTCGCGGCGACGCGCGATCGACTTGATGTCGGCGATCATCGCGCCGGTGCCCGCCGGGATCAGCGAGCCGACGATGACGTTCTCCTTCAGGCCCTCGAGGTTGTCGACCTTGCCGTTGACCGCCGCCTCGGTGAGGACGCGGGTGGTCTCCTGGAACGAGGCCGCCGAGATGAACGAGCGGGTCTGCAGCGACGCCTTGGTGATGCCGAGCAGGACCGGGACGCCCTGGATCGGCTTCTTGCCCTCGGCGAGCAGCTTCTCGTTGAACTCGGCCAGCTCCATCCGGTCGATCTGGTCGCCCGTCAGGATCTCGGAGTCGCCGCCGTCGGTGATCTCCACCTTCTGCAGCATCTGCCGGACGATGACCTCGATGTGCTTGTCGTTGATCGACACGCCCTGGAGCCGGTAGACCTCCTGGATCTCGTTGACGAGGTAGGCCGCGAGCTCCTCCACGCCCTTGATCGCCAGGATGTCGTGCGGCGCCGGGTTGCCGTCGACGATGAAGTCGCCGAGCTCGACCACGTCGCCGTCCTGCAGGTGGATGTGCTTGCCCTTCGGGATCAGGTACTCCACCGGCTCGGAGCCGTCGTGCGGGGTCAGGCTCAGGCGGCGCTTGTTCTTGTAGTCGCGCCCGAACGAGATCGTGCCGGACTTCTCGGCGATGATCGCCGCGTCCTTCGGCCGGCGCGCCTCGAACAGCTCCGCCACCCGCGGCAGACCGCCGGTGATGTCGCGGGTCTTGGCGCTGTCGGTCGAGACGCGGGCGAGGATGTCGCCGGCCTTGACCCGGGTGCCCGGGTCGACGCCGATGATCGCCTCGACCGGCAGGATCGAGCGGGCATCCGAGCCGCGCGGCAGCTTCTGCACCCGGCCGTTCTGGTCGTGGACCGCGATCGCCGGACGCAGGTCCGCCGTCCGCGCCGAGCCGCGCCAGTCGATGACGACGCGCTTGGCGATGCCGGTCGACTCGTCGGTCGTCTCGGTGATCGACTGGCCGTCGATCAGGTCCTCGTAGGCCACGATGCCGTCGATCTCGGTCAGGATCGGCCGGGTGTAGGGATCCCACTCGGCGATGCGCTGGCCGCGCTTGATCGCGTCGCCCTCGTCGACCCGGACGCGGGCGCCGTATTGCAGGCGGTGGACCGCCCGCTCGGTCCCATCCGGCCCGACGATCACCACCGCGACGTTGCGGCCGATCGCGACGAGATCGCCGTCCGAGTTGCGGGCAAGACCCCGGTTGCGGATCCGGACCGTGCCCTCGAAGCTCGACTCGATGAAGGACGAGTCGGCGATCTGGGCCGCGCCGCCGATGTGGAAGGTGCGCATCGTGAGCTGGGTGCCCGGCTCGCCGATCGACTGCGCCGCGATGACGCCGACGGCCTCGCCCATGTTGACGGGCGTGCCGCGGGCGAGGTCGCGCCCGTAGCAGGTGGCGCAGACGCCGTTCCGGGTCGCGCAGACCAGAACCGAGCGGATCTTCACCTCCTGGATGCCGGCCTTGGTGATCGGCTCGAGGTGCTTCTCCTCGATCGTCTCACCCTTGGCGACGATGATCGAGCCGTCGTTGGCGACCAGGTCCTCGGCCGTCGCGCGGCCGAGGATGCGGGTCGCCAGCGAGGCCACGACCTGGCCGGCGTCGATGATCGCGCGCATCCGGATGCCGTTCTCGGTGCCGCAATCCACCTCGCGGATCACCGCATCCTGCGCCACGTCGACGAGGCGGCGGGTCAGGTAGCCGGAGTTGGCGGTCTTGAGCGCGGTATCGGCGAGGCCCTTGCGGGCGCCGTGGGTCGAGTTGAAGTACTCGAGAACGTCGAGGCCTTCCTTGAAGTTCGAGATGATCGGGGTCTCGATGATCTCGCCCGAGGGCTTGGCCATCAGGCCGCGCATCGCCGCGAGCTGCTTCATCTGCGCCGGCGAGCCGCGGGCGCCCGAGTGGCTCATCATGTAGATCGAGTTGACCTGCTTGTCGGCGCCGTGCTCGTCCTTCTGCACGGACGAGATGCGATTCATCATCTCGCCGGCGAGACGGTCGGAGCACTTGGCCCAGGCGTCCACGACCTTGTTGTACTTCTCGCCCTGGGTGATCAGGCCGTCCTGGTACTGCTGCTCGTAATCCTTCACGAGCGTGCGGGTCTCGTCGACGATCGACCACTTGTTGTCCGGCACCACCATGTCGTCCTTGCCGAACGAGATGCCGGCGCGGAAGGCGTGGATGAAGCCGAGACCCATGATGCGGTCGCAGAAGATCACCGACTCCTTCTGACCGCAATGGCGGTAGACGGTGTCGATCATCGCCGAGATCTCCTTCTTCGTCATCAGCTTGTTGACGACGTCGAAGGGAACGCGCTTGTGGCGCGGCAGCACGCTCGACAGGATCACGCGGCCCGGGGTGGTGTCGTAGATCCGCGAGACCTCGTTGCCCTCGGAATCCAGGCCCTTCCAGCGCCACTTGATCTTGGTGTGCAGGGTCACGGTGCGGGCCGCGAGCGCGTGCTCGAGCTCGCCGAAATCGCCGAACACGCCCCGCATCGGGTTCTTGGGATCGTTCGGCTTGTGCTCACCCGGCGAGCCGTCGGCGACGATCGACAGGTAGTACAGGCCGAGCACGATGTCCTGCGACGGCACGATGATCGGCGCGCCGTTCGCGGGATGCAGGATGTTGTTCGTCGACATCATGAGGACGCGCGCTTCCAGCTGCGCCTCGAGCGACAGCGGGACGTGCACGGCCATCTGGTCGCCGTCGAAGTCGGCGTTGAACGCGGCGCAGACCAGCGGGTGCAGCTGGATCGCCTTGCCCTCGATCAGCTTCGGCTCGAAGGCCTGGATGCCGAGCCGGTGGAGCGTCGGCGCCCGGTTCAGCATCACGGGATGCTCGCGGATCACCTCGTCCAGGATGTCCCAGACCTCCGGCTTCTCCTTCTCGACGAGCTTCTTAGCTTGCTTCACCGTCGCCGAGAAGCCCTTGGCGTCCAGGCGCGCGTAGATGAACGGCTTGAACAGCTCGAGCGCCATCTTCTTGGGCAGCCCGCACTGGTGCAGCTTCAGCTCCGGGCCGACCACGATGACCGAGCGGCCGGAATAGTCCACGCGCTTGCCGAGCAGGTTCTGGCGGAACCGGCCCTGCTTGCCCTTCAGCATGTCGGCGAGCGACTTCAGCGGGCGCTTGTTGGCGCCGGTGATGACGCGGCCGCGACGGCCGTTGTCGAACAGCGCGTCGACCGCCTCCTGCAGCATCCGCTTCTCGTTGCGGATGATGATGTCCGGCGCGCGCAGCTCGATCAGCCGCTTCAGGCGGTTGTTGCGGTTGATGACGCGGCGGTAGAGGTCGTTGAGGTCCGAGGTCGCGAAGCGGCCGCCGTCGAGGGGCACGAGCGGGCGCAGGTCCGGCGGGATCACCGGGACGACCGTCAGGATCATCCACTCGGGCCGGTTGCCCGACATCTGGAACGCCTCGATGATCTTGAGGCGCTTCAGGAGCTTCTTGGGCTTCAGCTCCGAGGTGGTGGTGGCGATCTCCTCGCGCAGGTCGGCCGCGATCTTGTCGAGGTCGAGCTCCTGTAGGATGCGCCGGATCGCCTCCGCGCCGATCATGGCGGTGAAGCTGTCCTCGCCGTACTCCTCCTGCGCGCGCAGGTACTCCTCCTCCGAGAGGAGCTGACGCTCCTTCAGGGGGGTGAGGCCCGGCTCGATGGTGACGTAGGACTCGAAGTACAGGATGCGCTCGAGGTCCTTGAGCGCCATGTCGAGCAGCAGGCCGATGCGGCTCGGCAGCGACTTCAGGAACCAGATGTGGGCGACGGGCGCGGCGAGCTCGATATGGCCCATGCGATCGCGGCGCACGCGCGCGAGGGTGACCTCGACGCCGCACTTCTCGCAGATCACGCCCTTGTACTTCATGCGCTTGTACTTGCCGCACAAGCACTCGTAGTCCTTGATCGGCCCGAAGATCCGGGCGCAGAATAAGCCGTCACGCTCCGGCTTGAACGTGCGATAGTTGATGGTCTCGGGCTTCTTGATCTCGCCGTAGGACCAGGACAGGATCTTCTCAGGCGACGAGATCGAGATCTTGATCTGGTCGAAGCTCTGAGGCTGAGCCTGCTGGTTGAAAAGATTCATGACCTCTTGGTTCATGATCTGCTCCTTGGCTGACGGGGCGCCGCGAAGGGCCGGGCGAAGAGCCTGGGAATTCGGGCCGCCGTCTGAGGGAAACGGGCTTCGGCGGCCGGGGCCCTCGTGAAGAGGACCCCGCCGCCGTCTTTAGTCGGTCGTATCGGGGCAGGCCTACTCGGCCGCCTCCGGGGGTGCCTCGAGCTGGTCGTTCGCCGCGCGCTTGGAGGACAGCAGCTCGACGTTGAGGCCGAGCGACCGCATCTCCTTCACCAACACGTTGAAGCTCTCGGGGATGCCCGCCTCGAAGGTGTCGTCGCCGCGCACGATGGCCTCGTAGACCTTGGTGCGGCCGGCGACGTCGTCGGACTTCACCGTCAGCATCTCCTGCAGCGTGTAGGCGGCGCCGTAGGCCTCGAGGGCCCACACCTCCATCTCGCCGAAGCGCTGGCCGCCGAACTGCGCCTTGCCGCCCAGCGGCTGCTGGGTGACGAGCGAGTACGGGCCGATCGAGCGCGCGTGGATCTTGTCGTCCACCAGGTGGTGCAGCTTCAGCATGTAGATGTAGCCGACCGTGACCTTGCGGTCGAAGGGCTCGCCGGTGCGCCCGTCGTAGAGCGTCGACTGGCCCGACCGGTCGAGGCCGGCCATCTCCAGCATCGTCTCGATGTCGGCTTCCTTGGCGCCGTTGAACACCGGGGTGGCCATCGGGACGCCGCGGCGCAGGTTGTTGCCGACCTCGGCGAGGTCTTGGTCGGTCAGGCCGGCCAGTTCCGATTCGCTGTAGATCGCCTTCATCCGCTCGCGCAGGGGCTCGATGTCGTGGGTGCGCAGGTACGCGTCCACGGCCTGCGAGACCTGCCGGCCGAGGCCCGCGGCGGCCCAGCCCAGATGCGTCTCGAGGATCTGACCGACGTTCATCCGGCTCGGCACGCCGAGCGGGTTGAGCACGATGTCGGCGTGGGTGCCGTCCTCCAGGAACGGCATGTCCTCGATCGGCACTATGCGCGAGACGACGCCCTTGTTGCCGTGCCGGCCCGCCATCTTGTCGCCGGGCTGGATCTTGCGCTTCACCGCCACGAAGACCTTGACCATCTTCATGACGCCGGGGGGCAGCTCGTCGCCGCGCTGCAGCTTCTCGACCTTGTCGAGGAAGCGCTGCTCGAGGCGCTTCTTCGACTCGTCGTACTGCTTCTGCATCGCCTCCATCTCGGTCATGAGACGGTCTTCGACGACGGCGAACTGCCACCACTGCGAGCGGGGGTACTCGGTCAGGAGCTCGCGGGTGAGCGTGGTCTCCTTCTTGAAGCCCTTCGGCCCCGCCACCGGCGACTGGCCGACCAGCAGGTCGCCGAGACGCGCGTAGGTGTTGCGGTCGAGGATCGCCTGCTCGTCGTCGCGGTCCTTGGCGAGACGCTCGATCTCCTCGCGCTCGATGGCCTGGGCGCGCTCGTCCTTGTCGACGCCGTGGCGGTTGAACACCCGGACCTCGACGATCGTGCCGGTGACGCCCGGCGGCACCCGCAGCGAGGTGTCGCGCACGTCCGAGGCCTTCTCGCCGAAGATGGCGCGCAGAAGCTTCTCCTCCGGCGTCATCGGGCTCTCGCCCTTCGGGGTGATCTTGCCGACCAGGATGTCGCCCGCGTGGACCTCGGCGCCGATATAGACGATGCCGGCCTCGTCGAGGTTCTTGAGCGCCTCCTCCGAGACGTTCGGGATGTCGCGGGTGATCTCCTCCGGACCCAGCTTGGTGTCGCGGGCCATCACCTCGAACTCCTCGATGTGGATCGAGGTGAACACGTCATCCTTCACGATCCGCTCGGAGAGCAGGATCGAGTCCTCGAAGTTGTAGCCGTTCCACGGCATGAACGCGACGAGCACGTTCCGGCCGAGCGCCAGCTCGCCGAACTCGGTCGAGGGACCGTCGGCGATGATGTCGCCCTTCTTCACCACGTCGCCGACGCGCACGAGCGGCTTCTGGGTGATGCAGGTCGACTGGTTGGAGCGCTGGAACTTCTGCAGCCGGTAGATGTCGACGCCGGGCTTCGAGGCGTCGGCCTCGTCGGTGGCGCGGATGACGATACGGGTCGCGTCGACCTGGTCGATGATGCCCGCGCGCCGGGCGCCGATGGCGGCGCCCGAATCGCGCGCCACCACCGCTTCCATGCCGGTGCCGACGAAGGGCGCGTCGGCGCGAACCAGCGGCACCGCCTGGCGCTGCATGTTCGAGCCCATCAGCGCGCGGTTGGCGTCGTCGTTCTCGAGGAACGGGATCAGCGCCGCGGCGACCGACACGAGCTGCTTCGGCGACACGTCCATCAGGTCGACCCGCTCGGGGCCGACGACGATGACCTCGCCCGCCCGGCGGCAGACCACGAGGTCCTCCGTGAGCTTGCGGTTCTCGTCCATCACCGCGTTCGCCTGGGCGACGTGGTACTTGGCCTCCTCCATGGCGGACAGGTAGGCGACCTCGTCGGTGACCACGCCGTCGCGCACGCGGCGGAACGGGGTCTCGATGAAGCCGTACTTGTTCACCCGGGCGAAGGTCGCGAGCGAGTTGATGAGGCCGATGTTCGGGCCTTCCGGCGTCTCGATCGGGCAGATGCGGCCGTAATGGGTCGGGTGCACGTCGCGCACCTCGAAACCGGCGCGCTCGCGGGTCAGACCGCCCGGGCCGAGCGCCGACAGGCGGCGCTTGTGCGTCACCTCGGAGAGCGGGTTGGTCTGGTCCATGAACTGCGACAGCTGCGACGAGCCGAAGAACTCGCGCACCGCGGCCGCCGCGGGCTTCGCATTGATCAGGTCCTGCGGCATCACGGTGTCGATGTCGACCGACGACATCCGCTCCTTGATGGCGCGCTCCATGCGCAGGAGGCCCAGGCGGTACTGGTTCTCCATGAGCTCGCCGACCGAGCGCACCCGGCGGTTGCCGAGGTGGTCGATGTCGTCGATCTCGCCCTTGCCGTCGCGCAGGTCGACCAGCGCCTTGACGACCGCCAGCATGTCCTCGCGCCGCAGCGTCCGCACGGTGTCGGCCGCGTCGAGGTCGAGGCGCATGTTCATCTTCACGCGGCCGACGGCCGAGAGGTCGTAGCGCTCCGCGTCGAAGAACAGCGAGTGGAACATCGCCTCGGCGGTGTCGAGGGTCGGCGGCTCGCCCGGGCGCATCACCCGGTAGATGTCGAACAGCGCGCCCTCGCGGGCCGAGTTCTTGTCGACCGCGAGCGTGTTGCGGATGTAGGGACCGATGTTGACGTGGTCGATGTCGAGGACCGGGATCTCCTCGATGCCGACGTCGGTCAGGCCCTTGAGGACCTTCTCGCTAATCTCGTCGCCGGCCTCGGCGTAGATCTCGCCGGTCTTGTAGTTGACCATGTCCTCGGCGATGTACTGGCCGATCAGGTCCTCGTCGGTGGCGCGCAGCGCCTTCACGCCCTTCTCGGCGATCTGGCGGGCGGCGCGGGCGGTCAGCTTCTTGCCGGCCTCGAGCACCACCTCGCCCGACTCGGCGTCGATGAGGTCGGTGGTGGCCTTGAAGCCCTTCAGCCGCTCGGCGTCGTAGGGCACGCGCCAGTCGTGGCCGTCGCGCACATAGGCGACGCGGTTGTAGAAGGTCGAGAGGATCTCCTCGCCGTCGAGGCCGAGCGCGAAGAGCAGCGAGGTGACCGGGATCTTGCGCTTGCGGTCGATGCGCGCGTGCACGATGTCCTTGGCGTCGAACTCGACGTCGAGCCAGGAGCCGCGATACGGGATGATGCGCGCCGCGAACAGGAGCTTGCCCGAGGAGTGGGTCTTGCCCTTGTCGTGGTCGAAGAACACGCCCGGCGAGCGGTGCATCTGCGAGACGATGACGCGCTCGGTGCCGTTGACGATGAAGGTGCCGTTCTCCGTCATCAGGGGCATGTCGCCCATGTAGACGTCCTGCTCCTTGATGTCCTTGACCGACTTGGCGCCGGTATCGGGATCGACATCGAACACGATCAGCCGCAGCGTCACCTTGAGCGGCGCGGCGAAGGTGATGCCGCGCTGGCGGCACTCGTCGACGTCGTACTTCGGCTGCTCGAACGTGTACTTCACGAACTCGAGGAGCGCGGTCGAGGAGAAGTCGGAGATCGGGAAGACGGACTTGAAGACCGATTGCAGGCCCTCGTCGGCGCGCCCGCCCTCGGGCTCGTCCACCATAAGGAACTGGTCGTATGACGCCTTCTGGACCTCGATGAGGTTCGGCATCTCGGCGACTTCCCGAATCTTGCCGAAGAACTTGCGAATGCGCTTGCGACCGACCAGCGTGTTGGCCATGGGTTGACCTCGCTCCTCATCCACCGCTTATACGGCCCCGGTGGGACGCCGGCCGAATCGGACCCGCATCAGACCTGCCGTGACCGCGCGGGCCGCCCGTGATCGGCCGCCCGCATCCCTTGAAACCTATATGGTGATCCGGGCCCCGGATCCCGAGGGGGTGCGCCAAGTGTCCCTCATGAAACTCCCGACCACCGTCGTCGCTCGCTTGTGGCCACGTCGGCGCAGCGGGAGTTTCATGAGAAGCACTTGAAGCGACCATAGCCCGCGAGCGCGAGGCCCGCGGGCTGGTGGCCCCGGACCGGCCGAGGCCGGATCCGGAGCGCGGGGCGGGCCGGAAGGCCCGCCACCGTCTTACTTGAGCTCGACCTTGGCGCCGGCCTTCTCGAGCTGGGCCTTGAGCTTGGCGGCGTCGTCCTTGGACACGCCCTCCTTGACCGGCTTCGGAGCGCCCTCGACCAGGTCCTTGGCCTCCTTGAGGCCGAGACCGGTGATCGCGCGGACCTCCTTGATGACCTCGATCTTCTTGTCGCCGGCCGAGGCCAGGACAACGGTGAACTCGGTCTGCTCCTCGACGGGGGCGGCAGCGGCGCCACCGGCCGGGCCAGCGGCGACGGCGACGGCGGCAGCCGCCGAGACGCCCCACTTCTCCTCGAGCATCTTCGCGAGCTCGGCAGCCTCGAGAACGGTCAGCGAGGACAGGTCGTCGACGAGCTTGGCAAGATCAGCCATTTTTCACTTCCTGATGTTGTCGGTTTGAACGGTTTCGACTCGAACAGCCCGTCAGGCCGCTTCGTCGGCCTGGGCGTCGCCGGTCTTGGCATAGGCCCCGAACACGCGCGCGAGCTTGGCGGCCGGCGCGTTGACGACCTGGGCGATCTTCGTCGCGGGAGCCTGGACAAGGCCCACGAGCTTGGCGCGCAGCTCATCGAGGGACGGCAGCGAGGCCAGGGCCTTCACGCCGTCCGGGTTCAGGGCGGTCGTCCCCATGGCTCCACCGAGGATCACCAACTTGTCGTTGGCCTTGGCGAAGTCCACCGCCACCTTGGCGGCCGCGACCGGATCGCTCGAATAGGCGAGCAGGGTCGGGCCCTTCAGGAGGGGCTGGATGGAGGCGACGTCCGTGCCTTCGAGAGCGATGTTGGCGAGGCGGTTCTTCGCGACCTTCACGGTGGCGCCGGCCTGCTTCATCTGCGAGCGCAGCTTCTGCATGTCGGCGACCGTGAGGCCCTTGTAGTGGGCCACGACGACGACGGAGGTGTTGGTGAACACCCCGTTGAGCGTCGAGACGAGATCAGCTTTTGCTGCTCTGTCCACCTTGGCTCTCTCCGGTTGGCGGAACCCGGATGGGCCCCGCCGGTTGCAGTTGCCGCCCAGGATGAGCCGGGGCCTTGCGAGAAGACCGCGACGTCCTGAACGACGCTTTCACGGCCCTGCCCCCGATACGAAGAACCTCGCGGCCCCGCGCCTCGGGTGAGATTGGTTCAAACCGACGCCCCGCCGGCCCGGATGGGCTGTGGGGCGGTGAAATTCGGTCTTCCCCGTCTGTGCAGGCGGCTATTAAGCCGGCGAACCGGCGCCTGCAGTCTCGGACAGGACATGGCCGGACGGGGCGCGAGGGGTTTCCCCCCTGAGCCCTTCCGGCCACTTCGGCCACCCGGTCGCCCGGGAGCCTCTCTCAAGGACGGGCCGGTCGGCCCAATCCTTTCGAACTTGGAAACGTGGAGCCGGGTCTATAGCGGCGTGCAATCCGCCTGCCAAGACCCCGGGACGGGAAAATCCGGCCCGCCCGGGAGGAAATTCGGTCGCAGGGGAGTTCCCCGGCTCCGGGTCCTCGTTCCTACCTCGCCTTCAGGAAGTCGCCCACCTCCAGCAGCACGAACTCGTTGTCGTCGACCTGGTGCGGGTCGCGGCTCGCCGAGAACGGCAGATTGTTGTCGTTGCCGACGACGATGTGGGTGTCGTTGACCCGGTCGACGTTCTCGATGGTCCAGAACGGGAAGGCGAGCGCCCCGTCGGTCAGGGGCTTGCGCGCCTTCTTGCCCGGGTCGGCGATGCGCATCAGGTCGATCGACCCGATCTTGCGCACCGGTCCGCCCTGGTTGGCGTCGGTCATCTCGATCTTGAACACGCGCTTGAACCGGGCCGGGACCGAGAAGCAGTCCGGCCCCTTCTGGCCGGCCGGGCAGGCCTTGTCGGCGGTGCCCTCGCCGTCGTCGCGCTCGATCACGAGGCCGGTCGTGGCGTCGATCAGGTTGAAGTCCCCGATGGCGTGGCCGTTCGCGTCCAGCGGGTAGAGCCAGGAGCGGCCGGTCCAGGCCCGGGCCTTGGTGTCGAATTCGAGGATGCGCAGCACCTCCTTGCCGTCGCGGGTCTCGAACGCCTTGGCGTCGGCGTCCCAGAGCGGGCCCTCCAGCAGCGCGTAGAGCCGGCTCCCGTCCGGCGAGGCCGCCATGCCCTCGAAGCCCTTGGAGCGGCGGGCGTTGAACGCGACCGTGCCGCCCGGCATCGCCGGGGTGGTGACCGCCGGGTTGTCGGGGGAACGCACCGGCTTGCCCGAGGCCGTGGTCTCGACCACCGCCTGCACCTTGCCGCTGCGGTCGACCTCGATCAGGAACGGGCCGAACTCGTCGCCGATCCAGATCCGGTCGCCGACGAACTGGACGCTCTCGGGGTCGAAGTCGCTGCCGGTGAGGTAGCGGCTCTCGGTCGCCTCGTTGGCGATGCGGAACGGCACCTTCCGGTCGGGATCGCGCAGGTAGATCGTCTCGACGCGCTCGACGCCGCCCTTGTCGAAGTCGATCCGGTAGCGGTTGAGGTACAGCATCGCGTCGGGCGAGTTCGCCTTGGTACCGAAGCCGTTATCGGTCAGTACCCAGTAGGTGCCGTCCGGCATGTGCTTGATGCCGGAATGGCCCTGGAGCGGCTGGCCGCGCAGGGGCAGCTTCATGCTGGTCGTCCGCCCCATCGACTGCGCCTCGACCGTGCCGACCGCCTCGACCCGGCGCCCGGTGGTGAACTTGCCCGGCGTCGCGAGGTCCCGGGGCGCGTCCGCCGGCAGCGGTGCGACGCCATCGGCCGGCAGCACCGCGTGGCCGGCGAGCGTCGCCGGGAAGGTCGGGACGGCTTGAGCCTGCGCGGGCTGCGCCTGACCCTGCGGGGTCTGCGCCAGGGCGGCGGTGGCGACCGACATCAGCAGCGTGAGAGCGAGAACGGAACGGCGCGGCATGAAAAAATCCTCGGGCGGCTTTTAAGCGCGCCCGTTCCTTGCGGATCTCCCATGTCAGGCAGGTGACGACAGGCAGTGACGACAGGCGGCGCCTGTGCGATCCGGGCGCAGCCTCAGCCGTGATGCGGCTCGCCCGGGGCCGGCATCCGCCTCGCGCCGCGGTCGAGGGCGGAGCGGATGCGGTCGGCGAGCTCGGCCTTGCGGTAGGGCTTGCCGAGCACGTCCATGGTCGGGGTCGCGGGCCCCTGCGCCACCAGGTCCTCGTTGTAGCCGGTGGTGAGCAGCACCGGCAGGTCCGGCCGCAGGCGCCCGGCCCGCTCGGCCAGGACCAGGCCGTTGACGCTGCCCGGCATCACGATGTCCGAGAACAGGAGGTCGATGCGCGCCTCGCGCCCCAGGATCTCGAGTGCCTCCTCGCCGTCGCGGGCGGTGAGCACGCCGTAGCCGAGGCTCTCCAGGTATTCGCGGGCGAGCGACCGCACGTCGTCGCTGTCCTCGACCACCAGCACGGTCTCGTCGCCGCGCCGCAGCACCGCCTTCGGTTCGGCGGGCTCCTCCTCGGTCGAGGCGCCGTGGCCGGCGGGAAACAGCATCGTGATGGTGGTGCCGCCCTCGGCCTCGGCGGACCGCGGCCGGGTCTCGATCTCCAGCCGGCCGCGCGACTGCTGCACGAAGCCGTGCGCCATGGCGAGGCCGAGGCCGGTGCCCTTGCCCGGGCCCTTGGTCGAGAAGAACGGCTCGGTCGCCCGCTCGGCGACCCCGGGCGGCATCCCCTCCCCTTCGTCGCGGACCCGGAGCGCGACGTAGTCGCCGGGCGGCAGGGCGCGGGCCTTGCCGTTGCCGTTGAGGTGGACGGGCGCGGTCGAGATCGTCACCGTGCCGCCCGCCGGCATCGCGTCGCGGGCGTTGATGAGCACGTTGAGGAGCGCCATCTCGAGGTTGGTGCGGTCGAGGGTGACGGCGGGCAGCCGCGGCATCAGGTCGAGGCGCACCGAGACGTTGCGGCCGAGCGTGCTCTCCGCCACCTCGGCGAAGGCCAGCACCAGGGCGTTGAGGTTGAGCGGGCGCGGCTCGAGCCGCGCCTTGCGGGCGAAGGACAGGAGCTGCTTCGTCAGCTTCGCGCCGCGCTCCGCCGCGCCGGCCGCGTTGGCGAGCTGGCGTTGCGCCCGCTCGCTCGTGACAGAGCCCCGGGCCAGTTCGAGATTGCCGGTGACGACCTGCAGCAGGTTGTTGAAGTCGTGGGCGAGGCCGGCGGTGAGCTGGCCGATCGCCTCCATCTTCTGCGCCTGGCGATACGCCTGCTCCGAGACCCGGCGCCGGGTCACGTCGAGCTGCGAGGCGAAGAAGTAGACGATCTCCCCGGCCTCATCGAAGACCGGGCCGATGAAGATGCCGTTCCAGAACGGCGAGCCGTCGCGCTTGTAGTTGAGGATCTCCGTGGCGATCGCCCGGCGCTCGGCGACCGCCTGGCGCAGCTCGGCCACGGTCTCGCGGCTGGTCTCCGGCCCCTGCAGGAAGCGGCAGTTGCGGCCGATCAGTTCGGCTTGCGTGTAACCCGTGAGGTCCTGGAACGCCCGGTTGGCGAACGCGATCGGGTTGTCGGGCTGCCGGGGATCGGTCAGGATCATCGGCATCCGGGTCATCTCGATCGCGGCGAAGAACACGCTGCCGCGGTCGTCGAGACCGGGCTGGCGGATCGTCGCCGATTTCAGATGCGCCAGGGACGGCGCCTCGGCGGAGTGGCTCTCGCCCGGCTCCGCCATCCCGGCCTGCATCGGCCCGGCCCGATCGTCCTCGCTCACGCCATCCCGCCGGTATCGACCGTCCCTATGAGCCGCGACAATGGGGGGCGAGACCAGATCGTGCAAGGTTTTCCTGCCCGCGCCCGTTGCACCCTCCCCGCCTCGCTCCTCCCTCCGGCCGCCCGGGAGGGACCGCACCCCGGAACCCGAGCCGGCTTCAAGAAACTCGGCCGGGCCGCACGAACGGCCTTGCGGCCCCCGGAGGCCCTCGCTATAAGCCCCCTCGTCGGCCGGCGGCCGACCGTTCGGAGTGTAGCGCAGTCTGGTAGCGCACCACGTTCGGGACGTGGGGGTCGCAGGTTCAAATCCTGCCACTCCGACCAGCGCTCTCGCGAGCCTGAGTCTTCCCGAGACAACAGACATCTGAACAAGATGCTGTGACGATATGATACCCGTGCCTTCGGGCGCGTCGGAGTGTAGCGCAGTCTGGTAGCGCACCACGTTCGGGACGTGGGGGTCGCAGGTTCAAATCCTGCCACTCCGACCAATCATTCCCGCCTATCGCATTACCCCTTCCCCGCCGATCGCGTATCGCGAGGTGCCGTCGATGCCTGCCTGCGGGCGCCGACCGCGGAACGGCCTCAATCCTGACATCCTGGCGCCGGAGAGACCGACGAGGAAGCCGGCTGGATCCCCCTGGGGAGCCGGCCCCGCCCGCCGTTGATTTCCAGGCGTCGCCCACGCATGGTCGCGGCAGCGCGGAGCGCTCCCTGCCCGGCCCCGCGGCGCCAGATCGCGCCGTGTCGCGGCACCGATACGAGAAGGCGTAAGGAGTGACGGTGAAGCGCGCGCGCCTCGACCCGGTCGGATCCCAGCAGGCGCCGCGCGGCCGGTCGGCCGATCCCGGCCGCGAGCCGCCCCTCGACCTCACGGGCGCCGCCTCGCCGCGGGCCGACCGCCGGGACGTGAACCTGCGCTGGCTCGCCGCCTGCGTGCTCACCGGCATGACCGGTGCCGGCCTGATCGGCTCGGCAATCTGGGTCTCGCTCCAGGGCGAGGTCACCTTCGCGGAGCTGCCGCAGGCGGTGGCGGTGGCCCCGCGCCCGGTGGCGAGCGAGGGCGGCACCAACCTCACCCGCAAGGGCGACCGGCTGGTGCGCAACCCGATGGTGGCGCTCGCCAAGCAGAGCTTCAAGGCGCCCGTCACCCTGCGGGCGGGCGAGCGCGAGATCATCAAGGTCCGGCCCTTCGTGCGGATCGCCACCGCGCTCTCGACCACCGCCGGCATGGCGGCGACCGACATCCCGCCCTTCGACCCGATGCGGTTCTTCAGCGATCCGGGGCTCGAGCGCGCGCCCGATGCCCAATCGGCGACGGCCGACGCGCCGGACGCCGAGGTCTCGGTGGTCAAGCGCGACCTCGGCGACCTCGCGGTGCCGGCCGGCTCCCCCGCCCTCTCGGACGAGGACGTGGCGGCGCAGATCGAGGAGGAGCGGCGCCTCGCCGCCGAGGCCGGGCGGCGCGCGGCGCTCCCCATCGCCCCGCAGCTGATGCTCTCGCGCACGCTGCGCAGCATGACGACCCTGCCGGGCCTCGACGGCACGGCCGATTTCGGCGGCGCGTCCGGCCCGTTCAAATCGATCGAGGTCCGGGTGATGCGCGAGAACGTCACCGACCTCGCCAAGATGGAGCGCGAGCGCGACGCGCCGCTGGTCGAGGAGCGCGACGTCGCGATCAAGCGCGGCGAGACCCTGGAGGGCGTGCTCAAGGCCAATGGCGGCCTCGACGAGCAGATCCGCCCGATCCTGGCGGCCTTGGGCACCCGGGTCCGGTCCGGCGCGGTCGGCGAGGGCCAGCAGATGCGGCTGCAGATCGGGCCCGGCCCCAAGCTCGGCGACCCGCGCCAGCTCACCCGGGTGATCCTCTACGGCGAGTCGGGCGTCGAGGCGATCGCCGCGATGAACGACCGCGGCGGCTTCGTGTCGGTGGCCCCGCCGGTGCCGGAGGGCGTGGCCCAGAAGCCCGCCGCCAAGCCCGAGGCCGAGGACGACGAGGAGGGCACGGGCGCGCGCCTCTATGCCAGCCTCTACGAGACGGCGGCGCGCTACGACCTGCCGCGCTCGACCGTCGAGGACCTGGTGCGGATCTTCGGCTACGACGTCGACTTCCAGCGCCGCGTCGCCCCCGGCGACGGGATCGAGCTGTTCTACACCTACGACGAGGAGGCCGGCGGCTCGGCCGAGCGGCCTGACATCCTGTTCGCGGCGCTCAACCTCGGCGGCGAGGCGCGGCGGATCTATCGGTTCCAGTCGCCGGACGACGGCAGCGTCGACTACCTCGACGAGGCCGGTCGGTCGCTGAAGAAGTTCCTGCTGCGCAAGCCGGTGGCCGACGGCAACATGAGCTCGGGCTTCGGCTACCGCCGCCACCCGGTGCTCGGCTACGCCAAGCTCCATACCGGCGTCGACTGGTCGATCCGCATCGGCACCCCGATCTTCGCGGCCGGCAACGGCACGGTCATCAAGGCCGACTGGGATTCGGGCTACGGCCGCCGGGTCGAGATCCAGCACGCCAACGGCTACGTCACCACCTACAACCACATGTCCCGGTTCGGCCGCGGCGTCAGCACCGGCACCAAGGCGCGCCAGGGCCAGATCATCGGCTATGTCGGCTCGACCGGCCTCTCGACCGGCGCCCACCTGCACTACGAAGTCATCATCAACGGCCACTTCGTCGACCCGATGAAGATCCGGGTGCCCCGCGGCCGCGAGCTCGACGGTCGGCTGCTCGCCGAGTTCCGGCGCCAGCGCGACCAGATCGACGGGCTGATCCAGAAATCCGGCGCGCCCACCACCCTGGCGCAGCGCGAGGCGATGCGCTGACCCTGCGCCTTCGCGGGCTCAGGTGATCCGCCCGATGATCGCCTCCCGGGCCGCCCGGGAACCGCAGAGCCGCTTCCTCGCCCGCTCCAGCACCGCGGGGGGCGCCTCCGCCGGGGTGCCGGCGCCGAAGGGCGGGGCCGGCGCGTATTCCAGCGTGAGCTGCACCGTCTCGGCCTCCTCGCGGCCGAGCAGTTCGGCCACCACCGCGAGCCCGAAATCGATGCCCGAGGTCACGCCGCCGGCGGTGATCAGGGTGCCGTCCCGCACCACCCGGTCCTGCACCGGCACGGCGCCGAAGCGGGCGAGGAAGTCGTGCGCGTACCAGTGGGTCGTCGCGCGCTTGCCCGTCAGCAGCCCGGCCGCGCCGAGCACCAGCGCGCCGGTGCAGACCGAGGTGAGGTAGCGGACCTCGCGGGCGCGGGCCCGCACGAAATCCAGCACCGCCTCGTCCTCGAGAAGCGGGTTCACCCCGGCCCCGCCCGGGATGCAGAGCACGTCGAGGGGCGGACAGGTCGCGAAGGTCGCGGTCGGCACGAACGGGATGCCGGTGGCCGAGCGCACCGGCTCGCCGTCCTTCCAGATCAGGTGGACGGCGCTGTCGGGCACCGAGGCGAAGACCTCGTAGGGCCCGGTCAGGTCGAGCTGCTGGACCTGCGGGAAGACGAGGATACCGAAGCTGAGCGACAAGGGGCGTGCCTCCCGTTTGGGCGGCAGGATCGTACGCGCCGTGGGAGGCCGCAAGCGCTTCCAAGGTGGGAACCGATCCGTCCTCGCAGAAAGCCGGCGGCGCCCCTCGCTCCCCGGCTCACCCGTGGGACGGCGCCTCGCCGAAGCCGAGCCGCGCCCGCACCTCGCCCGCGCTCACCCCCCGCTCGCGCAACGCCGCCAGCGCCTCCGAGCGCAGGCTCTTCGACAGCTTGTCGCCGGCCTCGTCGCGGATGAGGTCGTGATGGTGGTAGCGCGGGGTCGGCAGGCCGAAGAGCCGCTGCAGCAGGACGTGGAGGTCGGTGGCGGCTTCGAGGTCCCGGCCGCGCACGACGTGGGTGATCCCCTGCGCGGCATCGTCGAGGACTACAGCGAGGTGGTAGCTCGTCGGCACGTCCTTGCGGGCGACGACCGCGTCGCCCCAGCGGGCGGGATCGGCGATCCGAACCGTCTCCGGCTCCCCCGGCGCGAAGGCCGTGTAGGCGAAGGGGCCCGGGCAGAGGGCCAGCGCCCGCGCCATGTCGAGGCGCCAGGCATGGGGGCCGTCGGGGACCGGCCCGTCCCGGCAGGTGCCCGGATAGAGCGGCGCCCCGTCGGGGTCGCGCAGGCTGCCGGCGGCGGCCTGGATCTCCCGGCGGGTGCAGGTGCAGGGATGGACGAGGCCCCGCGCGCGCAACGCCTCGAGCGCGGCGCGGTAGGTGGACATCCGGGCGGACTGGCGCCAGACCGGCTCCGGAAAGCCCAGGCCGAGCCAGGCGAGATCGGCGAGGATCGCCTCGGTCAGCTCCGGCCGGCAGCGCTGGGGATCGATGTCCTCGATGCGCAGGAGCAGCGTGCCGTGCAGCGCCCGGGCCATCTCCGCGTTGAGAAGCGCCGAATAGGCGTGGCCGAGATGCAGGCGCCCGTTCGGGCTCGGGGCGAAGCGCAGGCGGGGAGGCGACACGGCGGGATGCGGACGACGAGGACTTTCCCAGCCATAAGCCCGGACGCCGCCGGCGTCACCGGGCCGCTCCTCGATTCCGAGGCGGTGCTGCGCGAGGGCGTGGCGGCGCTCGCCGCCCTCGACCCGGTGATGGCGCGGCTCGCCGCGGAGGGCGCGGCACCGGTCCTGCGCAAGCGCCCGCCGGGCTTTGCGGGCCTGGCCGGCATCGTGGTGGGCCAGCAGATCTCGACGGCGAGCGCCGCGGCGATCTGGGGCCGGCTCATCGCCCGCCTGCCGGACCTGACGCCGCAGGCCCTGGCGGCCGCGCCGGACGGCCTGTTGCGCGAGGCCGGCCTCTCGGCGCCGAAGATCCGCACCTTGCGGGCCGCCGCCGCGGCAATCCTCGACGGCACGCTGCCGCTCGACACCCTGCACGCGCTGCCGGCGGACGAGGCCCACCGGCTGATGGTAGCGGTGCACGGCATCGGCCCGTGGACGGCGGACGTCTACCTGCTGTTCTGCCTCGGCCACCCGGACGCCTTCCCGACCGGCGACCTCGCCCTCCAGGAGGCCGTGCGCCTCGCCGACGGGCTGGAGACCCGGCCGAGCGCCGCCGCGCTGACGCGCCGTGCCGACGCCTGGCGCCCGTGGCGCGGGGTCGCCGCCAAGGTCCTGTGGGCCTATTACCGCGTGGCCAAGGCGCGCGACGGCGCGCCGTTGTCTCCCTGAAGGCGCGCGACGGCGCCCCCTGTCTTCGTGACGGAGCGCGACACGCCTTTCTTCCTCTGACCGACCGGAGCCCATCCCCGATGCCGATCCTCACCGGCCCGCGCCTGATGCCCCGTTCCGGCGCCGCGCCGCGCCAGCTCGTCGTGCTGCTGCACGGCTTCGGCGCCGACGGCAACGACCTGATCGACCTCGCGCAGGAATGGCAGCCGCTCCTGCCCGACGCCGCCTTCGTGGCGCCGCACGCGCCCGAGCCCTGCATCCAGGGCTTCGGGCGGCAATGGTTCTCGCTCACCTTCCGCGACCCTCAGGAGCGCTGGCGCGGCGTGAACCGGGCCGGGCCGACGCTCGACGCCTTCCTGGACGCGGAGCTCGCGGCGCACGGCCTCGGGCCGCATCAGCTCGCGCTGGTCGGCTTCAGCCAGGGCTGCATGATGGCGCTGCACGTCGCCCTGCGCCGTCCTGCCCCGGTGGCGGCGGTGGTCGGCCTGTCCGGCATGCTGGTCATGGAAGAGGGCAAGGGCCCAGAGAGCCTGGCGCCGGCGGTCACCGCGGTGCCGCCGGTGCTGCTCGCCCACGGCGACCAGGACGAGGTGATCCCGGTCGACGCGCTGTTTCTGTCGGCGGAAGCGCTCGCCGCCGCCGACGTGCCGGCGGAGTGGCACCTCTCCGCCGGGATCGGTCACGGCATCGACGACGGCGCCCTGCACCATGCCGGGCAGTTCATCGCCGCGGGCTTCGCGCGAGCCGCGCGGCGCGGTTAGCCCCGCGCCTCCTTGAGCGCCGCCTGGGCGCCGGCCCGCAGCAGGGCGGAATCGCCCGTGAGCGCGATCAGGTCGAAGCCCTCGGCGATCAGCTCGCGGGTGCGGGCGGCCGAGAGGGCGTAGATGCCGATCCGCTTGCCCGCCGCCCGGGTGCGCGCCATGGCGTGCTTGAGCGCGTCGCGCACCGCCGTGCCGTCCGGATCGAGGCCGGCGCCGTTCGACAGCGCGATCGAGAGATCGGAGGGGCCGATGAAGATGCCGTCGATCCCGTCCACCGCCAGGATGTCGTCGAGGGCGGCGAGCGCCTCCCGGGTCTCGATCATCGCGAGGGTCTGGCAGATCCCGTTGGCCTCGCGCAGGTAGGTCTCGGGCGCCAGGCCCGAGAGCGCCAGCGCCGGGTTCGGCCCCCAGCTGCGCTCGCCCATCGGCGGGTACTTGGCGAGGCCTGCGAAGCGGCGCGCATCCTCGACGGTGTTGACCATCGGGGCGATGACGCCCGAGACCCCGGCATCGAGGAGCCGCGACACGGTCGCGAAGCCGCCGACCGGCACCCGCGCCAGGGTCGGCTTGCCGCGGGCCGCCACCAGGGCGATCGTGCGGTTGATGCTGTCGAAGTCGTGCGCGCCGTGCTGCATGTCGAGGGTGACGGCGTCGAACGCCTCGGCCGCGAGCAGCCCCGCCACGAGGGGCTCGGGAATCCCGCACCAGGCCGTGATCAGCGGCTTGCCCTCGCGGAATCGCGCCGCCAGCGCGGCCACCGCTCCACCCCGTTCCGCCATCGTGGTCCCTCCCGGTCTGGTTGGCCGGCCGCGCGTTCGCCGCGGCCCGCGGGGGCGAGCTTAGGTCAGGCCGGGCGGCGGCGTCGAGGCACGGCGCCCGCGCCCGCGACATGCCGCCCCCTCCGGCCACGCTTGCATCGGGGCAGCGCCGTGCGCATATCGTCGCGACCAACGACCGCCATCCATCGCAGCGGCGGCCGGGCGCCTCCCGGGCGCTCCGGCCAACGCGTTGTGCTGCCTTCGCGGTTCGGGTATTTTACCGCCGGCCGCCGGGACGCCCCCGCTCGACGCATCCCCCGGCCCGACCTTCTCCTGAGAGGTCGCCGCGCCGCGGGTCCCACACGTCGTCAGGAGCCTCGGCCCCATGGACTTCCTCAAACCACGGTACACGCCTATGAACCGCCGCCGTCGCATCTACGAGGGCAAGGCGAAGGTCCTCTACGAGGGTCCCGAGCCCGGCACGCTCATCCAGCATTTCAAGGACGACGCGACCGCCTTCAACGCCAAGAAGCACGAGGTGATCGACGGCAAGGGCGTGCTGAACAACCGGATCTCCGAGTTCGTGTTCCAGCACCTCAACGACATCGGCGTGCCGACGCACTTCATCCGTCGGCTGAACATGCGCGAGCAGCTGATCCGCGAGGTCGAGATCATCCCGCTCGAGGTGGTGGTGCGCAACGTGGCGGCCGGCTCGCTGGCGACCCGGCTGGGCCTGGAGGAGGGCACCCAGCTCCCGCGCTCGATCATCGAGTTCTACTACAAGAACGACCAGCTCAACGACCCGATGGTGTCGGAGGAGCACATCACGGCCTTCGGCTGGGCGACCCCGCAGGAGATCGACGACATCATGGCGCTGGCCATCCGGGTCAACGACTTCATGTCGGGTCTCTTCCTCGGCGTCGGCATCCGCCTCGTCGACTTCAAGATGGAGACCGGCCGGCTCTGGGAAGGCGACATGATGCGCATCGTCGTCGCCGACGAGATCTCCCCGGATTCCTGCCGGCTCTGGGACATCAAGAGCCAGGACAAGCTCGACAAGGATCGCTTCCGCAAGGACCTCGGCGGCCTGATCGAGGCCTATTCCGAGGTGGCCCGCCGCCTCGGCATCCTGGGCGAGAACGAGAAGGTGCAGACCGGGGGGCCGCGCCTGGTGCAGTAGGCGCCTCCACGACCGTCCGGTCCGATGTGACGGGGTCGCTTCCGAAAGGGAGCGGCCCCGTCGCCGTTTGGGCGGCAGGCGATTTCGATGACGGAGTCGGGATCAGGTGCCCGCCTGTCGCACGGGGCGGGGCCGTTCGGGGACACGAGACACGGGCCGTCCCCTCTCCCCGCCGGGCGGGGAGAGGGTTTCATCGACCTCGTTGTCGATGAAACAAGCGCAGGCGAAAGCCGAAGCGAGGGTGAGGGGGTGCCGACGGGTGAGGCTCCTCCGGAAACACCCCCTCACCCTCGCGGCGAACCTGCGGTTCGCAGCTCGCCTCACCTCCTGAACAGAGGTTCGGCCCTCTCCCCGCCCGCGGGGAGAGGGGGACTTCCCGCGTCATCTCCTTTGCCGCCCACGGAGAGGTGGGAAATCTCGCCTCGTCCCGGATCGATCCGGCCGGGGCCGGCCTCACCGCGATGTCGCCCCCGCCCACTCGCGTAGCCGCACATACGTCCCCGCCCGCGGATCGAAGCCCGGGTGGTACCAGGGATCGGCGGCGAGCCGCTCCCCCCAGCGCGCCCGCAGCGCCGCCACCTCGGCCTCGTGGCGGAGGCGGGCCTCCGGATTCCAGCGCCGGCTCGCCGCCTCGTGGTGGTGGAGCACCGCGCCCGGCACCATCAGGGTCCGGTAGCCGGCCGCGTCGAGGCGCAGGCAGAGGTCGACGTCGTTGAAGTCGACCGCGAAGGCCGCCTCGTCGAAGCCGCCGACCGCCCGGAATTTCTCGGCCTCCACCGCGAGGCAGGCCGCCGTGACCGCCGAGACCCGGTGCGTGACCCGGAGCGAGGCGAGGTAGCCTGGCGCCGTCCCGGAAAAATGGCGGTGCGCATGGGTGACGAGGCCGCCGGTGCCGAGCACGATGCCGCCGTGCTGGATCCGCTCCCGCACGTCGAGGAGCTTCGCGCCCACCGCACCGACCTCCGGCCGCAGGGCCTCCTCGGCCATCCGCCGCAGCCAGTCGGGGCGATGCGCCACCACGTCGTTGTTGACGAAGACCAGGAGCGCGCCGTTGGCCTCGGCGGCGGCCCGGTTGTTCATCGCCGCGAAGTTGAACGGGCCCGGACAGGGCAGCACCCTGACCCCCTCCCCGGCGAGCCGCTGGAGATAGGCGAGCGTGCGCGGGTGGCGGCTGTCGTTGTCGCAGACGATGATCTCGAGGGACGGCCAGTCGGTGTGGGCCCGGATGCTCTCGATGCAGGCTCGCAGCAGTTCCACCCGGTCGCGGGTCGGAATGACGAGGCTGGCGAGCGGCGGCGCGGGCAGGTCGCGGCGCAGGGTCAGGAGACCGCCCGCGGCCTCGACCCGGCCGGCGCCCGCGAGATGGCGCTCGGCCAGCGCCCGGCGCGACGACGCCCAGCCCTCGGGCGGGGGGGCCGCAGCGGGCGACCAGGTCGAGAGGAGGCGCGGAAGGTGGCGGATGGCGGACGGGTCCTCGGCCGCGAGCCGCAGCAGCAGGTCGGCGGCCTCGGCGCCCGGGAGCGAGGGATCGAGCCGGAGGCGGTCCAGGGCCGTCCGGCGGACCGCGACCACCGGGCCGACATAGTCGGCGGCGAGCAGGTAGTCGAGATCGAAGGCCGGGCGCAGCACCGGCAACCGGGGCTCGCCCCCGGCCCCGAGGACCACCGCGTCGCCGTAGAGAGCAAAGAGGCCGGGATCGGCCGCGAACGCCTCGGCGATCGCGGTGGTGGCGCCCGGCACGAGCCGGTGGCCCGGTGCCGTCAGCACGACGAGGGCGGCGGTGCCGGCGCCGCCCGACAGGATCTCGGCCGGGGTCGCGACGCGCAGATCCAGGCTCGCCTCGTCCCCGTCCGGCGGGAGCGGCGGCAGCGGCCGGAGGGTGTGGCGGCTGCCCCAGAGGATCGCCGCCCGGTCGCGGGCCCGCACGCGCTTGCCCGCGAGGAGCGCGCGGGCGACGTCCCGGGCCTCGCCCGGGCGCTTCAGCGCCAGGAGCAGCCGGACGAGCCAGCGCCGGGCGGGCCCGGGCTCGCCCTGCGCGAAGCGCAGGATGTCGAAGGCCGGATGAGGCGGGAGCCTCATTCCAGTTCCTCCCCGAAGGTCGTGACCGAGAAGGCCGGGTGATAGTACGGGTCGTCGCGGATCACCGCCCGCCAGCGGGCCGCGAACCGGTCGCCCTCGGCCTCGAACCGGGCCCGGGCCGGGCCGACGCTCGGGCCGCGGCTGACCGATTCGTGGTGGGCGAGCGCCGCCCGCGGGGTCCAGATCGACGTCCAGCCCCGCGCCCCGAGGCGCAGGCAGAGATCGATGTCGTTGAAGTCGATCGGGAAGGCTTCGGCGTCGAGGCCGCCGACCGCCTCGAACCTGTCGCGCGCCACTGCCAGGCAGGCGGCGGTCACGCCCGCCACCTCGTGCGCCACGGTGAGGCGGCGCAGGTGGCCCGGCGTGTCGGCCGGACGGTTGCGCAGGATGTGCCCGGCCCGGCCGCCGAGCCCGACCACCACGCCGGCATGCTGGATCCGGCCGCTGCCGAACAGGAGCTTGGCGCCGACGGCGCCGACCCCGGGCCGCAGGGCCTGGCGCACCATCGCGGAGAGCCAATCGGGATGCAGCACCTCGACGTCGTTGTTGAGGAGCACCAGGACCGCGCCGCGGCTGGCGGCGGCGCCGTCGTTGACGAGGCGCGAGAAGTTGAACGGACCCGGCCGGTCGAGGCGGCGCACCCGGGGGTCCGCCGCCCATTCGGCGTAGAGCGCCGCCACCGCCGGATCGGTCGAGCCGTTGTCGACGATGACGAGCTCGATCGCCGGATAGTCCGTGTCATGCAGGACGCCCCGGACCGCGACGCGCAGCAGGTCCGGCCGATCGCGGGTCGGCACGATCACCGAGACCAGGGGGGCGGGCTCGGGCAAGGGCCAGTCGAGGTCGAGGACGTCGCCCCGGCGCGCCACGACCGCCGGGGCACCCGCCCGGTGCAGCGCCCGCGCGAGGTCGGCGGCGTGGCCGTCGGGGTCCGGCGCGTCCGGCACCGTGCGGCAGAGGATGCGGGGGATGCGGCGGACCCGCTCGGGCCCCGCCAGCGTCGCGGCGAGGAGGAGCGCGCGGGCGCCCTCGTCCGGCCTCCAGCCGCTGCGCGCCGCGAGACCGGCGGCGACCAGGAGCGGGCGGCCCGGATAGAGCGTCGTCAGGGCGAGGTCCGGGCTCCAGCCCGGCTTGAGGGCCGGGCGCGGGCCGCCGGGCGTCTCGGTCTCGCTGTCGGCATAGGCGAGGTCGGCCGGCGCCTCGCCGGCGAAGGCCGCAGCGAGATGGGTCAGCGCGTCGGGCACCAGCTCGTCGCCGGGCCGCAGGTGACCGACCGGGAGGCCCGCCGGCAGGACATCGCCGGAGATCCGCGGATCGGTGGGCATTCCGGCGGGCGACGGGCCGCGCCAGCGCAGGGCGAGGCACCAGTCGCGGTGATCCTGGGCCATGAGCGCGGCGAGCGTGCGGCGCACCGCCGGCGCCTCCTCGGGTGCCGCCTCCAGGATCAGGCCGAGGCGGGGCAGCGGACCGGACGGCGGCCGGTCGAAGCCGGGCTCGGCCGGCCGGGTGCGGGCCGCCCTCCAGGCCGGGTAGCGGTCGATCGGCATCACCCCGGCGGCGATGCGCAGGGTGTTGCGCAGGCGGCGCGCGTCGCGGCGCAGCCACTGGTAGAGCGCGACCGGCAGCTTGTCCGGGCGCCGACGGGCGCAGAGCGCCAGCATGGCGGGGCGGGACAGGAGCCGCGCCGCGACCCGGAAACCCTCCGCCGGGGCGGCGAGCAGGATGGCGGTCGTGCCGGGCGGCACCGGGCCGAGCCAGGTGGCGCGCCCCAGCACCGCGCCCGGCAGCAGCGCATCCTCGTGGCCGCCATCGGCGCGCGCGAAGCGCAGGAGCGGGCGGACCGGGTCGGCGAAACGGTCGAGGGCGATGTCGAGGGAAAGCCAGCGCCCGGCCGCCGGCCGCCCGGGGATCAGCGCGCGGGTGAAGTCCGGGTCCGGATGGGGAACGAGGCGGCAGGAATCGGATGCCACCCGGGCGGTCAACCGTCGGCCGGCGGCGTCGCGGCGGGCTTGCGCCGCGGCGCCCGGGCCGGCTTGGCCACGCCGCCGAGGCCGACCTCGATGTCGAAGTCCTTCGCCAGGGCGGCCGGCACGACGATGCCGTCCTCCACCACCGTGAAGGTGCCGCTGGCCTGGCCCGCGGGAATCGTCACGGCGCCCTGGTGGGTGCGCCGGGCGAGAATCTGGGTGCCGTTCTTCACCGTGATGGTGACGGGCGCGTTGAAGCGGCCCGGGGCGCCGCCGGGGCCGAGCAGGACGACGCCCTGGACGCCGACCGAGACGACCGTGCCGCCGTTCGGTCCCGGCCGGCAGGCGCGGCTGAGCTGGCCCAGGCGGATCTGCGTGCGCACCGTGCCGCCGGCGAGGGTCTGGAGCGAGGAGCCGCCCTCGGTGACGTCGATGGTCGGGCAGTAGACGTCGTCGAGGCTCGGCGGAGCTTCCGGCGGCTTCGTGGTGCTGCCATACTTGAAGATGTTGACGAAGGGGTTGCCCTCCTCCTGCGGCGCGGCGGTCTGGGCCCGCGCCGGGGCGGCGAGCGTCCCCAGCGCCAAGGCGAGGCCCAGGGTGCCGAGGCCCAGCGTGCCGAGACCCAGCGCGCCGGGGCGGAGTGTGCGGAGACAACGAGCCGTCACGGTCCTCTCCCGATCGTCGATCACTTCAGGCTGTCGAAGCCGTCCTTGAACCCCTTGAGGGACAGGGGAATGCCGACCCCTTCCTCGGGCGTCTGGAAGACGATGAAGGTGGCCTGCTGGCCGGTCTTGAGCTGGGTGATGAGCTTGTCGTCCATCACCACCTCGGCGACGCAGCCGGTGGAGAGGCAGCGCACGAACGAGGTGCGGCCGATCTCCGCCTGGTCGACCTTGAGGCCGAGGCCCGAGGGCAGCAGCACGCCGAGCGGCGCCACCACCCGCAGCAGCGTGCCGCGGTTGTCGGCGGTCTTCAGCACGATGACCACCAGGGACAGGTTCGGCCGGTCCTCGGCGGCGACGTACTGCACCAGGGCGCATTGCTCGGCCTTGGCGCCGGCGGGCGTCTCGCAGCGCAGCTGCCAGTCGTCGAAGGTCTGCTTGACCGCGCCCTGCGCCAGGGCGCCGCCGGCCGGCAGGCCGAGGCCCGCACCGAGGGCGAGCCCGAGGGCGGCGGCCCGCACCCGGCGTCCGATCCGTCGCACGCTGTCTCCCACGCCGCTCACCGCTCCGCTGCCCCGGCCACGCGCCGGTCCGGGGGCGTTCCGACCACGGGGCAAGGATGCTGTCAAGCCGAGGCGCCGATCCGGGCCCGGCGGACGGAACCCGTGCACGCGAGCAGGCTTAGCTTTATCGTGGGCGGCGATGCCCCCGGCGCTCTCCGGCCGTTAGGGGTTTCGCACGGTTCCCGCCCATACGGAGCGGGAGCACGAGGAGCCCCGTTCCCCGTACCCCGCCCGCTCTCCCCTTCCCAGCGAGATGCCGCCCCGATGAGACTTCCCGCCACCTCCCTCGCCCTCCTGGTCCTGGCCTCCGGTGCCGCGGCGCTGGCCTCCGGAGCCGCGGCGGCCGAGCCGCTACCGGTCGACGAGACCACCTATGTCGAGCGTTCGCTCAACCGGGACGCCACGCTGACGGTGGAGCACCCGCCGGTGCCCCGCAACCCGCGCGGGCGCCGGGCGTCGCGCTCGGCCGAGATCGCCGGCTTCTGCCGCGACGGCGGCGTGATCCGGCGCCGGGGCGAGAACGGCGAGATCATCCTGCGCCAGCGCGAGCTGTGCGACAGCATCGCGCCGCGCACGCTCTATCCGGGGCACGTCGATCCGCGCCCGACCTGGCCGGCGGAGCGCGTGGTGGTGGTGCGCACCAAGGGCTGACCTCGCGAGGCCCCGCGGGCGTCGGGGCCGTCAGCCGTAGCGGTGCAGCCCGGTGCCGTGCCGCTTCAGCCAGGCCTCGGGCTCGTCGTAGCCCGGGTAGAGCCGCGCGACGATCGCCCAGAAGCGGTCCGAATGGTTCATCTCGGCGAGGTGCGACACCTCGTGGGCGGCGAGGTAGTCGAGCACCGAAGGCGGCGCCATGATCAGGCGCCAGGAGAAGTTCAGGTGGCCGGCGGCCGAGCACGAGCCCCAGCGGCTGCGGGTGTCGCGCACGGTCAGGCGCCGGGGCGCACGGCCGAGCGCGCCGGCATGGCGCGCCACCGCCTCCGTCAGGTCGCGCCGCGCCTCGGCCTCCAGGAAGTCGCGCACCCGCCGCGCCACGTGGGGCTCCCCGCAGGAGACCGCGATCACCGGGGCGCCGTCCGGCGCCGTGGTGGCGACGGTGGCGCCCGAGGTGGTCGACCAGTGCAGGATGCGGTGCGGCACGCCGCGCAACGGCACGACGGCGCCGGGCAGGAAGGCGACGCGCTCGGGCAGCTTCGCCACCCGGGCGGCGATCCAGGCGCCGTGCGATTCGGCGAAAAGCTGCGCGGCGGCGAGATCGATGCGCTCGGGCAGCGTCAGGACGATCTCGCCGGTGGCGCTCGACACCCGCAGGGTGATGCGCCGGGCCGCCGCGCGGCGGCGCAGGGCGACCGGGTAGCTGGTGCCGGCGTGGACGACCGTGAGGTGGGAGGGTTCGGGCGCCGACCGGCGCAGGAGCGCGACTCGCATCCCGCCCTTGTAGGGGGAAGGACCCCGGCGTGCCAGGGCCGCGCCGCGTCCCACCCGCGCGAGCAGGCCGGCGAACCAGGCGCGCAGGGAGCGGGCGGGCGACGACGGCATCGGGGCACCCGACGAAAAATCCCGGCGCCGTCGGGCGCCGGGAGGCGAGGATCGAAACGGGCGAGTGGCCTCCGGCCGCTCAGGACGCCTGGCGCAGGTCCCCCTGCCCGTCCTGCGCGGTGCCCTGCATCTCGTGCATGAAGGCGGAGATGCGCGGGGCGATGTTGGCGCGGAAGCGCGAGCCGTTGAAGACGCCGTAATGGCCGACGCCCTGCTGCAGGTAGTAGCTCTTGCGCTCCGCGGGCAGGTTCGGCGTCAGGTCGAGGGCGGCGAGCGTCTGGCCGACGCCCGAGATGTCATCCTTCTCGCCCTCCACCGCCAGGATGCCGCAATGGCGGATCGCCGTCGGGTCGACCGTCTTGTCGCGGTGGCGCATCTCGCCCTTCGGCAGGGCGTGCTCGACGAACACCGTGTTGACGGTCTGGAGGTAGAACTCCGCCGTCAGGTCCATCACCGACAGGTACTCGTCGTAGAAGTCGCGGTGCTTCTCGGCCGAATCGCCGTCGTCGCGCACCAGGTGCTTGAACATGTCCCAGTGGGCCGTCAGGTGACGGTCGAGGTTCATGCCCATGAAGCCGGAGAGCTGGAAGAAGCCCGGGTAGACCTCGCGCCAGGTGCCGGGATAGCCCGGCGGCACGACGGTGATGCAGTTGCGCTTGAACCACTCGGAGCCGCGCTCGGCGGCGAGGCAGTTCACGGCGGTGGGCGAGCGGCGGGTGTCGATCGGGCCGCCCATCAGGGTCATCGAGGTCGGCACGCCGGGCATGCCGTCGGCCTCCATCCGGGCGACGGCGGCGAAGACCGGCACCGAGGGCTGGCACACCGCGATGACGTGCAGGTCCGGGCCGAAGGCCTGGAACATCTCGATCAGGTAGTCGATGTAGGTGTCGAGGTCGAAGCGGCCGGCCTCGAGCGGCACCATGCGGGCGTCGATCCAGTCGGTGATCATCACCTCGTGGGCGGGCAGCATCGCCTCGACGGTGCCGCGCAGCAGCGTGGCGTAGTGGCCCGACATCGGCGCCACCACCAGCACCTTCGGCTGGGCCTGGGCCGTCGGGCGCTTCAGGGCGCGGTCGAACTTGATGACCTGGCAGAACGGCTTCGACCACACCACCCGCTCGGTCACGTCGGTGACCAGCCCCTCGACGGTGGTGGTGGGCAGGTTGAAGGCCGGCTTGCCGTAGCGCCGCGTGGTGCGCTCGAACATCTCGCAGGCGGCCGAGACCGTGCGCCCGTAGGACGTGTAGGTGATCGGGTTGGCGGGGTTCTTGAACACGAGCTGCGTGGCGTCGGCGGCCGCCCGGGCGGGCGTCAACATCCAGTGCGCTGCTTCATACCAGAAATACGAGAGATCCATGACGCCACCGTCCACGATTGACCCAGCGACGCGCGCACCCGCCGCCAGGAGACGCCTGTCCCAACTGGGAGCCAGACAATAGAGTATCGGTATTGAAGGGCAAGATCTCGGGAAAACGAAACGGTCGAAACCCGTCACTGTGCCCTTTTTACCCCAACTACCGCGGGTATCCCGCAAGCTTGCGATGCGGGGGGCGCAGTCGCGCCGGCCGTCCCCGGCGTACCCGGTCGTCGACCTGCCCGCCGGGCAGGCCGCGGCAGCCCTCAAGGAACGCGTCGCGGCCGCGAGGGTTTCCGCCGTCCCGCCCTGGGCTTTGGTCGGCGGCGCACTATCGTCTCGGCCATGTTCGACACCTCGCAGACCGATCCCGTGCGGGACGCCCGCCACCTGCGCCTCGACACCCTGGTGCGGCTGCGCTGGCTGGCGGTGGCCGGCCAGGGCGCCGCGGTGGCCGGCGCCCATCTCGGCCTCGGCCTGCCCCTGCCGTTCGGCTGGTGCTTCCTGGTCGTCGCGGCCTCGTCCTGGCTCAACCTGACGCTGCGCATCCGCTACCCGGCGAGCCACCGGCTCAGCGACGATGCGGCGGTGCTGCTCCTCGCCTTCGACATCATCCAGCTCGCCGCGCTCCTCTTCCTCACCGGCGGGCTGCAGAACCCGTTCGCGCTGCTCTTCCTGGCGCCGGTGCTGATCTCCGCCACCGCGCTGCCCCCGGCCCACACCCTGGCGCTGGGGCTCCTCGCCGTCGGCCTCTCGACGATGCTGGCCCTCGTCTACCGGCCGCTGCCGTGGTTCGCCGGCGAGACCCTGGAGCTGCCGTTCCTGTACGTCTCGGGCGTCTGGACCGCGATCCTGCTCGGCACCGCCTTCACGGGGGTCTACGCCTGGCGGGTCGCCGAGGAGGCGCGCCAGCTCGCCCGGGCGCTCGCCGCGACCGAGCTGGTCCTCGCCCGCGAGCAGCACCTGTCGCAGCTCGACGGGCTGGCGGCGGCCGCCGCCCACGAACTCGGCACGCCGCTCGCCACCATCACGGTGGTGGCCAAGGAGCTCGACCGCCAGCTCGGCCCCTCGGCGAACCCGAGCGTCGCCGAGGACCTGGCGCTCCTGCGCGACCAGGTCGAGCGCTGCCGCGGCATCCTCGCCAAGCTCACCTCGCTCGACGCCGACCAGGGTGGCTTCATCGAGACCATCACCCTCAGCCACCTCGTCGAGGAACTGGTGGCGCCCCAGCGCGCCCTCGGCATCGTTCTCGACGTGATCACCAAGGGCGAAGGGCCGGAGCCGGCCTGCCGGCGCAACCCGGGGGTGATGTTCGGGCTGGGCAACATCGTCGACAACGCGATCGACTTCGCCGAGAGCTGCGTGTCGATCGAGGCGCGCTGGAGCGCCGACCGGGTCACGCTCGAGATCCGCGACGACGGGCCGGGCTTCGCCCCCGACGTGCTGCTGCGGGTCGGCGAGCCCTATGTCAGCACCCGCAGCGCCGCGAAGATCGGCACCGACGGGGGAACGGGCCTCGGCCTCGGCCTGTTCATCGCCAAGACCCTGATCGAGCGCTCGGGCGCCCAGCTGTCGCTCACCAACGCGGTCGATCCCTCGACCGGGGCCGTGGTGCGGATCGGTTGGGCACGTCACATTTTCGAGAGGGAGGCCAAAGGCCTCCGAAACCCGGGTGCGGGGGGCGCCGCACCCCTGACGCAGGCGTCCGGCGTTCCTATATAAAGTCCTGAACTTGCTGATCGAAAGTTGAAGGAGCGTCGATTGATGACGCAGTACGGAACACTCAGTCCGGAGGCCGCGCCCGGCACCATCCCGGAGGGCGATGCCCTCCTCAACCACGCCGATCGCAGCCTGCTGATCGTCGACGACGACAAGCCGTTCTCGACCCGCCTGGCCCGGGCCATGGAGGCGCGGGGCTACCGGGTCCACGTGGCGGAAAGCGTGGCCGAGGGCGTCTCGGCGGTCGACGTGCAGCCGCCGGCCTTCGCGGTGATCGACATGCGGCTCGGCGACGGCAACGGCCTCGACGTGATCGCCCGCCTGAAGGAGCGCCGGCCCGAGGCCCGCGGCGTGATCCTCACCGGCTACGGCAACATCGCCACCGCGGTGACCGCGGTGAAGCTCGGCGCCTTCGACTACCTGGCGAAGCCCGCCGACGCCGACGAGATCCACGGCACCCTGATGGCCGAGCCCGGCGAGCGGGCCGACCCGCCCGAGAACCCGATGTCGGCCGACCGGGTGCGCTGGGAGCACATCCAGCGGGTCTACGAGCTGTGCGGCCGCAACGTCTCGGAGACGGCGCGGCGCCTCAACATGCACCGCCGCACCCTGCAGCGCATCCTGGCCAAGCGCGCCCCGCGCTGACCCGGATGGCGGCGGACACGAGAAGAGCCCGGTGCCGCGAGGCGCCGGGCTCTCTTCATTCATGGCCCGCAGACCCGCCGCCAGCGGCCGGACCGGCCCCCGGGCGCGATCCCGTCAGTGCGTCCAGGGCATCGTGCGGTTGTACTTGAAATTGTCCGAGTAGGAGAGGCCGCGGCGCAGGAGCTCCTGCGGCTCCTCGACCCGGTAGGCGATCCCCTCGCGGGTGGCGTAGGCGATCGCCTCGTCCTTGGTGTCGAACTCGAGCCGCACCTGCTGCAGCATGTCCGAGGACGAGGTCCAGCCCATCAGCGGCTCGGTCTCCCGCGGGCTCGTCTGGTCGAACTCCAGCGTCCACTGCTTGGTCCGCGCGAGGCCGGACTGGCTCGGATCCTTGGCAGGGCGGAAGATGCGGGCGGTCGACATCGCGGGCTCTGATCCATGGAGAGGATGGTCGGGGCGGCCGGATTCGAACCAGCGACCCTCTGGTCCCAAACCAGATGCGCTACCAGACTGCGCTACGCCCCGCTGCCTCGTTTCCTAGTGGAATCCCCTCTGTGGCGCAAGCCGAGCGGCAAGGCGGAAGGGGCGCCAGGGTGCTCGAAAAAACCCTGTCGGCGCGCAAAGTCCCAGAAGACGTTCTTTGCCTGTTCCTTGGGCCTAACCAACCGAGTTAGGACGTCCGGAAGCAAGCCATCTCCCCTTATCCTATCAAACACCGTCCTCATTCGGTGATGCCGAACATGTTCCCGATATGGGAGACCGATGACCGGCGGAGAGGCCTAAAAAGCAGAAGCTCCTCACCGACGACGCGCTCGACGGGGCGACCTTTGCCTGTCTCGCTGACCCGTCGAAGCCGGTGGGGTCGAGATCAGCCCCAACGAGGTGGCCCGAGAGGAATCTTAGTGGACCGTGGGCCTTTCCGCCACGGGTAGCTTGGCCGGCGATGCCGATCGGGCGAGCGCAGCCGGCCAAGCGGTCAGGGCGGGGACGAACACCTGCAGGGCTGGCGGGCGGGAGTCCAGGGTGGCGTGCAGCCAAACCCCGTTGTAAGGCCTTGCTCCAGCTCTCGATCAGAATCCAAGCCCCCGCAGAGAGTAGAGTATCGCTCAATTCAGCAATTCGTCCCGCAGAATCGCGTCGAAGCTCTCAATGTAGCCGCCCTCCCATGGTGAGCCACGCGTCACGTAAGCCGTCTTTGCGCCGACGGTGGCGATCCACTTCTGCACGGGTTGATCGATGAACTCCGGTCCCTTGTCGGAGCGACCGTGCAAAGGCACGCCGCACATGATGAACAAGTCCGGGAGCACACCGATCACGTCCCGGACCTTGAGCTCACGCGCCACTCGGATGTCCAGGCACGCGCGGGTGAACTCGTCGATGACGTTCAGCAGGCGGACCTTGCGGCCGTCATGCGTGCGCGCCTCGACGAAGTCGTAGGACCAGACGTGCTCGCGGTGCCCTGGCCGCAGTCGGACACAGGCGTCATTCCCATCCCACAACCGGCCCTTCTTGGGCTGGCAGGCTGGCACCTTCAGCCCCTCCTGCCGCCACAGACGCTCGACCCGCTTGTCGTTGACCAGCCAGCCGCCCGCAGCAAGGCGGCGATCTTGCGGTAGCTGTAGCGGCCATACCGACGCGCCAACTCGACCAGGTTGGCCAGCAACACCGTCTCAGAGCCTGTTTGACTTGCGACGGCACAATCGCGAGGGGATTTTCTATCCTACCCTCCACCTCATCCTGAGGTGCTGGCGATCATAGATCGCGGGCGATCGAAGATCGCTAAGCCTCGAAACAGGGATCCAGTGATCTCGAAGGCTTCTGGAGCCCTCCTTCGAGGTCAGTCGATCACAGATCGCGTGCGATCTCCGATTGCCGACACCTCAGGATGAGGTTGCTCGTGGGATAGAGCATGTCGATCGGTCAAACAGGCTCTCATCGTCTCTCTCCCACAGCACCTTGCGCTGCATCAACCCGTCGACAGGCTCAGAATGAGGGATGCTGCCCGAGGGCGCGACAAGCGCGCCGCTTGGGAACCTGAAGGACGTCCCGGACATGCTCAATGCAGGCGCGTCGGCACGCCGGGCTCACAAGTTTCCCCCGGCGGCCTCCTGCAGGATCAGTTTGTCGAGCGTGAAATAGGCGATCGCTCTGCGCATCTGCTGGCTCTTGGTCTCCAGTTCCTTCATCAGGCGAGTCTGGTCGGACTTGAACCCGCCAAGCTCCTTGCGCCAGCGATAATATGCGATCTCGGTCACGCCGCTCGCCCGGATCGCATCAGCCACGCTCCGCCCCTACGAGACCAGCACGTCCGCCTACTGCAGCCTGCTTACCACCTCTTCCGACTTGTGCTTCTTCGTTCCCATCGCGTCCGTCCTCTGTCGGCTCAAAGCCATACTTCAGAGCGGACGACTCCTATGGGGCTGACCATAATTTGCACAATCTTACTAATGGCTGCAAATGATATAATTAAATATAATTTATTATAAGATCTAAATCCTTTTTCTATAATATTCAATATAATATGTCATATATATCAAATATATTTATGATTTTATCACTCATTTATATTTAAATTTCTGCTATATGTTGTTTCTCCTGAAGACTATCTACTCGCAAAGAAACCTACCTACGCACTTGACTTGCGTCTCCACTCAGCATGTGACAACCCACGCCGGGCGATACATGCCCCAGCAAGACTTTGAAGCGTCAGCGATGGCGCCAGCCACCGAGCCGCGTCTTGCAGGCAGCTCCTCCGCCGGTCTTCATTCGGCTTGGCATCGCGCCGCTACCTTCACCCACAACAGCCGCTTGATTAGAAAACATCTATCGCCGTGAATGGCACCGAAGCCTGCCCTCTGCCAAGGAGACATGCCCTCACGGCGATGCGCTGTGTCTCAGAAGCACGCCACCCCATCTGGCTCTAGACCTTTACAGGCACTGCAAATCACGCTAAACGGCGAAAAGCCGCTTTAGTAAATCAGCAGCTAAAAAGGCATTTGGTGAATAAATAAGCATTATTTCGTTAATTGGGGACGAAAAAATATATGTAATTATAATCACGACCTAATATATAGTGGTAATTTTGTCAATTAATATACCATGAAATAGGCAATATATTTGCAATTAGCAGATATTTTGATTGCATACATGCCCTATCGATCAGGCTGACTTCAAAAGGCAAATGAAAAAGATGAACTACAAATACGAACATGCAGTCGTTGCCTGCGCGCGGTGGGAGAGATCATATATCGTCGAATGGGTCGAGTACCATCTTTCCCTCGGGTTTGATCATATTTATCTATATTCCAATGATGATGATTTCGAAGAGATATTTCCAGTTCTTCTTCCATATATAAGGTCCGAAAAACCGCTCGTTACACTCAAGCACTATCCTTATCTTGGGCAACAAGCCTTTATCTATCGGCATTTTTTGCAAAATTTTCGCCATCAAACTCGATGGGCGACATTCATTGACATTGATGAATTTTTGAACTTGAGAGGTGCGACAATCAAGGAATTCACCGACAGATACGATGAGGATGTTTTTTCAATATACTTTAATTGGATTTATTTTGGAACTTCCGGATTTAAGACCAGAACCAATAAAAGCGTATTGAGATCTTACAACAAAAGATGTAATATTATACACCCATATACAAAAAATATTTTCCGTACCGCCTTTGTTCGTGATGAGATGCTCGAAATCGAGGCGCTCCACGCAAAGCATTTCTGGCATGGATGGTACAAATTCGCCACCGGCGGCGGTCGGGTTATTAATGTCATCAATGAAAATATGATCAATTACTACGACAATTTTCCCGATGCTGCGATCGCATTTCTGGCAGAAGACGGGCGTCAAGAAAAAATTATGTCCGTCGCGATCATTCATCATTATTGTATGAGATCGGAAGAGGATTTTCAGATTCGCGTCGACCGCGGAACTGTTGGGAATTTTACCGGGCAGGTCATGTGGGCAGAGGTGCGTCGCAATGGGCGATATATTGATATCCTGAACGAAATCAATGCAGTCGAAGACAATAGTCTTGTGAATTACTGGGACAAGAGAGCACAAAGCAGCCATGATATCGTTGTCGTGCCGCCTGCGAGAGGCGCGAACCTCGCCGAGTCAGCGGCTGCGACACAAAGCTCCGTTTCACAATGGTCCCGCGACCCAAGCAGCCTGGAGGCTGACGCTGCCGGTGTGCTGAGAGGCCATCCAACCGGGACGTATAGCCACTCGACTTCGGAAGAACGCAGTCCGTGGTGGCAGGCAGATCTGCAACATACTTGTGATATCACGGAACTTCGCGTTTTCAATAGACTTGACGAGCCAGGTGCTATCAAGCGATTGAGAAGTCTCGTGATCGAAATCTCGGGCGACGGAATTCATTATGATTTGATCCATTCTCATGACTGGGAAGTGCCGATTGGCGGCGTAGACGGCAATCCCCTGATTGTTCGCCTCGAGGCTCCTGTCCGAGCACGCCTCGTGAGGCTATCTCTGCAAGAAACAACATTGCTTCATCTTGACAAAGTACAAATTTTTGGAACGTATTCCGAAGCCTAAAGATCAGCTAGAGTCCGCCCAGGATCGCGGAAGCGTCGGGGATCGAGACCGATTCGAGAGGCGCGCGTTTCACCGACTCGCGGGGCCACGTGCCGTGCGTGGCGCGTCTCCTCGCGATCCCGGTTACACCACCGGCCGTTACACCAAATCCTCGTCTCCATTCCCGAATCCTGGGTTGGGTCATCGAACAACCCAGAGAGGGCGGCCGCCCTACCGGGCGCGGGCCCGCTTGAGATCGTTTCAAGGCGAAAGTATCTCGGCAGTGGTCTACTATGCACGGATCATGGCCTCGCCGCCTGGGGCTTGACCGAGGCCGGCGATCCGCGATGGTGCCGTTTCGTCCGCCCCTGGCCGGGACGAAACACCGAAGTGGCGAACGACTCGCAGCGGTAGGCCCGCCTTGAGGGTCGATGCCATCCGGACCTGCCGGTTAGGGCGAAGCGCCGTCGGCGGGGCGACGAGCCGCATCGCTCCACCTTGTGGGTCCGGCCCGGGCTGGGTAAGGGCCGAGCCAGGGTCCGCTCAGGGCAATCCGCCCGGGCGATCCGCCAGAGACGGGACGGCATGATCGGCAAGCTGAAGGGCGTCGTGGATTCCTACGGCGAGGATTTCGTGATCCTCGACGTGCACGGCGTCGGCTACGTGGTGCATTGCTCGGCCCGCACGCTGCAGCGCCTGCCCTCCACCGGCGAGGCGGCGGAGCTGGCGATCGAGACCCATGTGCGCGAGGACATGATCCGCCTCTACGGCTTTCGGGCCGATGCGGAGCGCGAGTGGTTCCGCCTGCTCCAGACCGTGCAGGGCGTCGGCACCCGGGTCGCGCTCGGCGTGCTCTCGGTGATGGAGCCGGGCGACCTCGCCACCGCCATCGCCACCGGCGACAAGGGCGCGGTCGCCCGCGCGCCCGGCGTCGGCCCGCGGCTCGCCGCCCGCCTCGTCGCCGAACTGAAGGACAAGGCCCCGGCCTTCTCGCCCGTCGATCCGGCGCTGATCCAGCTCAGCGGAGCGGTCGAGGCCAACACCGCGCCCCAGCCGGTGGCCGACGCGATCTCGGCGCTGGTCAATCTCGGCTACGCCCAGGTCCAGGCCTCGGCGGCGGTGGCCGCGGCGCTCAAGGGCGCGGGCGAGGGTGCGGCCGGGATGGAGGCCAAGACCCTGATCCGCCTGGGCTTGCGCGAACTGGCCCGCTGACGCACCGGGGCCGTCCGGACGGGCGTCCCGTCAGGCCGCCTGGCGCACCGGCGCGCCCGGGGCCCGGGGCAGTTCGAGGCGGACGCGCAAGCCCTGCGGTTCCCGGTTCTCGAGGCTGAACGTGCCGCCATGCGACTGGGCGATGGCGCTCGCGATCGACAAGCCGAGGCCGAAGCCGCCGGCCTCGTTGAGGGTGCGGGCGCGGTCGCCGCGCACGAAGGGCTGGAGCATCAGGGCGCGCTCCGCCTCCGGGATGCCCGGGCCGTCGTCCAGGATCTCGACCGCGATGCGGCCGGGCCCCGCCTCGACGAGGCGCACGGTGGCGCCGCCGGCATACTTGACCGCGTTGTCGATGAGGTTGGTCAGCGCCCGCTGCAATTCGCCGGAGGAGCCGCGCACCAGGGCCGGGCGGAGATCCTCGCTCTGCACCTCCTCGGCCCGCACCGCCTCGCCGATATCGGCGAAGCCGTCGCAGACCGTCTGCACCACCGAGCCGAGGTCGATGAGGCCGAGGCCCTCGCGCGACTGGCCGTCGCGCACGAAGGACAGGGCCGCCTCGACCAGCGCGTTCATCTGGTCGAGGTCGCGCAGGAACTGCCGGCGCAGGACCTCGTCGTCGAGAAATTCCGCCCGCAGGCGCAGGCGGGTGATCGGGGTGCGCAGGTCGTGGCTGATCGCCGCCAGCATGTGGGTGCGGTCGTCGATGAGGCGCAGCACCCGATCGCGCATCCGGCCGAGGGCCCGGGACACCGCCAGCACCTCCTCGGGGCCGTGCTGGGGCAGCGGCCGGGCCTCGGTGGCGGTGCCGAAGGCCTCGGCGGCCTCGGCGAGCCGGGCGAGGGGCGCGGTGAGCGCCCGCGTCGCCCAGATCGACAGCAGCGTGAGCGACAGCGCGAGGAAGACCAGGGTGATCAGCACCGCGCTCGTCAGCGGCGGGTGCGGCAGCGGCAGGGGCGGCAGGTCGGCGGAGAGCTGCAGGCCGGCCGGCCCGGCGATGCGCAGGTGCAGGGCGCCGCCGGGCATGTGCTCGGCCGAGACGCCGTAGCCCGCCCCCAGGGCCGCCCGCAGGCCGGTGATCTCCGGCACCTCGGCGCTGGCGGCCGGGGGGGCGTTCGGCTCGTTGGACGGCAGCAGGGTCAGGTGCAGGGCCGAGGCGCTGCGGCGGGCTGCCGCCACCACGTCGGTCCGGTCCTCCGCCGGCGCCGCCGCCACCATGTGGACCACCGTGACGAGGCGGTTGGCGAGCGCGTTCGGCCGCTCGTCGGAGCGGCGCAGCTCCGGGCGCAGCAGCAGGAAGGCGACCGTGACGACGACGTGGGTGACCACGATCGCCGCCACCACCAGGAGGGCGAGCTGCCCGGCGATGCGGCCCGGCACGGGCCCCCACCGCCTCATGCCGGTGCCCGCCGGGTCATGTCGAGACCACCTCGGGCGTGAACAGGTAGCCGCCGGAGCGGATGGTCTTGATCATCTCGGGGTTGCGCGGGTCGCGCTCGATCTTCTGGCGGATGCGGCTCACCAGCACGTCGATGCTGCGCTCGAACGGGCCGGGGGCGCGCCCCTGCGTCAGGTCGAGGAGCTGGTCGCGGGAGAGCACCCGGCCCGGCCGCAGGCACATGGCGTGCAGGAGGTCGAACTCGGCGCCGGTGAGCGCGACCTGCGCGCCCTCCGGGTTGAGGAGCTGGCGCAGGCCCGCATCGAGGACGAAGCCCCCGAAGGCGTGGCGGCGCACGCCCTCGTCGTCGCGTCCCGGCGCGGCCGCGCCCCGGCGCAGGATGGCGCGGATGCGGGCGAGCAGCTCGCGCGGGTTGAAGGGTTTGGCGAGGTAGTCGTCGGCCCCGATCTCGAGCCCGACGATCCGGTCGATCTCCTCGCTCTTGGCGGTGAGCATCAGGATCGGGATGCCGGAGGCGGCGCGCAGGCGCCGGCAGATCGACAGCCCGTCCTCCCCCGGCAGCATCAGGTCGAGCACGACGAGGTCGACGCGGGAATCGGCCATCAGCCGATCCATCTCGCGGCCGTCGCCGGCGATGGAGACGCGGCAATCGTTGCCGCGGAGGTAGCGGGCGACCAGCGTGCTGATCTCGCGATCGTCCTCGACGATCAGGATGTGCGGTGTCGTGCTCACGGGATCGCCTTATGCCGCAGTCCGGCTTTTGCTTGAAGCCATCGAAGTGCATCCGTGTGTTGCTGGCCGCCCCCGGCGATACCGTCGCGAGACACCGGCTCCGGGATGCCCGGCACGGCGCCGCTTCCGTCATGGTGCCGCATTCCCGGGCGAGGACGAAGCCCGCACGCGCATTTCTCGTCCGGCCGGGGCCCCTTTTGCCGGGAAATGCACTAGTGCTGGGCGCCGGACCCGCCCTCACAGGATCTTTTCCCATGCAGCAGAATCGCCTGTTCGACGACTTCGCCCGCCTGATGACCGACGCGGCCGGTGCCGCCCAGGGCGTGCGCCGCGAGGCCGAGACCGTGGTCAAGGCGCAGATCGAGCGGATGCTGCGGGACATGGACGTCGCCACCCGCGAGGAGGTCGAGGTTCTGCGCGATCTCGTCGCGTCGTTGCGCGCCCAGAACGAGGCGCTCACCGCCCGCGTCGCGGCGCTGGAGGCCAAGCCGGCCGATAACAAGCCCACCGCCCGTGCCAAGGCTGCCGGGCCTGGCGCCGCGACCGCCTGAGGCCGCTGCCACGGAACCGTGCGACAGGCGCCGGAGGCCCGGCGCTTGTGCACAGGAAGCTTCGGTGGATAGCCGGCGGCCTGCCGCCGGCCCCGCGGGTTTCCGCTTTGAGTCCCTCGACTCGCCCGGGCTATAGTGGGTCACGCACTGATTCGCCGTCGCCCAGGGGGAGACAAGTCGGAACTTAAGCTTATCGCCGGCACGTCCTGACCGTGCCCGGGTCGCGATCTGCCTTGACGACGACACCCGCCGCGTCCGCTGACGTAGCTGTATCCCGCTCGGACGAGCCAAACTTGGATCGCCATGACCCAGCTCACCATCGACGACCTGACCCGCGCCGAGCACCCGCTCGATGTCGTCGAGCGCCTCGCCTCCCTCCGGGACTGGATCTTCGATCGCGCTGAGACCGACGAGATGTCGGTGGCGGTGGCCGGACGATGGGCCGAGTACCACGTCGCCTTCACCTGGATCGAGGACGTCGAGGCGCTGCACGTCGCCTCCGCCTTCGACCTCAAGGTGCCGGACCGGCGCCGCAACGAGGTGCTGCGCCTCGTCTCGCTCGTCAACGAGCAGCTCTGGGTCGGTCATTTCGACCTCTGGAACAGCGAGCACGTGGTGATGTTCCGCCACTCGCTGGTGCTCACCGGCGGCGCCGAGCCGACGAACGGCCAGTGCGAAGCGATGCTGAAGACCGCGGTCGAGGCCTGCGAGCGCTACTTCCAGGCGTTCCAGTTCGTGATCTGGGCCGGCAAGACCGCCCGCGAGGCGCTGGACGCGGTGCTGTTCGAGACCGAGGGCGAGGCGTGAGCGAGGCCGGCTCCCGGGCGGCGCTGCCGGCCTCGCTCGTCCTCGTCGGCGCCGGCAAGATGGGCGGCGCCCTGCTCGAGGGCTGGCTCGCCGACGGGCTGCCCGGCGCGCATGCCGCCGTGATCGACCCCAATCCCGCCCCCGCCATGGTGGCGTTGTGCGAGCGCCACGGCGTCGCGCTCAACCCGGCCGAGCCCGGCGAGCCCGAGGCCCTGGTGCTGGCGGTCAAGCCGCAGGGGCTCGACGCCGCGGCCGCCGCGGTGGCGGCGCTGGCCGGACCCGGCACCCTGGTGGTCTCGGTGCTGGCCGGCAAGACGATCGCGAACCTCAAGGACCGCCTGCCGCGGGCCCGCGCGGTGGTGCGGGCGATGCCGAACCTGCCCGCGAGCATCCGCCGCGGCGCGACCGGCGCCGCCGCCTCGCCGGAGACGAGCGAGGCCCAGCGCCGCACCGCCCACGCGCTCCTGTCCGGCGTCGGCCTCGTCGAGTGGCTCGACAGCGAGGACCTGATCGACGCCGTGACGGCGGTCTCGGGCTCGGGGCCGGCCTACGTGTTTCTCCTCGCAGAGGCGCTGGCGGCGGCGGGCGTCGCCGCCGGGCTGCCGGCGGAGGTGGCGGACCGCCTCGCCCGCCAGACCGTGGCCGGAGCGGGGGAGCTCCTCGGGCAGAGCGCCGAGGAGCCGGGAACGCTGCGCCAGAACGTGACCTCGCCGGGCGGCACCACGGCGGCGGCCCTCGGGGTGCTGATGGCCGGGGACGGCCTCGCGCCGCTGATGCGCGACGCCGTGGCGGCGGCCAAAGCCCGGGCCGAGGAACTGGCGGGCTGACACGCCCACCGCAACCGCGCCCTGCCGCGTCGCCGCGGGCCCCTGCCCGTCGAGCGGTGCGGTCCCTAGATAGGGGGTGACGGCGGCGGGCCCGGCCCCGACGGCTGGTGCGCGCGCCCGTCAGCCTACGGTATCGGAGCGCCCCCAATGGCCCGCAACCCCAAGACGACCGGCGAGCACGACGGCGCCGGCGACACGCCGCACGCCACCCGCCTGCCGCCGCGGGAGGCGATCGTCGAGGTGCTGATGCGCCTCGCCGCCGAGCAGCCCTGGAACGACATCGAGATCGGCGACATCGCTCGCGAGGCCGGGGTGAGCCTGGCCGAGTTCCGCGAATGCTACCCCTCTAAGGGCGCGGTGCTCGGGGGCTTTGCCCGGATGATCGACAAGCAGGTGCTCGACGGCGCCAGCGACGACCTCGACGACGAGCCGACCCGCGAGCGGCTGTTCGACGTGCTGATGCGCCGCCTCGACGCGATGGACCCCTACAAGCCGGCGCTCCGCCGCATCGTCTTCGCGCTGCGCGGCGATCCGCTGTCGCTCGCCGCCCTCAACCAGGTGGCGCTGAACTCGCAGCGCTTCATGCTGGCCTCGGCCGGGATCAGCACCGAGGGCCCGCTCGGCCGCGTCAAGCTCCAGGGCGTCGTCATCGCCTTCGCCCGGGTGACCGAGGTGTGGCTCGAGGACGAGGACCCGGCGCTCGCCCGCACCATGGCGGCGCTCGACCGCGAGATCCGCAACGGCGAGCGCTTCATGGAGCGGGCCGAGGACGTGCGCCGCCTGACGGCGCCGCTCCGGGCGCTGGCCCAGTCCTTCGCCGAGGGCGGCCGCCGCCGTCGCCGGCGCGGCCGGGACGACGACCGCAACGAGGACGAGGGCAACCCCCTCGGCGGCGACCCGGCGGCGGCGATCTGACGCCGGACGCCCGGAGGCGCCGCGCCTCTCGCCTGGGGACTTTCGAGACATTCCAGGGTGACCGTGGGTCGCCAGCGGTCTAGCCTGACGGGACGACCGCCGCAGGCCCGCGGCGGCGATCCCCGAGGACCCGTTCGGATGCTCGACCCGTTCCCCCGCGCGCCGGCGACGATCGCTCGTGTCGAGCAGCCGCGCTACACCCCCGTCGCGCAGGCCCTGCACTGGCTCACCGCCGCCCTCGTGCTGGCGGTGCTGCCGTTGGCCTGGGTGGCGACGAGCCTGCCGGCGAGCCCGTCGAAGGGGTTCTTCTTCCAGCTGCACAAGTCGGTCGGCATCACGATCTTCGCCATCGTCGCCCTGCGCATCCTGTGGCGGGCCTGGCACCCGGCCCCGCGGGAGGCCTTCGTGCCGCCGGGCCTGGCCCTGCTCGGCCGGGTCAACCACTGGTTGCTCTACGCCGTGTTCCTGCTGATGCCGGCGAGCGGCTTCGTTCTGTCGGCGGCCGCCGGCAACACCACGCAGTACTTCTTCCTGTTCCCGATCCCGCCCTTCATCGAGAAGAACAAGGCGGTGGCCGACCTCGCCGACCAGATCCACCTCGCCGGCCAGTACGCCGTCTACGCCCTGGTGTCGCTGCACCTGCTCGCCACCGCCTGGCACCTGATCGTGCGCCGCGACGCCCTCCTCGACCGGATGCTGCCGCGCCAGGACGTCTGAGCCTCGGCCCCTCGAGGATCGACCCGGATGCGCGACCACCTCTACCTGCTCGCCCCCGATTTCACCGACCCGGCCCTGCCGGGCCGGCGCTTCTACTGCTGGCACTGCGCGCTGATCGAAGGGGTGCTGGCGGGCTTTCCCGACCTGGCGCGGCGCCTCGACGTGACGCGACTGCCCTGGCCGCGGCCGCGGGAGGCCCTCGTCGCGCAGCTCGGCGAAGCGCACCAAGGGCTGCCCGTGCTGGTGCTCGCCCCCGACGCCCCGGATGCCCTCGCCACCGGCCGCCGGGGAGCGTTGCGCTTCGTCGACGACAAGGATGCGATCCTGCACGCTCTCCACGCGCGGCACGGGTTTCCGGAGGCGCATCCGTAGGTGCCGCGGCCGTCCGGGCGCGGTGGACTTGCGCGGTGGACTTGCGCGGTGGACTTGCGGGGTGGATCAGGAACGCGCCACGACCGCCCCGACGACTTGACCGAAGGACACCGGCGATGGCCCGTGCCCCACGAAATTCCATCGCGCACGATTGAACCAATGGCTCCAGATGCGCGTTTTTGCAGCGGTCCGGAGCGTTGCGTCGAACCGGACGGCTGCTCATGAGATGATGGCAGGCGTGCACCTTCCGATGGACGCACAAGGGGCGATGGACGCGTGACCGACCGCCGCGAAGAGAACCGCATCGCCGCCGAGCTGACACGGGTCGGCGCGAGCTCCGATCCGTTCGCCGCGGCCGTGCGGGCGACGCGGATGCCGATGCTGGTCACCGATCCGCACCAGGCCGACAACCCGATCGTCTTCGTCAACGACGCCTTCTCGAAGCTCACCGGCTACGCCCGCGACGAGATCATGGGCCGCAACTGCCGCTTCCTGCAGGGGCCCGAGACCAACCGCGACGACGTCGCCCGGGTGCGCGACGCGATCGAGCGCCGGGTCTCGATCGAGGTCGACCTCCAGAACTACAAGAAGTCGGGCGAAACGTTCTGGAACCGCCTACTCGTCTCGCCGGTCTTCGACGACGAGGGCCAGCTGACCTACTTCTTCGCCTCGCAGTTCGACGTGACGCTGGAGCGCGAGCGGCTGGTGCGCCTGCAGCGCGACCGCGATGCCCTGGAGCAGCAGATCGAGCGGCGCTCGCAGGCCCTGCGACGCAGCGAGGAGCGGCTGCGCTTCATCCTCAAGGCGTCGCGGCTGGGCTCCTGGACCCTCGACCTCGACGGCATGCGGCTCGTGGCCTCCGACCGGTTCAAGATCGACGTCGGCCGCGAGCCGGGCGACCCGTTCACCTTCGAGGACCTGATCGCCGCGATCCTGCCGGAGGACCGCGACCGGATGCAGGCGGCGATCCGCGAGTCGATCGAGAACCGGAGCGACCACGATATCGAGTACCGGGTCCGCACGCCGGACGGCGAGGTGCGCTGGCTCGAGATCCGCGGCCAGCCCTTCTACGACGCCGACGGCGAGCCGCTCAGCATGGCGGGCGTGACCCTCGACGTGACCGAGCGCAAGCGCGGCGAGGAGCACCGGGCGCTGCTGGCCGAGGAGCTGAACCACCGGGTGAAGAACTCCCTGGCGACGATCCAGTCGATCGCCAACCAGACCCTGACCCACGCCACCTCCCTGCCCGAGGCGCGGCTCGCTTTCAACGCGCGCCTGCAATCGCTCTCGGCCGCCCACGACGTGCTCACCCGCGAGAGCTGGGAGGGCGCGACGCTGGCCGAGATCGTCGAGGAGTCCCTGCGCCCGTTCCGTACCGGCCAGGGCACCCGGTTCAAGACCGGCGGTCCGCCCGTCCGCCTGCCGCCGCGGCTGGCCCTGGCCTTCGTGATGGCCCTGCACGAATTGGCGACGAACGCCGTGAAGTACGGCGCGCTCTCGAACGCGCAGGGCCGGGTGATCCTCAACTGGGACATCGTCGACGGCTCGGACCCGGGCCGGCTGTGGTTGCGCTGGGAGGAGATCGGCGGCCCGCCGGTCGTCGAGCCGGCCCGCCGCGGCTTCGGCTCGCGAATGATCGAGCGGGTGCTCGCCTCCGAGCTCGGCGGCACGGCCGAGGTCGAGTACCGCCCGCGCGGCGTGGTGGCGACCGTCGAGGCGCCGCTGCCGACGGTGGGGAAAGCACACGACCGGACCGACCGCGACCTGAGCCGGACCGCCTGCCCCCCGTCCTGACGGGCGAGGCCGCGATGGTCTAGAAGCGGGGCATGACGAACGGCACGCTGACCCTCGCCCCCGCGCATCCCGACGATCTTCCGGCCTTCAAGCGGGAATTGCAGGAGGCCTTCGCGATCGCCGTGGTGGCGGAGTTCGGGGCGCTGCCGGACGGCCCGATTCCCTCCGACGACGACCTCGACGCCACGCTCGCGCATACGGGCGCCGTCGTCCTGCGGATCCGGCACGAGGGTCGGGTGGTCGGCGGCGCCGTGGTGACGATCGATCGCGAGACGCACCGCAACGCGCTCGACCTGTTCTTCATCTCGCCCGGCGCGCATGGACGCGGCCTGGGGCGCCGCGCCTGGTTCGCGATCGAGCGGCACTTTCCGCAGACGCGGGTTTGGGAGACGCACACGCCGTATTTCGAGAAGCGCAACATCCACTTCTATGTCAACGTCTGCGGCTTCCGGATCGTCGAGTTCTTCGGCGCGCATCACCCGGACCCGCATGGGCCCGGGCAGAGCGACCTGCCCGGCGACGGCGAGGCGTTCCGGTTCGAGAAGGTCATGTGACCGGCGGGGCGTCGCGCCGGCCGGATCCGTCCGCCCCGCACAGCCAGCCGATCACCGGGGCGAGCCGCGCCCCCTCCCCGCCCGCCGGCACGACCAGCCGCAGCGGCGGCCCCGCCACCGCCCGGTCGCCGAACGGTGCGACGAGGCGCCCGTCGGCCAGCGCGCCGGCAACGAGCACGCTGTGGCCGATGAGGACGCCGCTGCCGGCGAGCGCCGCGTCGAGGGCGAGGCTGTAGAGCGAGAACGCCGCCTCCCGGGCCGGCCGCAGCGCCCCGGGCCCGTGCGCGGCGAGCCAGCGCGGCCAGTCCCCGCGCCAGACCGAATCGTGCAGCAGCGTCGCCCCGGCGAGGTCGTCCGGGTGATGCAGGCCCGCCGCCAGGGCCGGGGTGCAGACCGGATACAGGTCGTCGCGGGCGAGCACCACGGAAGCGCAGCCGGCGGGCGCCGCCTCGGCGACGTAGAGCCCGAGATCGACGAGGTCGCGGGCGTAGTCCGGCTGCTCGTCCCGGGTGAGGATCGTCACGTCGAGGTCGAAGGCGGCCTGGAGCGCCGGGAGCCGGGGCGCGAGCCAGAGCTGGGCGATGCAGGGCAAAGCCGCGAGCGTCAGGCTGCGCGGCCGGCCGATCGTTCGCATCCCCCGCACCGCTCCGTTGAGCGCATCGAAGGCCGCGCTCAAGGCAGGCAGGGCCGCCCGCCCCTCCGGGGTGAGGACGAGGCCGTTCGGCAGGCGGTGGAAGAGCGGCCGGCCGAGCCAGGCCTCGAGCCCCTTCACCTGGGTGCCGATCGCCGCCGGGGTGACGTGGAGTTCCCGCGCCGCGCCGACATAGCCGCCGTGCCGCGCCGCGGCCTCGAAGGCCCGCAGGGCGTTGAGGGAGGGGGATGAGGGCCGGCCGCCCTGGTCCATCGCGAAGCCTTCGGCAGGGTGATCCCGAGGCCAAGGAAAGCTTGGCCTCAGCCCAAGCTTATCCCGTTTGCGGGCCGGCCCGGCAAGCCCGACAGTCGGGACCAGACGGATACCGAGCGAGCCCCCGACCATGCGCCTCCTCCACGACGGCTATTTCGACCGGGGCCTCGACGCCGACCCCGCACTCGCCGCCTCGATCCGGGGAGAGCTCGCCCGGCAGCGGGACGGGATCGAGCTGATCGCCTCGGAAAACATCGTCTCGCGGCTGGTGCTGGAGGCGCAGGGCTCGGTCCTCACCAACAAGACCGTCGAGGGGCTGGCCTACGCCCGCTACTACGGCGGCGCCGAGCATGCCGACGCCATCGAGGCCCTGGCGGTGGAGCGGGCGACGCGGCTCTTCGGCTGCCGTTTCGCCAACGTGCAGCCGCATTCGGGCTCGAACGCCAATGCGGGCGTCTTCCTCGGGCTCTTGAAGCTCGGCGACACCATCCTGTCGATGGGCGTCGAGGCCGGCGGCCATATCAGCCACGGCCACCCGGCGACCCTGACGGGGCGCGACTACACCATCGTCCGCTACGGCGTGGCGCGCGACAGCGAGCGGGTGGAACTGGAGGCGGTCGCGGCGCTCGCCCGCGCGCACAATCCGAAGATGATCGTGGCCGGCGGCTCGGCCTATGCGCGGGCGCTGGACTTCGCGGGCTTGCGGGCCATCGCCGACGAGGTCGGAGCGCTCTTGATGGTCGACATGGCGCATTTCGCCGGTCTCGTCGCCACCGGGCTCTACCCGCACCCGTTCCCGCACGCCCACATCGTGACCTCGACCACCTACAAGTCCCTGCGCGGGGCCCGGGGCGGGCTGGTCTTGTGGAACGATGCCGCGCTGTCGGACCGGATCAACTACGGGGTCTTCCCGGGCGTGCAGGGCTCGGTGATGATGCACGCCGTCGCCGCCAAGGCCGCCTGCTTCGGCGAGGCGCTGCGGCCCGAGTTCCGGGCCTACAACCAGGCGGTCCTCGACAATGCCCGGGCGCTCGCCGAGAGCGTCGCGGCATCCGGGATGCGCCTCGTCGCCGGCGGCACCGATTGCGGTCTGATGCTGGTCGACCTCTCGCCCCAGGGCGTGACCGGGGACGTCGCCGCCAAGGCGCTCGAGGCCGCGGGGCTCGCGGTCAACAAGAACCAGATCCCGTTCGACACCCGCCCGCCCGAGGCGCCCTCGGGCCTGCGCCTGTCCTCGAATGCCGGCACGGCGCGGGGCTTCGGCACCGACGAGTTCCGGCAGGTCGGCCGCTGGATCGCCCGGGTGGTGGCAGCGCCGCACGACGCGGCCGGGCTTGCGGCGATCCGGGAGGAGGTCCTGGCGCTGTGCCGGAGGTTTCCGATCTACGGCTAGTGTCAAACCCTGTCATCTTGGCCGCCCGGAAGGCTGTCGATGAATATTTCCAGACCACTTGCTTATTGCTTGCACCAGACGGAACGATAATCCAGGAGGATAAAACCGACAATGTCGGCTGATTTAGCTCGAACCATATATCCTCCGATCGAACCCTACGAGTCGGGCGCGCTCGATGTAGGAGACGGGCACATGGTCTATTATGAACGTGTCGGGACTCGAGGAGGCAAGCCAGCCGTGTTCCTGCACGGAGGACCGGGTGGCGGGATCAATCCCATCTACCGGCGCCTCTTCGATCCAAGTCGGTACGATGTGCTTCTGTTCGATCAGCGGGGATGCGGTCGTTCGACCCCTTATGCCAGCTTGGACGCCAACACGACCTGGCATCTCGTGGCGGACATGGAACGGCTGCGCCAGCACATGGGTGTGGAACGATGGCTGGTGCTTGGCGGCTCGTGGGGTTCGACGCTCGCCATGGCCTACGCGCAGACTCATCCGAAACGGGTTAGCGAACTGATCCTGCGCGGCGTCTATACGCTGACGCGAGCCGAACTAGACTGGTACTATCAGTTCGGCGTGTCGGAGATATTCCCCGAGAAGTGGGAGCGCTTCATCGCTCCGGTCGCCATGTCGGATCGCGACGACATGATCTCGGCCTACAGGAAGCTGCTGACCTCCAACGACCCGGACGTTCAGATCGAAGCCGCGAAGGCTTGGACCATCTGGGAAGGCGAGACCATCACGCTCCTGCCCAACCCGGACTTCTCGGCAGCTTACGCCGATGGACACTTCGCCCTCGCCTTTGCTCGGCTGGAGAACCATTACTTCGTCCACAACTGCTGGATGGAGAACGGGCAGCTCCTGCGTGATGCGGGACGGATGAAGGGCATACCGGGCGCGATCGTCCACGGTCGATACGACATGCCGTGCCCAGTCAAGAACGCCTACCTCTTGCACAAGGCTTGGCCGGATGCTTCATTCCATATCGTCGAGGGTGCTGGCCACGCTACCACTGAGCCTGGCATCCTCGACCAACTCATCCGTGCAACGGATCGGTTCGCGGTCTGAGCTTGCGCTGAAGCTGCGAACATCCGGTTTCGGGGCGTGCACATTCCGTCCTACTGGTCGATTTTGGGGCGGAAGCGGTTAGTTATACGGTCAAGCTGATAAGATTTTGTTCCCAAGGAATAACGTCCCCATCCACCACGCCGCCGATCAGGTTGCGCCCGAGCAGGAACTCGGCGCTGAAATCGGTGCGGATCAAGGGCTCCATCGCCACCGGCCCGGCGAGCGCCTGCGCCTCGGCGCGGCGCGCCGCCACCGCCTCGGCGCGGTCGACGGCGCGGAAGCGGATCCGCGTGCCGCCCTGGGCTTGCGCGAGCCGCCCGAGATCGGGTCCGATCACGGTCGCGATCTTGGGATAGCCGCCGGTGGACTGGCGATCGGCCATCAGGACGATCGGCCAGCCCTCCCCCGGCACCTGGATCGCCCCCATGGCGATGCCGTCCGAGACGATGTTGTAGCCCTTGGCGTGGGTGAGCGGCGTCCCGTCGAGGAAGCAGGCCATCCGGTCGCCCTTGGTGGTCACCGTCCAGGGCCCGGCCAGGAAGGCGGCGATCTGGTCGTCCGAGAAGAAATCGTCCTGGGGGCCGAGCACCACCCGGATCTCCTCCGGCGGCCGGTCGAGCCAGGGGGCCGTGAGGGCGTGGGGATCGGTCGGGCCGGGGCGGGCGTCGCGCACCGCCAGCCGGTCGCCGGCCCGCAGGGCCCGGCCGTCGAGCCCGCCGAAGCCGGAGCGGGTATGGGTGGCGGTGGAGCCGAGGGTGGGAGGAAGGTCGAACCGGCCCGCCGCCGCGAGATACGCCCACGCCCCGACCCGGCCCGCCCGCACGACGAGGCTCTGGCCGGGGTGGAGCGTCAGCGCGCAGGCCGGCGGCAGGGGTGCGCCGTCGAGGGCGAGCCGGAAGGCGCCGCCCGCGACCGCGATCCCGAGCGGTCCGCCCTCCGCCGTCACCTCGACGCCGCCGAGGGAGACTTCGAGCGCGGTGGCCCCGAGCGGGTTGCCGAGCGCCCGGTTGGCGGTGGCGTGGGCGAGCGGATCCATCGGCCCGGCGGCGGTGATGCCGTAGCGCAGGTAGCCGTGGCGGCCGCCATCCTGAAGCGTCACCCCGGGACCGGCCGACAGGATGCTGAGACGCGAAGTCATGCGGCCTCCCGGCGCCGGGCGACGATCTCGCCCGCGGCGGCGCGGTTTTCGAGATCCGCGAAGGTGGCGGCGTCGATCGCCTCGAACCGGAGCGTGTCGCCGACCGCGACCGGGAACGGCTCGGGCCGCTGCGGCGCGTAGAGCCGCTCGGGCGTGCGCCCGATCACGTACCACCCGGTCGGCATCGGGAAGGTGCCGACAGCCGCGAGCCCGCCGCCGATCAGCAGGGCATTGGCCGGGTGCGGCGGGCGCGGTGTGGCGCGGCGGGAGACCGCCAGTTCCTGCGGCAGCCCGCCGAGATAGGCGAAGCCCGGGGCGAAGCCGTACATGTAGACCCGGTACGCGGCGCCCGCGTGAAGCGCGGCGACGCGCTCGACCGTGAGCCCGGTCGCCTGGGCGATCGCGCCGATATCCTCGGCGCAGGCCGGGTCGTAGCAGCACGGCAGGGTCCAGTGGGCGGCGCCGGGCCGGGCCGAGGCGGGCCCGGCCGCCAGTGCCGTCACCCGGGCGGCGAGGTCGTCGCGGTCGAGGATCACGGGATCGTAGTGGATCATCAGCGAGCGGTAGGTCGGCACCGTCTCGGTGAGACCGTCTGGCGGCGCGGCGCGGAGCGCGTCGTCGAGGGCGAGCACCCGGTCGTGGATCGCCGGGTCGACGGTGGTGCCGAACTCCGCCACCAGGGCGGCCTCGCCGGCATCCAGGAGGCGGGGGCTCTCCATCGGGATCAGGCCCGGAACGGGGCGAGGCGCACGCCGGCGCCTTCGAGCCGGGCGCGCACGGCACGGGCGGTGGCGACCGCATGGGCGGAATCGCCGTGGACGCAGACCGAGCGGATCGGCGTCGGCAGGCGCCGGCCGCTCGCCGCGATGATCGCTCCCTCCTGCACCATCGCGAGCACGCGGTCGGCGGCCTCGCGCTCGTCGGTGATCATCGCGCCGGGCTGGCTGCGGGGGATCAGGAGCCCGGCCTCGGTGTAGCCGCGATCGGCGAAGATCTCCTGATGCACGTCGAGGCCCTGCGCCTCCCCGGCCGCGACCTGGGCCGTCAGCGCGATGGCGAGCAGCGACAACGACGGGTCGACGGCCCTGACCGCCTTGGCGATGGCATCCGCCACCGGGCGCTCGACCGCCGCGAGATTGGCGAGCGCGCCATGCGCCTTGACGTAGGTGAGGCGGTGGCCGGCATAGGCCGCGAGCCCGGCCGCGGCGCCGACCTGGTAGGCGACCAGCCGCTCGACCTCGCCGGGGGTGAAGGGCAGCACCCGGCGGCCGAAGCCCCATAGGTCCGGGTAGCCCGGATGGGCGCCGACCGCGACGCCGCGCTCGCGGGCGATGGCGAAGGTGCGGGCCATGATCTCGGGATCGCCCGCATGCAGGCCGCAGGCGACGTTGGCCGAGGTCACGACATCGAGCATCGCCGCGTCGTCGCCGCAGCGGTAATCGCCGAAACCCTCGCCGAGGTCCGAGTTGAGGTCGATGGACAGCATGGCGGGCCTCCGGGCGGACGGTTGCGGCCCTCTGTTCCTGGCACCGCGTCCACGTCCCTGCAACCCGCGGGCCGCGCCGGCCCGGGTTGTTTCCGCCGCCGTTCCGGGGCCCCGTCAGAGCGTGAGGGCGCTCACCGACAGCTCCAGCGCGTTGCGGGCGAGCCAGAGCACGCCCCAGCCGATCAGCCCGAACCAGACCAGGACCAGCGGCACGCCGACCATCAGCGTCAGCATCACGGCGGCGCGGCGCAGCCTGGCCTCGAATGACGCGCCGCGGGCCGCCGGCTGTCCCGCAACGGAGGCATTCGTCTCGAACTGGATCATCGGTGTCGGTCCCGGTGAGGTCATGAGCTCGGGGTGGCAAGCGGTGGGCCCGATCGAATCATCGCCTGCCACTCAATCGCGCGCGATATAGCGCCTGCGGTGCGGCCTGGAAGAGTGTGGTTAACAAATTCCCAAGGACCCAATGCCGCATCCCGGATTGCGGAGAAACAGTTTTCTGCGCCCGGACCGCAGTATTCGTTAGTCCCTGGCAATGGACGGCCCCGGCTCGGCCCGCTACCTTTCCCGGACACGGCCGGGACGCGAACGACCGGGCTCGGCCGCGGAGCCCGGCGGGCCTCGCCCGCCGACCCGGAGGTGCGATCATGCGTGACGGGATGCGCCGCCTCGGCCTCGCCCTGGTGCTCGGCCTCCTGTGCGGGATGCCGGTGCTGGCCCAGGGTCCGGATCGGGATCGATCCGGCTCCCGTCCGTGGAGCGACCCGCCGGTCAAGCCCGTCGAAGCGCCGGCTCTCCCGCAGGCGGCGGGACCCGCCGCGCCGGCGACGGCCGGAAGCCCGCACCTCGCGGCCAAACCCCGGACCGTCGCGAAGCCCCGTGCCGCCGTGGCGCGTCCCGCCGGGCGGGAGCGCCTGGCCGCGCAGCGGCGCGCCGGCCCGCCGCGGATCGCCGCGCGGGCAACGCGCGGGGCCACGGCATCGCCGGCCCGGCGCGTCGCCGGGGCACCGCCCCGAACCGCCGCGCCCCGGCCGGTGCGGTATGCCCCGCCGCCGGATCTCCAGGGCCCCACCGATCTCTGGATCGATGCCCGCGCCGACCGGATTCGCAATGCTCGGGACGGCGGCTACCTGGTGATGCGCCGCACAACGATCGAGGACGCGGCCGGCCGGCGGATGCAGATCCTGCGTCCCCTCGACGACGAGGACGATTAGACCATCCTCCGGCGAGGCGGGTTCCGGCTCGTCGATGGAACATGCCGTAGGATCAGGGACGTGGAGCAGCACCCGGTTGCGACGCCATCGGGCGCCGCCGGTCGCGTCACAGCCACGGCCGCAGGGCGAGATGAGTGCCGAGGAGCAGCAGGCCGATGAGGAAGGCGCGCCGGAAGGTCGGGGCCGAGACCCGGCCGCGCAGCCACTGCCCGGCCGCCATGCCGAGGAGCGCCGGCGCCAGGGTGACGAGGGACGCCGCCCCGGCGGAGAGCGGCAGCGCGCCCTCCCGGGCGAGGCCGGCGGCGAGCGCCACGGTCGAGACCGTGAAGGAGAGGCCGAGCGCCTGGATCAGCCCGTCCCGGTCGAGGTTCAGCGCCTGGAGGTAGGGCACGGCCGGGATCACGAAGACCCCGGTCGCCCCGGTGACGAGGCCGGTGGCGAGCCCGACGAGGGGCGACAGCCAGGGCTCGGCCCGGGCGGGCACCCGCAGCGACAGGCCGGCGAGCCCGGTGAGCGCGTAGGCGACGAGGGCGATTCCGAGCGCGCTCGCCGGCCCCGGACCGCGTGCCCCGGCGATCAGCCCGGCGCTCGCCACGGTGCCGACGGCGATGGCCGCCATCATCGGCCAGAGCCGGCGCGCCAGGCCCCCGAAGCGCGGGCCGGCGAGAAGCTGCCAGAGATTGGTGACGAAGGACGGCACGATCAGCAGCGCCGCGGCCTGGGCCGGGCTCATCACGGTGGCGAGCAGCCCCACCGCCACCGTCGGCAGGCCGAGACCGATCACGCCCTTGACGAAGCCGGCGACGAGGAAGGTGGCGAGGATCACCACCCAGCCGAGCGGGCCGGCGGTACCGGCGAGGAGGTCGGTCACGGCGGGTCCGGTCAATCGCGGCCGGCCAGGTCCTGGAGCATCGATTCCTGGCTCGGCAGCGGCGAAACGACGATCTCCGGCGCCCCGACCCGCGGCAGGACCGAGGCGTCGACCGGATGCCCTTCGAGGAGGAGGCCGGCGGCGAGGATCGCGAGGGCGAGGGCGACGAGCCCGAGCGGGCCGGGGCCACCTGAGCTGAGCGGGATGCGCGGCGGCATGGATGAACGTCCTCCGGTTGCGACGCCCGCGAGCTTGGGCGGCGCCGAAGGGGGTAACAAGCCGTAAGGGACGAATGTTGCCTTCGTGCGGGCCACAGGCCCGTGCGGGCCAGAGGCCCGGGGCGGCTACAGGCCCGGGGCGGCTCGCAGTCCGAGGGGACCGCCGGAGCACGCCGGTCGCATCAGGGCCGGGACGGCCCGGCGAGGTCGCGCAGCAGCGCCATCGTCTCGTCCACCCGCGCGACCGGGACGAAGAGGTGGTCGTGGTGGAAGGCCGAGACCGCGTTGACGGCGATGCCGGCCTCCGCGAGGCGCTCCGTCACGGCGGCGAGGAAGCCGACCGCCGACAGGGAGGAATGCACCGCGAGCGTGATCCAGCCGCACGGGAAGGCGCCGGCGAGCCCGGCCCGCGCGGCCTCGTCCCCGGTCAGGATCAGGGTCGTCCCCTCGGCCTCGCGAAAGCGCATCACCGGGTCGAGCCCCGCCGGCACCCGTCCGTCCGGCAGTGTGACGAAGACGTAGCTGCCCGGCCGCCGCTCCGGCCGCATCCCGGCGAGGAGCCGCGCGAGGTCGGTCTCGCCGCTCATGCGGTGAGCGATTCCAGCACCCGGCGCAGCTCCGCCGGCAGGGGCACCGGGCGCTGCGTCGCCCGGTCGACGTAGACGTGGACGAAGTGCCCCTGGGCAGAGGCCGCCTCCTCGTCCTCGCGGAACAGCCCGACCTCGTAGCGCACGCTCGACGTGCCGAGATGCGCGACCCGGATTCCCGCCGTCACCCGGTCGGGAAACGCCATCGAGCGGAAGTAGCGGCAACCGGTCTCGACCACGAGGCCGATCACCGCGCTCTTCGCGATGTCGAGAGCGCCGTCGGCGATCAGCACGCTGTTCACCGCCGTATCGAAGAACGCGTAATAGACCACGTTGTTGACGTGGCCGTAGACGTCGTTGTCGGCCCAGCGGGTGGTGATCGGCACGAAGCGCCGGTACGCGGCGCGGGTCTCGGGGGGCGTACGGCCGCTCAAAGGGCTGTCTCTCGATGATGATCGGGGGTCGAGCCTAGGCCGGCCCGGCGCCGCCGATCAAGCCGGCCTCACGCCCCGAAGGTCTCCGGGTCCGGCCCCATCCGGCCCGCCGGGTCGTCGAGAGCCGTGATCCGCGCGAGGTCGTCGGCGTCGAGGGTGAATCCCGCGACATCGCGGTTCTCGCGGATGCGGGCAGGCGTCGCGGATTTCGGGATCGCGACGTTGCCGATGTCGAGCTGCCAGCGCAGCACGACCTGGGCCGGGGTGCGGCCGTGCTTCTCGGCGATCGCCCGGATCGCCGGATCGTCGAGTACCCCGCCGCGGCCGAGCGGCGCCCAGGCTTCGGTGACGATGCCGGCCTCGGCATGGAAGGCCCGCAGGGCGGCCTGCTGGAAGCGCGGATGCAGCTCGACCTGGTTGATCGCCGGCGTCGAGCCGGTGGCGTCGATGACGCGCGTCAGGTGCTCGATCGTGAAGTTCGAGACGCCGATCGAGCGGGCACGGCCGTCCTCGCGCAGGCGCATCAGGGCGCGCCAGGTGTCGAGATAGGCGCCGCGCTGCGGCACCGGCCAGTGGACGAGGTAGAGGTCGACGTGGTCGAGGCCGAGGCGGGCGAGCGAGTCCTCGCAGGCCCGCAGGGTCTCGTCGTAGCCGTGGCGGTCGTTCCAGACCTTGGTGGCGACGAAGACCTCCTCGCGCGCCAGGCCCGAGGCCGCGATGGCGCGGCCGACCCCGGCCTCGTTGCCGTAGACCGCCGCGGTGTCGATCGAGCGATAGCCGGCCTCGAGCGCCGCCCCGACGATCGCCGGGGCCTCCTCGTTCTCGAGCCGCCACACCCCGAAGCCGAGCTGGGGGATGCGCTTCCCGTCGTTCAGGGTCAGGACGGCGTCGGACATGGGACACTCTCGGCAGGGCCTGACAGGGGCTCGCGCCCCTGCAGGGGTGCGAGCCCCTGATCTGGGTCGGGCCCCGCCGAAGTCGAGGCGGCGGTCGGGCGCGTCCCGCCTACTTCACCAGCGGGCAGCCGCCCTCGGCCATCGGCCGGAACGCCTGGTCGCCCGGCACGGTGTCGAGGAGCTTGTAGTAGTCGTACGGGCCCTTGCTCTCGGCCGGGCTCTTCACCTCGTACAGGAACACGTCGTGCACGGCGCGGCCGTCCTGGCGCACGGTCACGGTGCCGAAGAGCGGATCGTTGATCGGCTTCTCGCGCATCGCCGCCACGACCTTCTCGCCCTCGATCGTGCCGGCGTCGCGCACCGCCCGCAGGTAGGCCAGGGTCGAGGAATAGACGCCGGCGTGATTCTCGGTCGGCATCCGGCCGTTCATCCGCTCGGCGAAGCGCTTGGCGAAGGCGCGGGTACCGTCGGTGCGGTCCCAGTAGAAGGCGCTGGCGAGCTGGAGCCCCTGCGCCGCCTTGAGGCCCAGCGCATGGGTATCGGAGAGCTGCACGAACAGGGCGGCGAGCCGCATCTGGGGCATCAACCCGAACTCCGCCGCCTGCTTCACGGCGTTGATCATGTCGGCGCCGGTATCGGCGAGCGCCAGCACCTGCGCGCCCGAGCCCTGGGCCGAGAGCAGCGGCGAGGCGAAGTCGCCGGCATTGAGCGGGTGCTTGGTCGATCCCTTCACGGTGCCGCCGACGGCCTTCAGCGCCACGGTGGCGTCGCGCTCCAGCGCGTGGCCGAGCGCGTAGTCGACGGTGACGAAGTACCACGACTTGCCGCCGCGGCCGGCGACGGCGCGCGCGGTGGCCGAACCCTGCGCCCAGGTGTCGGACACCCACTGCACGGTCGTCGGCGCGCAGGCCTTGCCGGTGAGGTCGGAAGTGAGCGCGCTCGAGGCCAAAGCCACCCGGTGGCGCTCGCGCATCAGGTTCGCGACCGCCAGCGCGACCGCCGAGTTCGGCAGGTCGACGATGGTCGAGACGCCCTCCTGGTCGAGCCAGCGGCGGGCGGTGGCGAGCCCGATATCGGGCTTGTTCTGGTGGTCGGCCGAGACGACCTCGACCTTCAGCTCGCCGGCCTCCTTGGCGAAATCCTCCACCGCGAGCTGCGCGGCCGTGACCGAGCCGGTGCCGGCCTGGTCGGCGAAGGGCCCGCTCATGTCGCTGAGCACGCCGACCTTGATCGGCGCCTTGGAATCCTGCGCCAGCGCGGAGGTGCCGAGCGCGAGCGACAGGGCGAGGCCGGCGAGACCGGCGGCCCGAGAGCGGAACGACATCGGGGGATCCTCCCAGGGAGCTTTTGTCAGATCTTGTTCGCGGCCCGATCGAGCCGTTCGGGCCTCTGTATGTCAGGGGTGCGGGGCGGCGTCGATGCGGGATCGCGCGGCGTGGTTGAGAAAGCCGGGGGTTGCATCGGCGGTGTCCGTCGCGCCGTCCGTTATCGCCTTCCGCGTCGCTCGCGCGTCGACGACGGTTGCTCCTTCGTTGCCGAATGGCTAAGCTTTACGCCGACGGTTCCCTCCGGGGATCAAAAGGGAACGCGGTGAGGGTTCGCCCGAAGCCGCGGCTGCCCCCGCAACTGTAAGCGGCGAGCCTTCCATCACTCATGTCACTGGGGACCCGACACGGTTCCTGGGAAGACGATGGCAGGCGACGACCCGTGAGCCAGGAGACCTGCCGTCAGCCGTGGTCACACGCGAGCACGTCGGGCGGGGTGTCCTGATGGGTGTCGGGACGGGGGCGAAAGGTCCCCGTTGCGCCGTCGTTCGCGGTGACGTGCCACAGCCGCGTCCCGTCCCGCCATGTCCCCCGCCGTCCTCCCCCGATCCGCTGATGCGGCGCGCCCTCTGCGCGCCGTCCCGTCACGGCGACGGACCGGATGGCGAGAATGTAACTTTATAACGTTACATTTTTGGATGAGTCCATTACGGACGGTGCGCACGCCTCCTCCGGAAACCCGCATGTCTCCCCGTCGCGCCCGCCGCCTCGCTCCCGTCGCCGTCCTCGCCGCCCCGCTCCTCGCCGCCGCGCCCGCGGGCGCCGAGGACCTGCCCCTCGATGCCATCGACGTGGCGGGCGGGCGGAACCGGGAGGTCGCCGCTCCCGGCCTCAACCTCGCGACGCCCGCGCGCTCCGGCAGCCGGCTGGGCCTCACCCCGCTCGAGACCCCGGCGAGCCTCGACGTCATTTCCGGCGAGACGATCCGGGCCCGGGGCCAGAACACCGTCGAGGAGGCGGTGACCCAGAACGCCGTCGGCATCACCAGCGTCGCCGCCCCGGGCAACGGCAACCTCTCCTTCGCCAGCCGCGGCTTCGTCGGGCCGAGCTCGGTGCAGCAGCTCTACGACGGCACGCGGCTCTATGTCGGGGTCGGCACCGTGACCTTCCCGTTCGACACCTGGTCGGCGGAGCGGATCGAGGTTCTGCGCGGGCCCGCCTCGGTGCTCTACGGCGAGGGCGCGATCGGCGGGATCATCAACGTGGTGCCGAAGAAGCCGGTCTTCACCGCCCTCGGCGAGGCGCGGGCGGCGATCGGTTCCGACGGCGTGGCGCGGCTCGCCCTCGACAGCGGCGGGCCGGTCGGCGAGGACCTGGCCTACCGGATCAACCTCAGCGGCAACCGGGCCGACGGCTGGGTCAAGCCCGACGGCGACTTCCGCAACCTCGCCCTCTCGGCGGCGATGACCTGGCAGGTCACGCCCGACCTGAGCGTCACGCTCTCGCACGACCTCGGCTACAACGAGCCGACCCGCTACTGGGGCTCGCCGCTCGTCGGCAACCGGGTGCCCGACCGCCTGCGCTTCATCAACTACAACATCCGGGATTCGCAGATCGCCTGGTTCGACAACTGGACGCAGCTGCGCACCGAGTGGAACCCGAGCGCCGACATCACGGTGCGCAACACCGCCTACCGGCTCTCGACCGAGCGGCACTGGCGCGACGTCGAGCAATACACCTACCAGCCGGCGACCGGCCTGATCGGCCGCAGCGACTACATCGAGATCCTCCACCACGAGGAGCAGATCGGCAACCGCCTCGACGCGACGCTCCGGAGCAGCCTGTTCGGCTTCAAGACCACGACGGTCGTCGGCTTCGACGTCAACTACATCGCCTTCCGGCGCGACAGCAACGCGCCGTTCGGCGGCGAGAGCACGGTCGATCCGTTCAACCCGGTCCCGGGCACCTTCATCAACGTCGCGGGCACCCGCACCGACATCGTGTCGCGGACCCGCCAGGCCTCGGTCTTCGCCGAGAACCGGCTCGAGCTGTCGCCCCAGCTCGCCCTGGTGACGGGGGTGCGCTACGACGCCCCGACGGTGGCGGTGAGCCGGCCGCTGGCCGGCAGCCGCTTCGAGAAGACGTTCGATTCGACGAGCTTCCGGGTCGGCGCCGTCTACACCCCGGTGCCGGACTTCGCGCTCTACGCCCAGTACGCCACCGCCGCCGATCCGCTCGGCAGCCTCATCACCACCAGCGTCCCGCAAGCGCAGTTCCAGCTCGCCACCGGCGAGCAGGTCGAGGCCGGCGCCAAGGGCCTGTTCGACGGCGGGCGCGGCGAGTGGACGGTGGCGGCCTACCACATCGCCAAGGACAACCTGCTCTCGCCGATCCCCGACCGGCCGACCGAGGTGGCGCAGGTCGGCAGCCAGTCTTCCCGCGGCGTCGAGGTGGCGCTGGCCTACCAGCTCTCGGACGCCTGGCGCATCGAGGCCAACACCGCCCTGCTCAGGGCGCGTTACGACAGCTTCTCGCAGAACACCGATGCGGGCCTGGTGTCGTTCGCCGGCAAGGTCCCGGTCGACGTGCCCCAGCGGGTCACCAACGTCTGGCTCAGCTACGCCTTCGCGCCGGGCTGGGTGGCGCGGCTCGGCGTCAACGATGTCGGGCCGGTGTTCAGCGACTTCGCCAACACGGTGAAGCGGCCGGCCTACACGCTGGTGAACGCGACGCTCGACTGGCAGGTCACCCCGACCTCGCGCCTGTCGCTGCGCGGCTACAACCTCACCGACCAGATCTACGCGGTCTCGGGCAACACCAATTCCTGGCTGCTCGGCCGGCCGCGCTCGGTCGAGCTCGCCTACCACGTCGTGTTCTGATGCGCGGCAGGGTGGCGAAGGCGGCCGTCAAGCGGCTGAAGCGGTGGCTGCATCTCGGCCATCGCTGGCTCGGCATCGCCACCGGGCTCCTGATCCTCCTCTGGTTCGGCTCCGGCCTGGTGATGCTGTGCGTCGGCTTCCCGGCCCTCACCGAGGGCGAGCGGCTGGGCGCCCTGCCGCCGCTCGACCTCGCCTCGGTGCGGGTCACCCCTCGGGCGGCCCTGGAGCGGGCGGGCCTCGCGCATTACCCGGCCCGGCTGACGCTGGCGATGCGGGGCGGCGCGCCGGCCTACTGGATCGCCGATACCGACGGGCGTCGGCAGGCCCTGTCGGCGGTGACCGGCGATCCGGTGCCCGAACTGACGGCGGCGGACGCGGCGGCGCTCGCCGCCATCCATCCGGCGGCGCGCGCCGTCGCCGATCTCGGCACCGTGACCCGCGACCAGTGGACGGTGACGGCGCGCTACGACCCCCTGCGGCCGTTCCGCGTGGTCGCCCTCGGCGATCCGGCCGGGACCGAACTCTACCTGTCGGCGGCGACGGGCGAGCTCGCCCTCGACACCACCCGGGCCGAGCGGGTGTGGAACTGGCCGGGTGCCGTCACGCACTGGATCTACCTGACGCCGCTGCGCGCGCGGGCGGGCCTGTGGCAGGACGTGGTGCTGTGGGTCTCCGGCATCGCGCTCGCGGCGGGCGTGAGCGGCTACGTGCTGGGCTTCGTGCGGCTGATGCGCGGCCGGCTGACCCCCTATCGCGGCTGGGCCGCCTGGCACCACCTCGCCGGGGTGGCGGGCGGCCTCGTCGTCGTCACCTTCCTCGTCAGCGGCTGGCTGTCGATGAACCCGCGCGGCTGGTTCGGGCCGCGCGGCCCCGACGCCGCCATGCGGGCGGCCTATGCCGGGCAGGCGGCGCCGGTCTTCCCGCTCGGCCTCGACGCCCTGGCGCGGGCTCCCGCCGGGACCGTCGCGCTCGATTTCGCCTGGATCGGCGGGCGCCCCGTCATCCTGGCCTCCGGCCCGGGGGGCACCACGCCGTGCTGCGGCACCGCGCTGACCTCGGAGGCGATCGTGGCCGCCGGCCGGGCGATGCTGCCGGCGGCCCGGCTGCGGGAGGTCACTCGCCTCGAGGCGCCGGACGCCTACTGGTACGACCGCCACGGCGCCCCGACCCTGCCGGTCCTGCGCCTCGCCTTCGACGACCCGGCCGGGACCTGGTTCCACCTCGACCCCGCCACCGGGGCGATCCTGGGGCGGACCGACCGCAGCGGCCGGGCGAACCGCTGGCTGTTCGACGCGCTCCACACCCTCGATGCCGGCCCCCTCGCCCGGAGCCCAGCCGTGCGCCTGGCGCTGATCGTCGCCCTCTCGGCGCTCGGCCTCGTCGTCGCGACGAGCGGCACGGTCCTCGGCTGGCGCCGGTTGCGCCGCCGCCGGGCCTGAGACCCGACCCGATCCCGCGGCCGGGGTTTGTCCGTCGTCGGTGCCGATCGGAAGCCGGCGACGGGATCGACCGCACCCGCAGCCGAATGTTCATTTGCCAGAACCGGCCGGAGACGCCCGGATGACCGAGGCAGGGACGATCGGCACTCGCCTCTTCATGCGAATACGCTGGACCCGCCGGCGGGACAGGCGATCAAGTCGAAGGGGAAAAACTCGTGTCGAACCGGCGGATCGCCGGGTGCAGACGCCGCGGCGAGGCCTCGCGCGCCGGGCGATCGACTGGGGCGAAACCGAACAGCCGAGACCAGAGCGACCGGATCCACCCTCTCGCGGCCTTGCAACGCCGACGAAGGCATGATGCTTTCCACTACCATCGGTTGCAACACCCCGCCTCGACTTGGCGAGGCGACGATGATCCGGCGACAGGACGCGCCGCGGGCGGTCGCCGCGCCGCCCTGGACCGGAATGGACGCGGCTATACGGGACGGAGACGCGGGATAATCCAGCCCGTTCGGCGCCGGGGCCCTCGCTCCGAAAAGCTATGCCTTTGTACGGACAGGCGAAAATGTCGGAATAGGACGATCGTATTCAGATCTCGATAACGTTCGCCGTGCATGCTCGGCCGGACGAATGCGCTGGACGAGCCGGGATGGCGGTGTACCTCAAGCAATTTCCCAGGTTCCTGGCGGAGCGCCGCGGCCCGGTGATCCTCGGCACGATCGTGGTCGTCCTGCTCTGGCTCGGCGTCGGGGCCAAGCACGTCAACGACCTGCGCGGCGCGCTGCAGGATTCCGAGCGCACCACCCACAACTTCGCGATGGTGTTCGAGGAGAACGTGCTGCGCTCGATCGGCGAGATCGACAAGGCGCTGCTCTACATGCGGCGCAGCATCGAGAGCCGCGCCGGCCGCGAGGATTTCGGCACGATCGTCAACACGACCGACCTCCTGAGCGAGATCATCGTGCAGGTGGCGATCATCGGTCGCGACGGGGTGATGCGGGCGACCAATGTCGGCCCGCAGCCGCCGCCGGCGACCGACCTCAGCGACCGCGACCATTTCCGCACCCACGTCGAGAGCCCCGACGACGCCCTCTACATCAGCCGCCCGGTGATCGGGCGGGCGAGCGGCCGGGTCTCGGTGCAGGTCAGCCGCCGCTTCCTGGGGCCGGACGGCCGGTTCGGCGGCGTCGTGGTGGCCTCGCTCAACCCCAGCCACCTGACCCAGTTCTACGACAAGATCGACCTCGGCAGCCCGGCCGCGATCTCGCTCATCGGCAGCGACGGCGTGGTGCGCTCGAGCGGCGGCGTCGGCGGCGGGTTCGGGGTCGGCGCCGACCTGTCGCGGACCGAGACCTTCCAGAAGATCCGTTCCGGCCGCTCGGGCACCTTCACCCTCGCGATGCCCGACGAGGGCCAGCACCGGATGGTGACGATCCGCAAGGTGCGCGACCAGCCCCTCTGGGTGAGCGTCAGCGTACCGGAGGTCGAGATCTACAAGGACGCGCAATCGGCCCTGCGGATCGACGCCATCGTGGCGGCGATCCTGACCCTGCTCGTCGGGATCGCGGTCGAGAAGCTCCTGCGCATCGAGGCCAAGCGCTCGGAGGCGGAGGCCCGGGTCGCGCGCCTCGCCTCGCTCGATCCCCTCACCGACCTGCCGAACCGCCGGGTGTTCCGCGCCTCCCTCGAAGCCGAGGCGGCCAGGGGCAATCTCCCCGATGCCGCGCCCTACGCGGTGATGTTCCTCGACCTCGACCGCTTCAAGCTCGTCAACGACACGCTCGGCCACAAGATCGGCGACGACCTGCTGCAGGCGGTGGGCGAGCGGCTCGCCGCCGCCCTGGCGCCGGGCCAGGTGCTGGCGCGGCTGGGCGGCGACGAGTTCGCCCTGCTGGTGCCGGGCCTCGGCGACCGGGCGGCCCTGGAGGCCCTGGCGGAGCGCATCGCCGAGGCGGTCCTGGCGCCCTTCGAGATCGGCAGCCACCAGATCCGCTCGAGCGTGAGCATCGGCATCGCGGTCGCGCCCGGGGACGGCGGGACCGCCGACGACCTCCTGATCGCCGCCGACCTCGCGCTCTACGCCGTGAAGGCGGGCAAACGCGGCACCTTCCTGTTCTACGACCGGCAGATGAGCGTGGGGCTCGAGGACCGGCGCCAGATCGAGGCCGACCTGCGCCGGGCGATCGAGCGGAACGAGCTGGAGTTGCACTACCAGCCCTCGGTGATCCTCAAGACCGGCGAGATCGCCGGGTTCGAGGCGCTGGCGCGCTGGCGCCACCCGGCGCGGGGCAACGTGCCGCCCGCGACCTTCATCTCGATCGCCGAGGAATGCGGCCTCATCCATGCCATCGGCGAGTGGTCGCTGACCGAGGCCTGCCGTCGCGCCGCGACCTGGCCCGACCGGCTCAAGATCGCCGTGAACCTGTCGCCGGTGCAGTTCGCCGGCCCCGACCTCGTCGGGATGGTGCGGGGCGTACTGGAGGCGACCGGCCTGCCGGCCCACCGCCTCGAGCTCGAGATCACCGAGCAGATGCTGCTCGACAGCGGCGAGGCGACGCTGGCGATCCTGCGCGACCTCAAGGCGCTCGGCCTCCACATCGCCATGGACGATTTCGGCACCGGCTACTCCTCGCTCAACTACCTGAGGAGCTTCCCCTTCGACCGCATCAAGGTCGACCGCAGCTTCGTCACCGGCCTCGGCTCCGGGGCCCAGAACGCGGCGATCATCCGGGCGGTCATCGACATCGCCCGGGCGCTCGGCATGCGCACCACCGCCGAGGGGGTCGAGACCGCCGACCAGCAGCACGTCCTGTCGCTCCTCGGCTGCGACGAGGTCCAGGGCTACCTGTTCAGCCGTCCGGTCCCGGCCGAGGAGGCGCAGGCCCTGATCACCCGTTGGCGCCCCGAGGAGCGGCGCGCGGCGACGCGGGCGGCGTGATCGGCCCCTGCCAGCTGGAAGGCGGACCCGTCACTTAGGGGTCGCCGAGTCCCCGTAGAAGCGTCCGTCCGGGCGGGCGGCGACAATCCTGCGCCGAACCGGCGGCCGGTCCGCCGCAGGATCGCCGTGGGGAACAGCGCCCCCGGCTCAGGCCGCGAAATCCCGGGACAGGCCGAGTGCCGCGGGCCTGTGCAGACGATGGACCTCGGGGCGGGACAGGCGCAGGGGCCCGCCGTCGCGCCGGCGCATCCAGCCCGCGGGCCAGCGGGGCATCCGCGTCTCGTGCCCCCGCCGCAGCCAGGTCTCGTGCCAGAGCAGCAGGGCGCCGGCCGCCACCACGATCACGCCACCGACGACGAGGTGCAGGTTCGGGACCTCGCCGAAGGCGAGATAGCCGAGGGCCATGCCCCAGACCAGCATCAGGTAGTAGAACGGCGACACCGCGGTGGCCGGCGCCGCGGACAGGGCCCGGGTCCAGAGATACTGCGCGCCGACATTCGAGGCGCCGAGGAGCCCGAACAGGGCGGCATCGGGCAGACTCGGCCAGCGGAAGCCGAAGGCGAGCAGCGCGGCGTGCGCGGCGGTCATCACCGCCATCTGCCAGATCAGCAGGGTGCCGGGCTTCTCGGTCTTGGCCATGCCCCGCACCGCCACCGTGACGGTGCCGTACATCACGGCGTTGCCGAGCGCGAACAGGGCGCCGACCTGGAGCGAGTCGGCGCCAGGATTGGTCACCACGAGCACCCCGAGGAAGCCCACCACAAGCACGGCCCAGCGCACCGGGTCCGACGCCTCCTTGTGCCAGAGGATCGCCACCACGGCGGCGAAGAGCGGCGCCGAGAAGCCGATCGCCGTGACCCCGGCGAGCGGCATCAGGCCGAGCGCCAGCACCGTCAGCGTCTGCGAGATCGCCTGCGACAGGCCGCGGGCGACGTGGGCCCGGGGCTTGGCGGTGCGGAACACCGACAGGCCGGTGGCCGGCAGCATGAAGGCGCAGACCAGCCCGAAGGCGATCGACGAGCGCAGGAACATCACCTCGCCGACGGGATAATGCGCGACGAGGTGCTTCGAGAACGCGTTCGACAGGGTCAGCAGCACGGTCGCGCCGATCATGAGCGCGATGCCAAGGGGGACGTTGTCGGCGGGACGCCCGGCGACGTCGGGACGCCCCGCGGCCTGGGGGCGGGCGGCGCTCTGCATGGGGGCTTCTCCGGGGCTCTCTGAGCAGACTTGCGTTGGCAGGCCAATGCTTCGCCCGCTTAGGCTCTTGTTTTGTTGCAGATTTTCGGCGCCGAACCGGCAACCACTTCGGAATCTGCTTGGCGAGGCCGTCGCCGGGTCAGGCGGTCGTCTGCGCGGCTGGCTGGGCGTCCGGCTGGGCGTCCATGAACCAGGGCTTCACCCCGACGCCGCGGCGCAGGGAGTACATGTAGAAGATCGGCATCGTGGCCGGGAACAGGTCCCGGAACTCGCTGCCGTTGAAGGTGACGAACAGGGCCTCCGGGAAGGCCGCCGCGACGGCGCGCTTCTCGACCATGTTCATGCGGTGGTAGTCGAGGGCGCCCTGCTCGGTGGAGCCCTCGCCGCGGTACCACTTGGCCGCGCAGGCGATCAGGCTGGCCAGGATCTCGCCCGACGGCTCCTCCTCGGCGGTGCCAGCGCCGATCTCCCGGGCGAAGGCGACGACGTCGCTGAGCCGGGTGCTGGCGAAGCCGCGGGCCTGGGCGGCGGCATCGATGGCGTCGAAATAGGCATTCATCGCCGCGGCCGGATGGCCGTTCAGCGTGGCATGGGTGTCCGTGAAGATCAGCCGGAAGATCGCGCCCGGTGCGTAGACCTGGCGCACCCGCTCGGCGAGCTGGCCGAGATAGTCGAGGCAGGCGAGGTCCGGCGCGGCGATCTCGGCGCGCGGGCCCTTGCCCCAGTACAGGACGAACTCGACCGGACGCCCGGCACGCGCCGCCGCATCGACCGCCGGCACCAGCCGCTCGGGGTTGCCGGGCTGCTCGCGCTTGAACGCCCAGGTATTGAACGCCTTGATGATCGCGTCGGCGTCGACCGGCCTGGATGCCGCAGACTTGTGGTTGAATTTGCCGTTTGACTTGCCGCGCGGTTGAGCCGGCCGGCCGGAGCCCCGGCCCTGCCGCTGGGTCGAACTGGACCCCGTCAGTTCAGCCGCCTCCGGCGCCGACGCGTGAGCATCGATGACGTTCGGGTAGCTCGTTTCCATGTCTGTCGCCTCGGTTGCCGACGGCACAGTATAATTTAAATTAAACTTGTCGAGGGTGGACATGGCGCCGACCTGTTCGTCATTCGGTATGCGTGAAAAATGTATTAACGAACTGTTAGAGTCAAACAGATTGCTGACGGATAGTTAACGCGATCTCGTGAATTGATGTTCGCCGGCTCAGGATCGGCGCCGGGCGGCGGACGCCGCCACGCCGCAGCCGCGCTGGACAGGATCTTGCCTTATGGTGAGGGAGGCCCCCGCCGGGGCCGCGCCCCGGGAGGATCGCAGGAACCCCGCATGGACCTCGACAGCATCACGGAGGTGGTGGCGCCCCGCGCCCGGGACATGCTGCCGCCTTGGCGGCCGGGCGACGCCTGGCTCGCCGGGGGGACCTGGCTCTTCTCCGAGCCGCAGGACGGGATCGCCCGGCTGGTCGACCTGCCTTCCCTCGGCTGGGAGCCGCTGGCGGTGGATGCGTCGGGCTTGCGGATCGCCGCGACCTGCACCATCGCCGCCCTCGACCGGCTCGTGCTCCCGCCGCCGTTCCGCGCCGCCCCGCTGATCGGTCAGTGCTGCCGGGCGCTGCTGGGCTCGTTCAAGGTCTGGAACGCCGCGACCGTCGGCGGCAACCTGTGCCTGGCGCTGCCGGCCGGGCCGATGATCGCCCTGACGGTCGCCCTCGACGGGACCGGCCTGATCTGGACGCCGGAGGGCGGCGAGCGGCGCCTTCCCGTCCGCGACCTCGTGCTCGGGCCGCAGGAGACGGCGCTCGGCCCCGGCGAGATCCTGCGCCGGATCGACCTGCCGGCGGCGGCGCTCGCCCGCCGCACGGCCTTCCGGCGCCTGTCGCTCAGCCCCAACGGCCGCTCGGGCGCGCTCGCGATCGCCACCCTGGATCCGTCGGGTGCCTTCGCCCTCACGGTGACGGCGGCGACCCGGCGCCCGGTGCGGATCGACCTGCCCGGCCCGCCGGGGGCGGAGGCGTTGCGCGACGCGCTCGCCGCCGCGATCCCCGACGGGCTCTGGTACGACGACGTCCACGGCGCGCCCGACTGGCGCCGCCACGTCACCGGGCTCCTCGCCGAGGAGGTCCGGGCCGAGCTGGCGGGAGAGGCCGCGGGGAACGCCGCAGGAGGGGCGCCATGAGGCTGACGGTCAACGGGACGAGCCACGAGGTCGCGCCCCGGCCCGGCCAATCCCTGCGCACCCTGCTGCGGGAACTCGGCTGGTTCGGCGTCAAGAAGGGCTGCGACGCGGGCGATTGCGGCGCCTGCACGGTCCATCTCGACGGCGAGCCGCTGCATTCCTGCCTAGTGCCGGCCTTCCGGGCGGCGGAGCGGCAGGTCACCACGGTCGAGGGCCTCGCCGGCCCCTGCGCCCCCGGCGACGGCGTGCCGGACGCGCTCCATCCGGTCCAGGCGGCCTTCGTCGCCGCGCAAGGGTTCCAGTGCGGGTTCTGCACCCCCGGCATGGTGATGACCGCCGCCGCCCTCGACCAGGGCCAGCGCCGCGACCTGCCGGCGGCGCTGAAGGGCAACCTGTGCCGCTGCACCGGCTATCTGTCGATCGCATCCGCGATCGAAGGGATCGCATCCGCGATCGAGGGCCGCGACGGCCCGGCCGCGCCGCCGTGCCGCCACGTCGCCCCCGCCCCGGCCAGCGCCGCGATCGTCAGCGGCCGCGCCCGCTACACCCTCGACCACGACCTGCCGGGCGCGCTCCACCTCAAGGTGCTGCGCTCGCCCCACCCCCATGCGCGGGTGGTGGGCATCGATCCCGCCGCCGCGCTGGCGGTGCCGGGCGTCGTGCGGGTGCTGACCCATGCCGACGCGCCGGACCGGCTGTTCTCCACCGCCCGGCACCAGAACCCCGCCGACGACGCCAGCGACACGCGGGTGCTCGATCCCGTCCTGCGCTTCGTCGGCCAGCGCGTCGCCGCGGTGCTCGCCGAGACGGAGGCCGCCGCCGCCGCCGGCTGCCGAGCGCTTCGGGTCGATTACGAGGTGCTGCCGGCCTGCCTCGATCCCGAGCGGGCGCTCGACCCCGGCGCGCCGCTCGTCCACGGCGCGCGGCCGACGGGCGAGGACGCGCCGCCGCTCCATCCCCACCCCAACCTCGCCGCCGAGGCGCATGGCGAGATCGGCGACGTCGCGGCGGGACTCGCGGCGGCCGACGTGGTCCACGAGGGCACCTACCGCTCGCAGCGGGTCCAGCACGCCCATCTCGAGACCCATGCGGCGATGGGCTGGCGCGACGCCGACGGGCGCCTCGTCATCCGCTCCAGCACCCAGGTGCCGTTTCTCACCCGCGACGCCCTCTGCGCCCTGTTCGACCTCCCGCGCGAAAACGTCCGGGTCGAGTGCGGCCGGGTCGGCGGCGGCTTCGGGGGCAAGCAGGAGATGCTGACCGAGGACCTGGTGGCGCTCGCCGTCCTCGCCACCGGCCGGCCGGTGCGCTGGGAGCTGACCCGCACCGAGCAGTTCACCGCCACCACCACCCGCCACCCGATGCGGGTGCGGGTGCGCCTCGGCGCGCGCGCCGACGGCACCCTGACGGCGATCGACCTCCAGGTGCTGTCGAATACCGGCGCCTACGGCAACCATGCCGGCGGCGTGCTGCACCACGGCTGCAACGAGGTGATCGCGGTCTATCGCTGCGCCAACAAGCGGGTCGACGGCTATTCCGTCCACACCCACACCCTGCCGGCCGGCGCCTTCCGCGGGTACGGGCTGAGCCAGACCATCTTCGCGGTCGAATCCGCCATGGACGAGCTCGCCCGGGCGCTGAACCTCGATCCGTTCGAGCTGCGGCGCCGCAACGTGGTCCGCCCCGGCGACCCGATGGTCTCGACGAGCCTGGAGCCGCACGACGTGCGGTACGGCAGCTACGGCCTCGACCAGTGCCTCGACCGGGTCGCCGAGGCCCTGGCCGTGCCCCCGCCTCCGGCGCCGCCGGGCTGGCGCACGGGAGCCGGCATGGCGCTGTCCATGATCGACACCATCCCGCCGCGGGGCCACTTCGCCGAGGCGCGGATCGCGATCGAGGACGGGCGCTACGTCTTGCGCGTCGGCACGGTGGAGTTCGGCAACGGCACCTCGACGGTGCACGGCCAGATCGCCGCGGAGGTTCTCGCCACCACGCCGGACCGCATCGTCCTGCGCCAGGGCGACACCGATGCGGTCGGGCATGATACCGGCGCCTATGGCAGCACCGGCATCGTGGTCGCCGGCCAGGCGACGTGGCGCGCCGCGGACGGCCTGGCCGCGCTGCTGCGGGCGCGCGCCGCCGCCCGGCTCGGGGTCGATCCCGCCGCCTGCCGGCTCGACGGCGATGCGGTCATCGCGGGAGAGGCCCGGATACCCCTGGCCGATCTCGGACCCGCGGAGGCCGTGGGACACGCCGACGGCAGCCCGCGCTCGGTGGCGTTCAACGTCCAGGGCTTCCAGGTCGCGGTGCGGCCCGAGACCGGAGAGGTGCGCCTCCTGCGAAGCGTCCACGCCGCCGATGCCGGGCGGGTGATGAACCCGGTCCAGTGCCGCGGCCAGATCGAGGGCGGCGTCGCCCAGGCGCTCGGCGCCGCGCTGTACGAGGACCTGGCGATCGACGCCGAGGGCCGGGTCGCGACCCCGACCTTCCGCACCTACCACATCCCGGCGATCGCCGACGTGCCCCGCACCGAGGTGATCTTCGCCGACACCCATGACCGGATCGGGCCGCTCGGCGCCAAGTCGATGAGCGAGAGCCCGTTCAACCCCGTGGCGGCGGCGCTCGCCAACGCCATCCGGGACGCGACCGGCGCGCGGCTGACCGCGACGCCCTTCGCACCCGACCGGATCTACCGGCAGATCGGCACCACGACCCAGAGCGGCGAGGAGAAGCGATGGACCTGAAGCGCGACGACGGCCTGACCGGGCCGGGCGGTTCCTCCCGAGGCGGGTTCCTGGAGCGCACCTTCGCGCTCTCGGCCCACGGCACCACCGTGCGCACGGAATTGCTCGCCGGGCTGACCACCTTCCTGACGATGGCCTATATCGTCTTCGTCAATCCCAACATCCTGGGCGATGCCGGGATGCCGAAGGGTGCGGTGTTCGTCGCGACCTGCCTCGTCGCGGCGATCGGCTCCCTGGTGATGGCGTTCTACGCCAACTACCCGATCGCGCTCGCGCCGGGCATGGGGCTCAACGCCTACTTCGCCTACGTGGTGGTGCTCCAGATGGGCTACACCTGGCAGGCGGCGCTCGGCGCGGTGTTCATCTCCGGCCTGCTCTTCATGGTCGTCACGCTGACGGGCTTGCGCCGGATCATCGTCGAGGGCATCCCCCGGTCGATGCGCATCGCCATCACGGTCGGCATCGGGCTGTTCCTGGCGATCATCGCGCTGAAGAGCGCCGGCGTGGTGGCGGCGAGCCCCGCGACCTTCGTGACGCTGGGCGACCTGCACAAGCCGAGCGCGGTGCTGGCGGTCTTGGGCTTCCTGATCGTCGCGGTGCTGTCGGTGCGCAAGGTGCGCGGCGCATTGCTCGCCGGCATCCTGACCGTCACGGCGTTGAGCTTCATCGTCGCCGACAACACCTTCCAGGGCGTCGCCTCGCTGCCGCCCTCGATCGCCCCGACGCTGTTTGCCCTCGACATCAAGGGCGCGCTGTCGGGCGGGCTCCTCAACGTGATCCTGGTGTTCTTCCTCGTCGAGTTGTTCGACGCCACCGGCACGCTGATGGGCGTCGCCAACCGGGCGGGACTGCTCACGCAAGGCAAGATGGAGCGCCTCGACAAGGCGCTGATGGCCGATTCCTCGTCGATCTTCGTCGGCTCGCTCCTCGGCACGTCGAGCACCACGGCGTATCTGGAGAGCGCGTCGGGCGTCGAGGAGGGCGGGCGCACCGGGCTCACCGCCGCCACCGTGGCGGTCCTGTTCCTGGCCTGCCTGTTCTTCGCGCCGCTCGCCGGCTCGGTCCCGGCCTACGCCACGGCGCCGGCCCTGTTCTACGTCGCCTGCCTGATGCTGCACGAGCTGGTCGATCTCGACTGGGACGACCTGACCGAGGTGCTGCCGGCCTGCGTGACGGCGCTCCTGATGCCCTTCACCTACTCGATCGCCAACGGCGTCGCCTTCGGCTTCATCACCTATGCGGTGATCAAGCTGCTCACCGGCCGCTTCCGGGAGGTGAAGCCGGTGGTGTGGGTGATCGCGGGCGTGTTCCTGTTCAAGTTCGTGGCGACCGGCAGCGCACATTGAGGAGCGCCGCCGTCCCCGAACCCCATGGGTTGGATCCTGGGTCCTCGTCGGTCCCCTCGCTTGCGTCTCGGGCCGGTCCTCGGGCCAGCCCGGAGCGCGTCGTTTGGATCTGAGTCCTACGGGAGCCCGCGCCGCCGCCCTCGACGTCCACGGGGACACCGTCGGCGCCAAGCGATCCGCCCGGCCGAGGGCAGCGAGGTTCGGCGTGCGGTGCGCACCGTCGCCACCGCCACGCCCGCCCTGCTCGATCTCTCCACCCGGCTCGACGCGCACGGCGGCCCCCATCGGTGGAGCCGCCCGTGACGAGCCGGACGGGGGTCGCTGCCCGCGTCGGGTCGTGAGGTCCCGCGGAGACCACCGGAGAAGGGCGGTGCGGGATGCGATGGTGCGGGTGATCGCCTGCCCGCAGGCCGATGTTCCGTCCGGGAGCGCCTTCCCCGGCGCGAGACACCCCGCCGGGGTTTCCACCGGGAGACCGGGGCGCAGGCTCCCTGTATGCTCGACGGAGCCCCCGCTTCGTGCTGTATCGCCCGGGGCAGCTTGGCGGGGCAACTTGGCGGGGCGGCTTTCGGCGGGACGGCTCGGGCCGGATCGCCCGTCCCCGGGACCCGTGGAGCGGAAGAGCCATCATCGTGTCGAATGCCCCGGAAGCGCCCGAACGGACGAAGGGCCTGCGCCGCGTCGTCCGGAGCACGCTGGCCGGCCAGCTCACCTCGGAGATCCGGGCGGCCATCCTCGACGGGCAGTTTCCGGCGGGCGGGCAGCTGAACGAGATGGCGCTCGCGGGCCAGTTCGGCGTGAGCCGCGGCCCCGTGCGCGAGGCGATCCAGCGCCTGGTCCAGGAGGGCCTCCTGCGCGCGGAGCCCCATCGCGGGGTCTTCGTCGTCGATCTCGCCGACGACGACATCGTCGACATCTACTTCACCCGCAAATCCCTCGAGATCGCGGCGATCCGGCGGGTGATGGCCGATCCGCGCCGCATCGCCCTCGCGGACGAGCTGATGGGGCTGACCGACCGGATGGCCGTTCTCCTCGGCAGCGGCGACTGGGCCGAGATCGCCGACCTCGACCTGCATTACCACCGGCGCATCGTCGAGGAGGCCCGGAGCGAGCGTTTGTCGCGCGGTTACAACACGCTCCAGGCCGAGACCCGCCTCTGTCTGCGGCTCATGATGGCGGGCTATCGCCAGAACCGCGCGCTCATCGAGGAGCACGAGCGCCTCGCCCGCTTCATCGGCGACGGACACCCGGACGAGACCGAGGCGGAGATGGACGCCCATTTCGGCGATCCCGTCCGCATCCTGGAGCGCGGCCGGACGGCGATGCGCGAGGCCCCCGACCTTCCGGGCCTCAGCCGCGCGCCGGAATCCGCGCGATCGCCTTGATCTCGAAGGCGAAGCCCGCGAGCCACGTCACCCCGACGGCGGTCCAGTTCGGGTAGGGCGGCGCGCCGATCACCCGGTCGCGCACCCGCATCACCGCGTCGAACTGCGCCTCCGGGTCGGTGTGGAAGGTCGTGACGTCGACCACGTCGTCGAAGGTGCAGCCTGCCGCCTCCAGCACGGCGTCGAGCCGCGCGAAGGCACGGGCGACCTGGGCCTCGAAATCCGGCTCGGGCGAGCCGTCCTCGCGGCTGCCGACCTGGCCGGAGACGAACAGCAAGTCGCCGGAGCGGATCGCCGCCGAGTAGCGGTGCTTGTCGTAGAGCGCCTGCCGGCCGGGCGGGACGATCGCGTCGCGGGTCGAACGGGTCTGCGCCATGGATTGCTCCTCCGGACCGCGATTTGATATACGGGCCGTATGCGATTGAGCATGGATACGCGCCGTATGTCAATTCACATACGCGACGTATGCCAAATGACATGCGCGGCGTATGCCGATGGAGGCGGATCGGGTGGCGGGACGACGCGCGCAGATGATGGAGGAGACGCGGGCCAGGCTGATCGAGGCCGCCCGGCAGGCTTTCGCGGCGAGGGGCTTCGCCGCGTCCTCGATGGACGACCTGACCGCCGCGGCCGGGCTGACGCGCGGCGCGCTCTATCACAATTTCGGCGACAAGAAGGGCCTGCTCCAGGCGGTCATCGACCGGATCGACGCCGAGATGGCGGCGCGCCTGGCCGTCGTCGGCGAGCGGGCGCAGACCCCGTGGCAGGGCCTCCTCGACGAGTACCGGGCCTATATCGAGATGGCGCTGGAGCCGGAGATCCAGCGCATCGTGCTCCTCGACGGGCCGGCGGTGCTGGGCGATCCCTCGACCTGGCCGAGCCAGAATGCGTGCCTCACCGAGACGACGCGCCGCATCCGGGCGCTCGTCGCCGGCGGCGCGATCCCCCCCGTCGACCCGGAGGCGGCGGCGCGCCTCCTCAACGGCGCCTCGCTCCACGCCGCCCTCTGGGTCGCGGCGTCGGACGCCCCGGAGGCGACCCTGGCCAAGGCCCTCGACGCCTTCCGGCGCCTCGCCGAGGGGCTGGCGCGGCCGTAAGGCCTCGCCTTGACACCCGCCCCCCCGCCCCCCACTGTCCGGCCTTCCCAGGGGAGCCTCGCGAGGAGGCTGAGATTCCGCCGGCCCGGACCCGTCCGGGCGCCGCGGTGACCCTATGAACCTGATCCGGGTCATGCCGGCGGAGGGATGCGGGACCGGCACGGCCGCCATGGCGCCGCCACGAGGGCGCTGCCGCCAGCCGTCTTTTCGCGCAGGATCTCACGCCCGGCACGGCCGACGCCCACGATGGGGCGCGAGGTGGCCGTGATGTCGCAAGCGGAGATCGTCGAGGCCCTGGTCGACTTCATCGGTCGGCCGGGGGCGGACGAGGCGGAGTTCGAGGCGATGGCGCTGCGGCTCTTCGCCCACCAGTACGCGCACAACGCCCCCTATCGCCGCTTCGCCCAGGCGCGCGGGCGCACGCCGCTCAGCGTGCGGCGCTGGCGCGACATCCCGGCGGTCCCGATCAAGGCGTTCAAGGACCTCACCCTGAGCTGCTGCCCGGCCGACGAGGCCGAGCGGGTGTTCATGACGAGCGGCACCACCGGCAGCGGGCGCGGCCGCAGCTACCACCCGACGCTCGCGGTCTACGACCGCTCGATGCTCGCGGGCTTCGCCGCCCGGGTGATGCGTGGGCGCGACACGATCCGCATGGGCCTGCTGTTTCCCGACGAGGCGACGCTCCCGAACTCGTCGCTCGCCCACTACCTGGCCCTGGCCAAGGCGCGTTTCGGGACGCCAGACAGCGCGGTCTTCGTCGGCCCCGGCGGGCTCGACCTCGACGGGCTGCTGGCGGCGCTCGCGGAGGCGGAGGCCTCGGGCGAGCCCTATGCGCTGCTCGGCGCGACCTACGCCTTCGTGCCGGTGATGGACGCCCTCGCGGCGCAGGGCCGCCGCATCGCCCTGCCGCCCGGCAGCTTCCTGTTCGACACAGGCGGCTTCAAGGGCCAGTCGCGGGAGATCGAGCCCGACGCCTTCTACGACGGACTCTCGCGGACCTTCGGAGTGCCCCGCGAGGCCTGCCTCAACATGTACGGCATGACCGAGCTGAGCACCCAGTTCTACGACGACGGCAACGCGGTCTGCCCGCCGGTGAAGTCCGGCCCGCACTGGATCCGCAGTCGCGTCGTCGATCCGCTGACCGGCCGGGACCTGCCCGAGGGCGAGACCGGCGTGCTGGTCCACCACGACCTCGCCCATTTCAACTCGGTCTCGGCGATCCTGACCGAGGATGCCGGGGTGATCGTGCCGGGCGGCTTCCGGCTGCTCGGCCGGGTCGAGGGCTCGGCCTCCCGCGGCTGCTCGGTCGCGGTGGCCGAGTTCCTGGCCGCCGCGCAAGGATGAACGACGAAGGCATGAGCGATTGCGGGATGAGCGCGGTCGAGGAGGCCGGCTACCTGCCGGGGCCGTTCGCCGGCATGGCCGGCCGGCGGGTCGTCGTGCACCGGGCCTGGGGCGAGACGGTCGCGGTCGCCCTGCCGGTGCTCGACGAGACCCGGGCCCGGTCGCTCTGCGCCCATATCCGGGCCCGCGCACAGGATACCCTGCGGGGCATGGAGACCGCCCGCATCGTCGCGGCGATCGACCGGGCGAGCGCCTGCCTCCTCGACCGCACCCACCCCTCGCGCCGCAAGGCCGAGGCGCTGCTGCCGGTCGTCACCGGCTACGATGCCGAGACCGTGCGGCTCGGCCTGACGCGCTACCTCAAGACCTTTCGGCGGCCGCAGCTCCTGCGCTTCCTCGCCGAGGACTTTTCCGATCCGGGCGTGCTCGACGGCTTCCGGCCGGCGGTGAAGGGCGGGTTCGTGCGGGCGCGGGGGCCCGACCTGCTGCTGCACGTCTGGGCCGGCAACGTTCCGGCCCTGCCGCTGTGGAGCCTCGTCGCCGGGCTGCTGGTCAAGGCCGGCACGGTCGGCAAGCTCGCCTCCGCCGAACCGCTCACCGCCGGCTGGTTCGCGCGGGCGATCGCCGAGGCCGATCCCGAACTCGGCGAGTGCCTGGCGATGACCTGGTGGAAGGGCGGCGAGGGCGGCGTCGAGGCGACGTTCCTCGGCGCCGCCGACTGCGTCATGGCGTATGGCGGCGATGCCACCCTGGCGGCGTTGCGCGCCAGGGTGCCGGTCTCCACCCGGTTCCTGCCGCACGGCCACCGCATCGGCTTTGCCATGATCGGCCGCGAGGCGCTGGACAGCCGCCGGGCCGGCGCCGCGGCGCTGGCCGCCGCCCTGGACGTGGTGCGCTACGAGCAGCAGGGCTGCTACGCGCCGCAGATGCTGTTCGTCGAGCGCGGCGGGCCGGTGGCGCCGGACGAGTTCGCCCGCCACCTCGCCCACGCGCTGGCGGCGCTGGCCGCCCGCCACCCGCGCCGGCACCTCGATCCGGGCGAGGGCGCCGCCATCGCGGCCTGGCGCAGCGGCCACGAGATGCGGGCGCTCGACGACGCCGGCACCGTGCTCCTCGGCGATCCGGAGGATTCCTGGAGCGTCGTCCATCTCGACGCGCCCGCGCCCTTGAGCCCGTCCGGCCTCAACCGCACCGTCGCGGTGGTGGCGGTCGACGACCTCGCCGAGGTGCCGGCCCTGGTGGCGCCCCACCGCGCCTATCTCCAGAGCGCGGGCCTCGCCGCCGCCCCCGCCCGTCTGTTCTCCCTGGCGGAAGACCTCGCGGCGGCCGGGGTCACCCGCATCACCGCGCTCGGCCGGATGACCGCGCCGGAGGCCGGCTGGCACCATGACGGCCGCTTCAGCCTGCTCGACCTCGTCACCGTGACGGAGATCGAGGCCAGTGCCGAGGCCGCGGCGGACGATGTCGCGCCCTATGCCGAGTGACGCCACCCTCGCGCTCACGGGCGTGCGCTACCGCTTCCCGGGTGACGTCGCCGCCACGGTGGACGGGGTCGACTGGGCGATTCCCCCCGGGGCGGTGCATTGCCTGCTCGGCCGCAGCGGCTGCGGCAAGACCACGCTCCTCAAGATCGCCGCCGGGCTGATCGTGCCGGACGAGGGGCAGGTGCGGGTCGGCGGGACGATCGTGCGCGGGCCGGCGCCGCGGGTCGGTTTCGTGTTCCAGGCCCCGACCCTGCTCGACTGGCTCAGCGTCCTCGACAACGTGCTGCTGCCGGTCTCGCTCAAGCGCCGCCCCAGCGCGGCCGACCGGGACGCCGCCCGCGACCTCCTGGCGACGATGGGGCTCGGGTCCCTCGCCGGCCGGCACCCCGCCACCCTGTCGGGCGGGCAGCAGAGCCGGGTCGCGATGGCCCGCGCGCTGATCGGCGCGCCCGACCTCCTGCTCCTCGACGAGCCCTTCGCGGCGCTCGACGCGCTCACCCGCGAGGAACTGCAGGACGACCTCCTGCGGCTCTGCGCGGCGCGCGGCACCGCGGCCCTGTTCGTCACCCACGACATCGCCGAGGCAGCGTATCTCGGCGACCGGGTCGGCGTGATGGCGGCCGGGCGCCTCGTCCACGAGGCGGCGGTCCCCTTGCCGCGGCCCCGTCCCCCGGGCATCCGCTACGCCGCCGCGTTCGGCGCCGCCTGCCGGACCTTGCGCGCCGCCATGGACGCCCTCCCTATGGACGTCCCCGCCATGGACGCCCCCTCCCCCGCCGCGGGGTGCGCCGCATGAGGCCGCGCCTCGCCTCCGCCCTGCTCCTCGTCGCGCTCCTCGGCGCCTGGGAGGCGTGGTGCCGCGTGGGCGCGATCTCGGCCCTCGTCCTGCCGCCGCCCTCCTCGGTCGCCGAGACCCTGTGGGGCGAGGTCGCCTCGGGCCGGCTCTGGCCGCACCTGCGGGTGACGGCGACCGAGATGGCGCTCGGGCTCGCCGCCGGGACGGGCCTCGGCCTCGGCGCCGGCATCCTGCTCGCCGAGTGGCCGGCGCTCCACCGGGTGCTCCACCCCTACGTGCTGGCGAGCCAGCTGGTCCCGAAGCTGGCGCTCGGCCCGCTCCTGATCCTGTGGTTCGGCTTCGGCCTGACCCCGACGGTGGTGATCACCGCGCTGATCTGCTTCTTCCCGCTCCTCGAGAATACCCTGACCGGGCTCGACCAGGTCGACGGGGGCAAGCGCGAGCTGTTCCGGATGCTCGGCGCGAGCCGGGCCCGGACCCTGTGGCGGCTCAAGCTGCCCTCGGCCCTGCCGGTGATCCTGGCGGGGTTCCGGGTCGCCATCGTGCTCGCCCTGGTCGGGGCGGTGGTGGGCGAGTTCGTCGGCGGGCGCCAGGGCCTCGGCGCCGCGATCATCGCCGCCCAGAGCACGATGGATTCGAGCCTGATCCTCGCCCTGTTCGTCGTCATCACCGCCCTCGGGATGGCGGTCTACGAGGCCGCACGCGCCCTCGAATCCCTGATCCTGCGTCGCTACCCGAGAGGTTGAGTGTCGTGAAGCTTCCCCGTTGCCTGCATGCCCTGCCGTTCCTCGCCCTCGCGGCGCTCGCTCTCGCGGGGCTCAGCCCCCCGGCCGCCGCGCAAGGCCTCGACAAGGTCACGGTCGGCGGCTGGAGCCAGCCGATCAGCGAGATCACCAACCTCCTCGCCGAGCCGGATCACGGTCTGTTCAAGGCCCGCGGCATCGCCCTCGACTACGTCCCGGGCAATGGCGGCGGCTCGGCGATCCAGGCCGTGCTGGCGGGCCAGGCCGACATCGCCTTCACCGACCCGGCCTCGTTCTACCTCGCCCTCGACAAGGGCGCGGACCTGGTGGCGGTCTACGACATCTATCCCCAGAACGTGTTCAACGTCGTCTCGCCGAAGAGCCGCGGCATCCGCACCATCGCCGACCTCAAGGGCAAGCGCGTCGGCGTCTACAGCCTGGCGAGCGGCACCCGCCAGCACCTGCTCCTGCTCCTCGCGACGGCGGGATTGAAGGAATCGGACGTGACCGTGGAGGTCACCGGCCTCCTCAACTTCGCCCCCCTGATCCAGGGCCAGGTCGACGCGACCGCCGCCACCGATACCGGACTCCTCGTCGGCCGGGCCAAGGGCCTCGGCGAGGTCGACGTGATCGAGGTGCGCGACCACCTCAACCTGCCGAGCGACATCTTCGTGGTGACGCGCAAGGACTACGAGGCGAGAAAGCCGCTCCTGAAGCGCTTCCTCGCCGCCTACCGCGACTCGGCGGCCTGGATGATCGCCAGGCCCGACGAGGCGGCCCGCCTCGCGGTGACTCGGGCGATCAACGGCCGCGACGAGGCGATCAACCGCGAGGTCATCCGCCTGCGCAACCTCTCCAGCGTGTCGCCGACGACCGAGCGCGAGGGCCTGGGCCATTTCGACCTGCCGGTCCTGCAGCAGGGCGCCGACACCTTCCGGCGCCTCGGCCTCGTCGCCCGCGCCCTCGACATGGGCCAGGTGGTCAAGACCGACCTGATCCCCGGCAAGGAGAGCGCCGCGAGCCCTGCGAAGGAGGGCACGCCGTGAGGTTTCGCGACCGCGCGATCCTGGTCACGGGGGCGAGCCGGGGCATCGGCGCCGCCATCGCCACCGCCGCCGCCGCCGAGGGCGCGATCGTGATCGTCAACTATCGCAGCGACGCGGCCGGCGCCGAGGCGGTGGCGGATCGCTGCCGCGCGCTCGGCGGGCAGGCGCTTCCGGTCGCCGCCGACGTGACGGATCCCGCCGCGGTGGCGGAGCTCGCCGCGCGGATCGGCGAGGAGGTCGGGCGTCTCGACGCCGTCGTCAACAACGCCTTCGCCCCCTACCGCTTCGATCCGGACCACCGCATCCGCTTCCGCGACCTGCCCTGGGAGGCCTACCAGCGCCAGTTCGACGGCACGGTGCGGGGCGCCTACCAGGTGGTCCACGCTCTGCTGCCGCTGCTGACGCGCCGCAGCGGCGCCAGCATCGTCAACCTCGCGAGCGACCTCGTGGCGCGCCCGAGCATCCCCTACCACGACTACACCACCGCCAAGGCGGCGCTCGTCGGCTTCAGCCGCAACCTCGCGGCCGAGCTCGGGCCGGTCGGCGTGCGGGTCAACTGCGTGGCGCCGGGCCTCGTCGTCCCGACGCAGGCGAGCCGCGACACCCCGGAGGCCGTGCGCGAGGCGCTGATCGCCCAGACCCCCTTGCGCCGCCTCGCGACGCCGCAGGACGTGGCCGGGCCGGTGCTGTTCCTCGCCCACGACGACAGCCGCTTCATGACCGGGCAGGTGCTCACCGTCGACGGCGGGCTGGTGATGGGGTGAGGCCGGGGCCCCGGGCGGAGCGGCGCGGCGCGGCGCGGGCGGGACGATTCCCCGGATCTCCCCACCGCCGCCCACCGTCACGCGAGGGTTGCAGTCGCGTCGACCCGGGCAAGCAACCGATCAAGTGTCGGGAACTGGACAATCCGGGACGGGAGCAGCGCCGGACCGGCCGCGGGTATTGGAAAGGTCCATTCCGATCATAGCTGCGTCAGATGCATTGACACGATTGATGCGGTGTGGTGTTCAACCCAACGGCAGGGGCCGTTCCACGCTTCGTGCACGCACCCGCCCATGCAGATCGACGCAGGCGCCACCGGGCACGATCCGGTGCGATGTCTTATGCCGTCAGACCTAGGCTGTACGCCCGAATGTTGCTCGGGCGTTGCAGGCCCTATCTGTGCCCGCATGATCTCGACGCTCGACCTGCTGCCGGCTGCCGAGAGCCGCGCCTCCGCTCCCGCCGCTGCCCCGGCGGCGGACCTCCTCGCGCATGTCCTGCGCGACCTCGCCCTGTCCTACGAGGCGGAATGCCCGGGCGGCTTCGCCCGGTTCCGGCAGGGGCTGACGGTCGAGATGCTGGCGGTGATCGCCCGCTTCTCCGGCCCGGCGACGAGCGACGAGGCTGCGCTCGCCCTGGCGCGGCAGGTCCACGAGACCCTGCTCGACGTCGAGGAGGACGTCTGGGCCCTCCACACCTCGGCGCACTGACGCCGTTTCCCGTCCGGTCGCGTCGCGATCGAACGGCCGCGGATCACTCCGCGGCCATCGCCTCGCCCTGCGCCGCGTGCAGGCGCGTATAGGCGCCGTCCGCCGCCACCAGGGCGTCGTGCGAGCCCTGCTCCACGATGCGCCCGCCCGACACGACCGCGATGCGGTCGGCATGCCGGATGGTGGCGAGGCGGTGGGCGATGACGAGCGTGGTGCGCCCCTGCGTCAGCTCGGCCAGCGCCTGCTGGATCTCGCGCTCGGTCTGGGTGTCGAGCGCCGAAGTCGCCTCGTCGAGGATCAGGACCGGCGGGTTCTTCAGGAAGACCCGGGCGATCGCCAGGCGCTGCTTCTGCCCGCCGGAGAGCTTGACGCCGCGCTCGCCCACGACCGTGTCGAGGCCGTCGGGCAGCGTCGCGATCAGGGTGTCGAGGCGCGCCCGGTGGGCCGCCGTCCGGATCTCGTCCTCGCTCGCATCGAGCCGGCCATAGGCGATGTTCTCGCGGATCGTGCCGGCGAACAGGAAGACGTCCTGCTGCACGATGCCGATCTGGCCGCGCAGGGAGGCCAGCGTCAGGTCGCGGATGTCGTGGCCGTCGAGGGTGATGCGCCCGCCCTCGACGTCGTAGAAGCGCGGCACCAGCGAGCACAGGGTGGTCTTGCCGGCCCCCGACGGCCCGACGAAGGCCACGGTCTCGCCGGCCCGGACCGCGAGGTCGACGCCGCTCAGGACCTCGCGCCCGTCGCCGTAGCCGAAGCGCACGCCCTCGAACCGGATCTCGCCGCGCAAGGGGGGCGCGGGCACCGCGCCCGGCCGGTCGACGATGTCGGGGGCGGTGGCGAGCAGCGCCATGTAGCGCCGGAAGCCCGCGATGCCCTTGGGATACGTCTCGACCACCGCGCTGATCTTCTCCAGCGGCCGGTAGAAGACCCCGACGAGAAGCAGGAAGCCGATGAAGCCGCCGGGGCTGAGATCGCCCCGCACCACGAAGGCGGCGCCACCGAGCAGCACCACGATCTGGACGAGGCGCATGCCGAGGTAGTTGAGCGACAGGCTCGCCGCCATGATCCTGTAGGCGTCGAGCTTGGTGGCGCGGTAGCGCTCGTTGTCGGCGGCGAAGAGGCGGCGCTCGTGGGCCTCGTTGGCAAAGGCCTTCACCACCCGGATGCCGCCGACATTCTCCTCGATGCGAGCGTTGAAGGCGCCGACCCGGCCGTACTGCGCCTGCCAGTTCTGCGTCATCCGTCCGCCGTAGCGCACGGTGACGAAGGCGATGACCGGCAGGATCGCGGCGGTCATCAGGGCCAGCGGCGGATGGACGTACAGCATCAGTCCGAAGGCGCCGAACAGCGTCATCACGGCGATGAACAGGTCCTCGGGCCCGTGATGGGCGACCTCGCCGATCTCCTCCAGGTCCTTCGTCACCCGGGCGACGAGATGGCCGGTCTTCTGGTTGTCGAAGAACCGGAACGACAGCGTCTGCAGGTGGTCGAAGGCGCGCGAGCGCATCGTCGTCTCGATGTTGATGCCGAGCACGTGGCCCCAATAGGTCACCACCACCATCAACCCGGCATTGGCGACGTAGAGGAGCGCCAGGCCCGCGGCGGCGAGCAGGATCAGGCTCCAGTCCTGGCGCGGCAGCAGCACGTCGACGAAGGCCTTGACCGCCATCGGGAAGCCGAGCTCGAGGAGGCCCGACAGGATGGCGCAGCCGAAATCGACGAGGAACAGGGTCCGGTACGGCCGGTAATAGGCGAGGAAGGCCTTGAGCATGACGGTCCGGTGGCGGTGGGACGCGGGCCGGGGCCGGCGCGCGGGCCTCTGATAGGCGGGAACCCGCCCGCGCGACAAGGCGACGGCTCGCGCCATGAAGTCGCCCCGGCCCGGATCGCCGACGCCGGCTAATGACAGGCCGGGCGGAGGTCCGCCCTCACCTTCTTCGTTATTATTCCAGATATAAGCAAACGAAGGCCCCGTCTCCCGGGCCGGGGGACGGGGCCATGCCTGATCTGCGGCGATGCCCGGCTCTTCGACGAAGCCCGGATCGACCTCAGGCGGCCGCGTCGCGCGGCCCGTGATCCGCCAGCACGCCGCGGCGGATCTGGTCCTCCTCGATCGACTCGAACAGGGCCTTGAAGTTGCCCTCGCCGAAGCCGTCGTCGCCCTTTCGCTGGATGAACTCGAAGAAGATCGGCCCGATGGCGTTGGCCGAGAACAGCTGGAGCAGGATCTTGGTCATCCCGCCCTCGACCACGCCCTCGCCGTCGATCAGGATGCCGTTCCGCTCCATCCGCTCCAGCGGCTCGCCGTGGCCGGGCAGGCGCGTCTCGACGCGGCGGTAATAGACCGACGGCGGCGCCGGCATGAAGGCGACGCCGCCCGCCCGCAGCGCCTCGATCGTCGCGTAGATGTCGCGGCAGCCGCAGGCGATGTGCTGGATCCCCTCGCCGTTATAGGCGTGCAGGTATTCCTCGATCTGGCTCTTCTCGTCGGCCGATTCGTTGATCGGGATGCGGATCTTGCCGTCCGGCGAGGTCAGCGCCTTCGAGAACAGGCCGGTCTGCTTGCCGGCGATGTCGAAGTAGCGGATCTGCCGGAAGTTGAAGATTTTCTCATAGAACCCGGCCCAGACGCCCATCCGGCCGCGATGCACGTTGTGGGTCAGGTGGTCGAGGTAGAACAGGCCGAGGCCCTCGGGCCTGGGGTCGCGCGCGCCGAGCCAATCGAACTCGGCCTCGTAGGGTGAGCCCTTCCGCCCGTAGGTCTCGACGAAGTAGAGCAGCGAGCCGCCGATGCCCTTGATCGCCGGCACGTCGAGGGTCTTGCCCCCTTCCGCCGGGTCGGCCGGCTCGGCGCCGTGGGCGAGCGCCCGCTCGTAGGCGGCCTTGGCGTCGACGACGCGGAACGCCATCGACGGGGCGCAGGGGCCGTGGGCGGCGACGAAGCGGTGGCCGTGGCTGCCGGGCTCCTCGTTGACGAGGTAGTTCACGTCGCCCTGGCGGTAGACGGTGATCGCCTTGGTGCGGTGGCGCGCCACAGCGGCAAAGCCCATGGCGCGGAAGAGGTCGTGCAGGGCCTGCGGCTCGGGATGGGCGTATTCGACGAACTCGAACCCGTCCGTGCCCATCGGGTTGGCGACGGTGACCTGGGCGGCCGGGGCGTCGTGCGGATAGGGGCCCATCGTTCGCGTCCTCCTCTGCGTTCGTGATCCCCATCAGAGCATGGACGGCCCGCGCGGGGCGTGCGAAATCCGGGCGCCGACCCGGCCTCCGCGCACGGATCGTGCATGGAGACGCCCGGCGATGACCGATCCTCTCACCCTCGACGGGTTCGACCTGAAGATCCTCGCGGCGCTGCAGGAGGACGGGCGCCTCGGCAACCAGGAGCTCGCCGAGCGCGTCCACCTCTCGGCCAGCCAGTGCTCGCGCCGGCGCCTGCGGCTGGAGGAGCGCGGGGTGGTGCGGGGCTACCGGGCCGAGCTCGCCCCGGAGCCGCTCGGGCTCACCGTCACGGTCTTCACCAAGGTGGCGCTCGCCACCCACAACCGCGACAACGCCCGCCGCTTCGCCGAGCTGGTCCGCGGCCTCGACTGCGTGCTGGAGGCCCACGTGATGACCGGCGACAGCGACTACCTGCTCAAGCTGATCGTGCCCGACCTGAAGGCGCTCTCGGCGGTGATCAACGACGTGCTCCTGCCGCATGAGAGCGTGGCGCACGTCCATTCCGCGGTGGTGCTCGACACGCTGAAGGAGGCGGCCGCCCTGCCGCTGCCGCGCGGGCCCTCCTCCGCCTGATCCCGCCGTCCCGGGCCTCCCGATCCTCACGCACCCGATTCCCCAACGAAAGGGCGATGCAACCTCCACCGTTGACGAACGCTTGATGGTTCCAGGCCACACTGCGATCCGGGACAAGCCCGGCGGAGGTCAGGCGCCATGATGTGGGACGGCATCGCACTCTTCTCCGGCGCGCCCGTGCGGCGCTCAGCGGACGGCGTGCTGGGTGCCGCGGGTGTTCCTCCCCTGCGTGAGCCCGAGCGGCCCCGGCGGGCCAAGGTCGGCCTGGCGCTCGGCGGCGGGGCCGCCCGGGGCTGGTCCCATATCGGGGCGATCGAGGTGCTGCAGGAGGCCGGTATCCCGATCGACGTGGTGGCCGGCTGCTCGATCGGGGCGGCGGTGGGCGCCTGCCACGCCGCCGGCAAGCTCGGCGAGTTGCGCGACTTCGCCCTCACCCTGACCAAGCGCCGGGTGATGGGCCTGCTCGACTTCCACATCAGCGGCTCGGGGCTGATCGCCGGCGAGCGCCTGCGGCGGCTGCTCGAGCGCGACCTCGGCAGCGCCCGCATCGAGGATCTCCCGCTCACCTTCGCGGCGGTGGCGACCGAGCTCGGCACCGGGCACGAGATCTGGCTCACCCGCGGCGGCCTCGTCGAGGCGGTGCGGGCCTCCTACGCGCTGCCCGGCATCTTCGATCCGGTGAAGATCGCCGGGCGCTGGCTGATGGACGGGGCGCTGGTCAATCCGGTGCCGGTCACCGCGGCGCGCGCGCTCGGGGCCGACGTGGTGCTCTGCGTCAACCTCAACGGCGACATGCGGGTGCGCGGCACGGTGATCCAGTCGCACGGGGCGGAAGGGGCGGACGCGGTGATGGAGGCGGCTGCCGAGGCCGCCGGTGCGCCGGCCGAGGAGGCGCGGCGCTGGCCGCTGATCGGCGGGCGGCGGGCGAAGCCGAAGCCCCGCCCGGAATCCGGCGCGCCGAGCGGCATCGCCAGCGTGATGGTCGACGCCTTCAACATCACGCAGGACCGGATCTCGCGCTCGCGGCTGGCCGGCGACCCGCCCGACGTGATGATCAACCCGAAGCTCGCCCAGATGGGCCTGTTCGAGTTCCACCGCGCCGAGGAGTGCATCGAGCTCGGCCGCCAGGCCACCCGGCGGATGTTGCCGGAGATCCACGAGATGATCGCGGCCGCCGTCACGCCGGCGTGACGCGGCCGCCGGCGGGCATCAGGCGGTGGCGATGTACTCGCGCATCGCCTGGTGCTCGGCCTCGACCGACTCGATCCGGTGCTTGACCACGTCGCCGATCGACACGAGCCCGACGAGGCGGCCGTCCTCGACCACGGGGACGTGACGGAAGCGGCCGTCGGTCATCAGCTCCATCACCTCGTCGACGGCGCTGGCGCGGCTGCAGCAGATCACCTTGGCGGTCATGTGCCGGGAGACCGGTGCCTCGAGCGCTCCGCCGCCGCCGCGGACCACCGCCCGGATGATGTCGCGCTCCGACAGGATGCCGAGGACGGTCTGGCCGGCATCGCTCACCACCAGGGCGCCGATGCCCTTCTCGGTCAGGAGCGCGGCGGCCTCCGCCAGGGTGCGGTGGGGCTGCACGGTCACGACGGTGCGGCCCTTCTGCGACAGGATGCGCGCGACGGTCATCAACACCTCCCAGGGTCGGGCCCCGCCGGCCGTGACGGTCCGGGCGGGACTCTCGGTTGCGAGGCCGAGTGTGTGACCGCGGGACGCGGGACGCAAGCACCCCGGAAGTCGAAGGGAAACAACCCCCGCCGGGCTCAGCGCCGCCCGATGCGCTCGACCAGGGGCAGCAGCAGGAACCCGACGACGAAGCCGCCGAGATGCGCGTCCCAGGCGACGGGCGCGTCGCTCAGGCCGAGCGGCAGGGCGGCGAGGCCGAACAACAGGTTGGTGACGAACCAGATGACGAGGAACACCACCGCCGAGCGATTGCGGAACAGCTCGGGGATCGTCTGCAGCCGGGTCGGCACCGGGCGCTGCCAGGGCACCGCGCCGGCGCCGGCGGGCTCGGGCGGATGGAAGGCGAAGCGCACCGCCGCCGCCATCAGCCCCGACACGCCCGCAGAGGCGCCGATCAGCGGCACGGTGCTCAAGGGGTCGATCAGGACATGGAGCAGGCCGCCGGCGGCGGTCGCCGCGAGCGCGATCACCCCGTAGCGCCAGGCGCCGCAGCGCCGCGCCACCGGGGAGCCGAAGGCCGCGAGCCAGACGCTGTTGAGGAGCACGTGGGCCCAGGAGCCGTGCAAGAGGGCGTAGGTGACGAAGGTCCAGGGCATCCCGTCGGCGTCCGCCACCAGGTAGGCGGCGAAGGCCTTGCGCAGCTCGACGCCGCCGCCATCCCCCTCGGCGGCGGCGCGCAGCACGTCGGCGGCCCGGCCCGGATCGAGGGCGAGGGTCCAGCGCGCCGGGATCAGGGCGAGGTCGAGCAGCAGGGTGATGTCCCAGACGTCCGGCAGGACCTGCCGCACGGCGTGGATCAGCACCAGGATCCCGACCGAGGCGGTGACCACGGCGGGCATGTTGAACACCGGCACGCGCGGCGGTCGCGGGAGGTCGGGGGTGGCATCCATGCGGGCACCATTGCGGGGCGCGGGGGCCGTCCGCAAGGGCGGGCGCCGCCGCGGCTTGGCGGGCACCCGGGAAAAGACGACCGGGCGGCCGAAAAAAAAGGGAGAGCGTTGCCGCTCTCCCCGAAGAGGATGATCGCGCCTGCCGCGTCGCGGCCGCGCGCGGAACGTCGTCAGGACCGTGACGACGCGGGCCGGATCCGGCCCTCATCCCTTTGCATGCGGGCGGGCTTAGGGCGCCGCGATGCGCCCGGCCAGCCCCAATCCGCCATCGTTCTCCACAATCGCCCGGGTGTGGGACAAACGCAACAGCATGAGGCCGGTAACCCTAACCGAACCTTACGCTCTCGCGCCCTTCGCGTTCGGCATAGGGTCTGCTCCACCGAATCAGCCGCGCCGGTGGCAGTCCCGAGATGGGACAACCTCCGGTAGCCCCCTGGGACCGCCCGTCCGCCCGACCGTGCCAGACCGAGACGCCATGAAGCACCCGACCAGCCGCATGCTCCACGCCTACTGGAACGGCTTGCGCGGCGCCCGCGCGGCGCCGGAGCGGGGCGAGATCGAGCCCGGGGAGATCCGCCACGTGCTGGCCGACAGCCTGATCCTGGAGATCGACGCCGCCTCCCAGGCCGCCACGGTGCGCCTCGCCGGCACGCGGCTCTGCGCCCTGTTCGGGGCCGAGCTGCGGGGCCTCTCCTTCGGCGGCCTGTGGGGCGAGGCCCCGGCGGCGGATCCCTGGCGGCTGGTGGAGGTGGTGATCCAGGAGACCGCCGGCGTGGTGGTCGGGCTCGTCGGGGTGACCGAGGCCGGCGAGACCCTCGACCTCGAATTGCTGCTCCTGCCCCTGCGCCACCGCGGCAAGACCCAGGTCCGGGTGATCGGCTCGCTCTCGCCGGCGGTGATCCCGACCTGGCTCGGCCTGCGCCCGATCGTGGCCCTGCGCACCGTGTCGCTGCGGATCCTTACCGGGGAGGCCAACGCGGCGATCGCCGCCCCGCTGGCATCCCCTCCGCCGGCGGCCAACGACGAGCCGGGGCCCGAGCGGCGCAAGCGCTTCGTGGTGCATCACGGCGGTCGGGCCTGACGGCACGGCGGTTCGTTAACCACTCGAACGCATGATCGTCCGGGGCGGCGGGTTCCGGACCGGGAGAGTCGAGCGTCATGGCGAGCGTGGGGGCGAGCGCGACGGGCAGCGCCGCGGAGGGCGCGCCGAGCGGCACCGCGGTCCGGCCGGCCTCGGTGATCGCGCGTGCCCTGTCCCTGCGCGCGATGGCCGAGCAGCGCCGGCACACCCGCGTCGCGGTGGCGCTCCTCGGGCGCTACATGCTGTCCGATCGGCAGGAATATCCCTGCCAGACCATCGACATGTCCCCCGGCGGGGTGCGCCTGACCTGCGCGGTCGGCGGCACGGTCGGCGAGCGCATCGTGATCTACCTCGAGCATGTCGGGCGGATCGAGGGGACGGTGGCCCGGATCCTGCCGGACGGGATCGCCGTGACGATCAACGCCACGACGCACAAGCGTGACAAGATCGCCTCGCAGCTGACCTGGCTCGCCAACCGGACCGAGCTCGGCCTGCCGGAGGACCGCCGGCACGAGCGCGTGGTGCCGCGCCGCGCCCTCACCACCCTGCATCTCGATGGCGGCCGCGAGATCGCCGCGCGCATCGTCGACATCTCGCTGTCGGGCGCGGCGGTGGCCTGCGAAGTCGACCTGCCGCTCGATATCTCCCTGACCGTCGGGCGCACGCCCGGCCGGGTGGTGCGCCGGTTCAAGGGCGGCGCCGCGATCGAGTTCCGCCTGCCGCTCTCGCCGGACCGGTTCGACGAGAATCTGGTGCTCTAAGCAGATTTCGCCGACGTGGTTACCGGTTCGGCGCCTAAAATCTGCGACAAGACAAGGATCTAAGCGGGCGAAGTGTTGGCCTGCCAACGCAAGTCTGCTTAGTGTCTCTCACAAAACTCCCGATCACCGCCTCGGCTTGCTGTGGCGGCGACATGGCGGCGGGAGTTTTGTGAGGTGCACTTAGACGGATTTCGTAAGAGTGGTCGCCGGCTTCGCGGCAGAAGCCTCCGACGAAGCAAAGATCTGAGCGGACGAAGCGTTGGCCCGACAACGCAAATCTGCCGAGTCCTACAGCGCCCCTTCCCGGATCGAGCCCGGATCGGCCAGCGCGTGGAGCAGGCCCGCCGCCGCGTGGGCGAAGCGCAGGGTCACGGCCTTGCGGCGGGCGCCGGCCAGGGGATGCTCGGGCGGATCGCGCAGGATCGCCGCCCCGAAGGCGTCGGCGATGATGAGCCCGGTGTCGTCCGGCAGGATCTCCACCGGCAGGGTCTCCGGCACCGCGAAGTAGAAGCGGTCGCAGAAGTCGCGGTAGTCGGGCCATTTCCGGTCGGCGCGGAAATCGGCGACGCTCGACTTGATCTCGATGATCGTCAGCTTGCCGCACGTCCCCAGCGCGATCAGGTCGGCGCGCCGGCCGTTGGCCAGGGTGAATTCCGGGATCGTGACGAAGCCGAGTTCGGCGAAGAGGCGCCGCACGCCGCGCTGGACGCCGAGGGCGGTCGGCGACTGGCGGCGGTCGACGGGGAGCGAGAGGGCGAGGGCGGCGGACAAGGCTGTGGAACGGACCGGCTGACGGGTTGCAAACGAGATCGAATCGGGAACGGCATCCGACCAGCTTCGGGCGGTGTTGTCACCTGCGGCCCGTGTCGCAGGTGCCGGCCCCGTCGGCCGGCGCGAAACCGGGATACGCGACGGATGGAGTGGTTGATCTCGCGGGCCCGCTCGCCGATGGTCGGCCGCGTCCGGGAGCCGCGCGAGACGGCCGGGACGACGGGAGGGAGACGGGACGCATGGTGGGGCAGCGCGCCGCCGAGGGGCGTAAGGGAGGGCGGTCCGGCATGCGCCTGGTCGGCGGCACGGCACTCGCCCACGGCGATGCGGTGCGCCTGGAGACCGTCAGCATCGCCTTCACCCTCAAGGGCGGCAAGCGCTACGTCGCCGTCGAGGGGATCGACCTCGGGGTGATGCCGGGCGAGTTCGTCGCCATCGTCGGGCCGACGGGCTCGGGCAAGTCGACGCTGCTCAACGCCGCCGCCGGGCTGCTCAAGCCTGCCTCGGGCAGCGTCACGGTCTTCTCCTCGGCGCTCTCGGGGCTCAACGCCCGCGCCGGCTACCTCTTCCAGGCCGACGCCCTGATGCCGTGGAAGACGGCCCTCGACAACGTCGCGGTGGCGCTGGAGCCGCAGCGCGTGCCGCGCGCCGAAGCCCTGGCGCGGGCCCGCGACTGGCTCGGCAAGGTCGGGCTCGCGACCTTCGTCGACCGCTATCCGCACATGCTCTCGGGCGGCCAGCGCAAGCGCGTGGCGCTCGCCCAGATGCTGATCCGCGATCCCGAGATCCTGCTGATGGACGAGCCGTTCGGGCCGCTCGACGCGCAGACCCGGCAGATCATGGGCAACCTGCTGCTGGAGCTGTGGGCGGCCAACCGCAAGGCGGTGATGTTCGTCACCCACGACCTCGAGGAGGCGATCGCGCTGTCCGACCGGGTGGTGGTGCTCTCGGCCGGCCCGGCCGCGAGAATCGTCGGCGAGTTCAAGGTCGATCTCCCCCGCCCGCGCGACATCAGCGAGATCCGCCTCGAGCCGCAATTCCACGCCCTCTACAAGGAGATCTGGTCGTGCCTGCGGGTCGAGGTCTCCCGCGCCTACGCGAGCGGTCCGGCGTGAGGACCCTGGCGTGACGCCTCATCGGAGATTCCTGCCGTGAACCGCCCCGTGAACCGCCTGGGCCTCCTCGCCCTGCAGATCCTCGTCGGCCTGATCGGCCTCGCGATCTGGCACGTGCTGACCGTCTACCCGATCCTCGGCGCGCCCAAGCAGATCCAGTTCTTCTTCTCGACCCCGGTCGAGGTCCTGAAGCGGACCTGGATGGAGATGACGAACCCGGAGATCTGGGGCCATCTCTGGATCACCCTGCAGGAGACGGTGCTGGCCTTCGTCTTCGGCGCGGCCGGCGGCATCGCCTTCGGGTTCCTGTTCGCCCGCAACGCGCTGCTCGCGGCGGTGTTCGACCCCTACATCAAGGCGGCGAACGCGCTCCCCCGGGTGGTGCTGGCGCCGATCTTCGCCCTGTGGTTCGGCCTCGGCATCTGGTCGAAGGTGGCGCTCGGCTTCACGCTCGTCTTCTTCATCGTGTTCTTCAACGTCTACCAGGGCGTGCGCGAGGTGAGCCCGGTGGTGCTGAACAACGCCCGGATGCTCGGCATGAGCGAGCGCGGGCTCTTGCGCCACGTCTACTGGCCCTCGGCGCTGACGTGGATGTTCTCCTCGCTGCACACCGCGGTCGGCTTCGCGCTGGTCGGCGCGGTGGTGGGCGAGTATCTCGGCTCCTCGGCCGGCCTCGGCTACAAGATCCACGAGGCCGAGAGCGTGTTCGACGTCACCGGCGTCTTCGCCGGGATGCTGATCCTGACCGTGTTCGTCGTCGTGATCGACACGGTCGTCACCCTGATCGAGAACCGCCTCCTGGTCTGGCGCCCGCAAGCCGGCGGCCAGGGCTGAGAGACCGGAACAACGGGAGGACACCACCCATGCAACGCCGCAGCTTCCTCGCCGGCGCCGCCGCCCTGGCGCTCGCCCCCGCCGCCCCGGCCCGGGCCGACACCGTGAAGGTGCGCATCGGCGTCGGCGGCAAGCCGCTGCTCTACTACCTGCCGCTGACGATCGCCGAGCGGAAGGGCTACTTCAAGGAGGAGGGCGTCGAGGCCGAGATCAACGATTTCGGCGGCGGCGCCCGCTCGCTCCAGGCGCTGATCGGCGGCTCGGTCGACGTGGTGACCGGGGCCTACGAGCACACGATCCGCATGCAGGCCAAGGGCCAGGACGTGCGCGCCGTGTGCGAGCTCGGCCGCTTCCCCGCCATCGTGATCGGGGTGCGCAAGGACCTCGCCGGCACGGTGAAGTCGGCCGCCGACCTCAAGGGCCGCAAGATCGGCGTGACGGCGCCGGGCTCCTCGACCTCGCTCACCGCCCAGTACGCGATGATCAAGGCCGGGCTGAAGGCCTCGGACGCGGCCCTGATCGGGGTCGGCGGCGGCGCCGGCGCCATCGCGGCGATGAAGAAGGGCGAGATCGACGCGATCTCCCACCTCGACCCGGTGATCGCCAAGCTCGAGGCCGACGGCGACATCACGGTCATCATCGACACCCGCACCGAGGCCGGCACCCGGGCGCTGTTCGGCGGCCCGAACCCGGCCGCGGTGGTCTACACCAAGCAGGACTGGATCGAGCACCACCCCGCCGCGACCCAGAAGGTCGTCAACGCCTTCGCCAAGGCGCTCAAGTGGATCGTCGCCGCCTCGCCCGAGGAGATCGCCGACACGGTGCCGCCGGCCTACCATTTCGGCGACAAGCCGCTCTACGTGCAGGCGGTGAAGAACTCGCTCGAGAGCTATTCCCGCACCGGCATCCCGACCCAGGAGGGCATGGCGAGCGTGCTGGAACTGGTGCGTACCCTCGATCCCGAGTTGCAGAGCGCCAAGATCGACCTCGCCACCACCGTCGAGGACCGGTTCGTCAAGCGGGCGATGGGCTAGAGCATTTTCCGACGAAGTGGAAACCGGTTCGTCGGAGAAAATGCGACAAAACAAAGACGTAGAGAGCTTCGCGATTGCAACGCGATCGTGAAGCTCTCTAAAGCATTTTCCGACGACGCGGTTACCGGTTCGTCGAAAGAAAATGCTGCGAAACTGGAGACCTGGAGCGTCGACCGGTCGCCGTGCGATCGGGTGACGCTCCGGCCCCTACTCCCCCGCCCGCGGCACGGCGTTGACCCACAGCACCGCGGCCGGCCGGTCGGGGTGCGGGTTGCGGTAGCGGTGCGGGCGCCGGCTGGCGAAGCGGAAGCTGTCGCCGGCCTGGAGCTCCGCCGTCGTGCCCTCGACCGTCAGGACGAGGGCGCCCTCCAGCACCAGCCCGGCCTCCTCGCCGTCATGGACCAGGGGCTCGTCCCCGGTGCCGGCGAGCGGCGCGAGCTGCATCAGGAAAAGGCTGAGCGCCCCGTCGCCCTGCGTCAGCAGCTGCTTGGTGATGCCGGCGCGCCAGAGGGTGAGGGCCGCCCGCTCCCCGGCCCGGGTGACGAACCCCTCGGCCCCGCCCGCGCCGGGTCCGTCGAACAGGGCGCCGAGGCCGATGCCGAGGAGGTCGGCGACGCCGGTCAGCACCCGCAGCGAGGGCGAGGACAGGCCCCGCTCGACCTGGCTGAGGTAGCCGATCGACAGCCCGGTCGCCGCCGCCACCGCCTTCAGCGACAGGTTGCGGGCCTGGCGCAGGGCGCGCAGCCGCTGCCCGACCGCGAGGTCGGCCGCGATCGGCCCGGCTGCCTGCCGGGCAACCTGCCCATTCCGTGGTCCGGCTGTCGCCTGTTTCATGTGCGTGAAATCGGATTGCGTGATGCAGCGAATTATGCCCTGATGTTCATGTCAATGAAATTTCGCGGCGGCATCGAAGCCGCCCGGCACGGGAGCGGGGACGATGAAGCGTCTGATGATGGCCGCGGGCGCGGCCCTGGTGCTCGCGGGGGCCCTGTCCCGGCCGGCCCTGGCGCAGGAGACCGTCCGGGTCGGCTCGACGCCGACCGGGGTGCCGTTCACCTTCCTCGACACCAAGACCAACACCATCCAGGGCGTGATGGTGGACGTGATCACGGCGATCGGGAAGGAAGCCGGCTTCTCGGTGCAGATCGAGCCGTTCCAGTTCTCGACGCTGATCGCGGCGCTGACGGCCAAGAAGATCGACGTCATCTCGGCGGCGATGTTCATCACCCCGCCGCGCCAGGAGGTGATCGCGTTCTCGGCTCCGGTCTACACCTACGGCGAGGGCCTGGTGGTGCCGAAGGCCGACACGAAGGCCTACACGGCATTCTCCGACCTCAAGGGCGAGACCGTGGGCGCCCAGGTCGGCACCGCCTTCGTCGACGCGCTGAAGAAGTCGGGCCAGTTCGGCGAGGTGAAGGTCTACGACACCTTCCCGGACATGCTGCGGGACGTGAATGCCGGCCGGGTCAAGGCGATCTTCGCCGACGCGCCGATCGCCGCCTACAACCTCAAGAGCGGCAACTTCCCCAACGCCCACCTCGTCGCCTCGTACAAGCCGGTGGTCGTCGGCTCGGTCGGCATCGGCCTGCGCAAGGACGACAAGGCCCTGCTCGCCAAGATCGACGCGGGGCTGTCCAAGATCAAGGAGAACGGCGAGCTCGCGCGCATCCTGGAGAAGTGGGGCCTGCAGCCCTCCGTGAACCCGTCCTGAGCGGACGCGCGATCCCATGGACGGCTTCCTGTCCGACGCCCGCGAGTTCCTGCCGATCCTGCTCCAGGGCGTCTGGCTGACGATCCTGATCACGGCGGGCTCGCTCGTGGTCTCGACCGCGCTCGGCCTCGTCTGGGCGATGATGCGGGTCTCGGGCGTGCGCGCCCTCTCGTTCTTCGCCGCGACCTTCATCAACGTGATCCGGGGCATCCCGATCATCGTGCAGCTGTTCTACATCTACTTCGTGCTGCCGGATTACGGGCTGTCGTTCTCGGCGGTGCAGGCGGCGGTGCTGGGCCTCGGCCTCGCCTACTCGGCCTACCAGGCCGAGAACTTCCGCGCCGCGATCGAGGCGATCGACAAGGGCCAGGTCGAGGCGGCCCAGACCATCGGCATGGGCTGGGGGCTGACCATGCGGCGGGTGCTGCTGCCGCAGGCCCTCCGCACCGCGCTGCCGCCCTACGGCAACGTGATGATCATGATGCTGAAGGACTCGTCCCAGGCCTCGACCATCACGGTCGCCGAGCTGGCGCTCCAGGGCAAGCTCGTCGCCTCGGCGACGTTCAAGAACACCAGCGTCTTCTCGCTGGTCGCCCTGATGTACCTGACCCTGAGCCTGCCCCTGATCCTGATCGTGCGCCACTTCGAGAAGCAGGCCCGCCGGCGATGATCGTGCTCGACGACGTCCGCAAGTCCTTCGGGGCGCTGCCCGTCCTGAAGGGCATCACCGCGCGGGTCGACCGGGGCGAGGTGGTCTGCGTCATCGGCCCCTCGGGCTCGGGCAAGTCGACGGTCCTGCGCTGCATCAACGGGCTCGAATCCTACGACGGCGGGACGATCACGGTGAACGGCCAGAGGGTCGACCGCGCCGACCGCTCGATCCGGGCCGTGCGGGTCCAGGTCTCGATGGTGTTTCAGCGCTTCAACCTGTTTCCGCACCGCACGGCGCTCGAGAACGTCGTCGAGGGGCCGATCTACGTGAAGGGCGAGCCGCGCCGGGAGGCGACCGAGCGCGGCCGGGCGCTGCTCGCCCGCGTCGGGCTCGCCGGCAAGGAGGACGCCCACCCGCCCCAGCTGTCGGGCGGGCAGCAGCAGCGGGTCGCCATCGCCCGGGCTCTCGCCATGCGGCCCGACGCGATCCTGTTCGACGAGCCGACCTCGGCCCTCGACCCCGAGCTCGTCGGCGACGTGCTCGGCACGATGCGCGGGCTCGCCGAGGAGGGCATGACCATGGTGGTCGTCACCCACGAGATGGGCTTTGCCCGCGAGGTCGCCGACCGGGTGCTCTTCCTCGACGGCGGGGTGATCGTCGAGGAGGGCGCCGCCCGCGAGGTGCTGGGGCGCCCGCAGCAGCCCCGCACCCAGGACTTCCTGCGGCGCGTGCTGAACCCGTTGTGACGAGGCGTTCCCCGATGACCGAGCCCTTCCCCCTCGGACCCGCCCTGTGGGCCACCACCGCCCCTCCCCCGCCGGCGACCGCACCGCTGACGGAATCCGGCCGGGCCGACGTGGTAGTGATCGGCGGCGGGTTCTGCGGCCTGTCGACGGCGCTCCACCTCGCCGAGGCCGGGTTGAAGCCGGTGCTGCTGGAGGCCCGCGAGATCGGCTTCGGCGGCTCGGGCCGCAACGGCGGCCAGGTGATCCCGGGCCTCAAGCACGATCCCGACGAGCTGGTGGCGATGTTCGGGCCTGAGCGCGGCGAGCGCCTCGCCGCCTTCGGGGCCGGCACGGCGGATGCGGTGTTCGACCTCATCGACCGGCACCGGATGGACGTGCCGCGGACCCGCACCGGCTGGATCCAGGGCGCGCACACCGACGAGGGGCTGGCGCAGGCCGAGCGCCGGGCCGAGCAATGGGCGCGGCGCGGGGCGCCGACCCGCCTCCTCGACAAGGCGGAGGCCGACCGGCTGATCGGCTCCGAGCGCTATCGCGGCGGCTGGCTCGACGGGCGCGGCGGCGCGGTGCAGCCCCTCGCCTATGCCCGCGGCCTCGCGAAGGCGGCGCTCGCGGCGGGTGCCGTCCTCCACACCGACACCCCGGTCGCCGGCCTGTCGCGCCGGGGGACGACCTGGACCGTGCGGACGGGCCGCGGCCCGAGCCTGACCACCGAGCGGGTGGTGCTGTGCACCAACGGCTATTCCGGCGACCTGTGGCCGAAGCTCCGCCAGACCATCATCGCCGCCAACTCCTTCCAGGTCGCCACGGTCCCGCTCTCCGACAACCTGCGCCGCACGGTGCTGCCCGAGGGCCAGGTCTCCTCCGACACCCGCAAGCTGCTGCTCTATTTCCGCCTCGACCATACCGGGCGGCTGCTGCTCGGCGGGCGCGGGCCGTTCCGCGAGCCGCGCGGGGCGGCGGACTGGGCCCATCTGGAGCGGATCGTCCCCAAGCTCTTCCCGCAGCTCGCCGGGATCGGCTTCGACCATCGCTGGTGCGGGCGGGTCGCGGTGACCCGGGACTACCTGCCCCATCTGCACGCCCCCGAGCCCGGCCTCCTCATCGACATCGGCTGCCAGGGCCGCGGCGTCGGCCTCCAGACCCGGATGGGTCAGGCGATCGCGCGGTTCGTCGCCCGGGACGATGCCGACGCGCTGCCGCTCGCCCCGAGCCCGATCACGCCCCTGCCGCTGCACGGCCTGCACCGGCTCTACGCCGCCGCGGTGGTGGCCTGGTACCGGCTGCAGGATGGAGGGCTGTAGGACCCGACGCCCCCGGCGAGGTCGCTCCGCCGCCCGTGTCCGGAGGACGGCGCGATCTGAGGGTTTTCTAAAGAAACTCTTGGACCGGTGGACGATCGCGGGCGTTTTCACGGCTTCTTAAACTTCCCGTGCGCACACCGGCCTCATCTCCGCGACCATGTCGACCAGATGAGACTCGTGGGCCCGACGACCGACACGACAGCGCCGGCCCCGGCCCAGCGCGGACGTTCCTTCTGGATGATGGCCGTGTCCGCCGGCCTGCTGGCGGCGGTGATCGCCGCCGGCTCCGGGCTGCTCGTGCGCGACCTGCACGACCAGGCGGTCGCCGACACCGAGCGCAACCTCGTCGGCCTTTCCACCGTCCTCGCCGACCAGGCCGAGCGGGCGCTGCAGGCGATCGAGCTGGTCCAGGACACCGTGATCGGCGAGTTCAAGGCCTCGGGGGTCTCCCGCCCGGAGGACTACGTCGCCCTGGCCAGGCGGCCGGCCCTGCACGAGGCGCTGCGGACGCGCATCGCCGCCCTGCCGCAGGCGAACGCCGTCACGGTGATCGACCGCGACGGCAGCCTCCTGAACTTCAGCCGCTACTGGCCGATCCCGGCGGTCAACATCGCCGACCGGGATTATTTCCGGGCCATGGCGACCGATCCGACGCTCGACCGGACGATCAGCCGCCCGTTCCAGAATCGCGGCGACGGCGCCTGGACGATCTACATCGCCCACAAGGTGCGCGCGCCGGACGGCGCGTTCCTGGGCCTCGTGCTCGGTGCCGTCGAGCTCGGCTACCTCGAGCGCCTCTACGCGGCGATCGCCCCGGCCGGCGACTACGTGATCTCCGTCTTCCGCGACGACGGCACGCTCCTCGTGCGCCATCCCCAGCGCGAGGGCAGCATCGGCCGGAGCTACATGGACGCCGCCGCCCTGCGCATCGCGCTCACGAGCCCGAGCGGCGGCGTGATCCGCACGATCAGCCCGATCGACGGGCGCGACCGCATCGCCGCCACCCGGTCGCTGGCGCGCTTTCCGCTCATCCTGAGCGTCAGCCGCACCACGGAGGCCGGGCTCGCCGCCTGGCGCCAGCAGGCCTGGCTCATCGGCGCGGGCGCCCTGGTGCTCGATCTCGGCCTCGCCGGGATGGTGCTGCTCGGCCTGCGCCAGGCGCGGGCCCAGGTGCGCCTCGCCGAATCGGAGGCCGCCCGGGCGGCGGCCGAGGCGCGCGAGCGCGGCGAGCAGGAGCTGAACGCCCAGCAGGCCCAGTTCCGCATCGCCCTCGACCACATGACCCAGGGCCTGTGCCTGTTCGACCGCGACGACCGGCTGATCGTGATGAACGCGCGCTACGCGCGGATGCACGCCGTGCCGGACGCCCTGCGCCGGCGCGGCACGCCGGTGGCCGCCCTGCTCGAGCATCTGGGCAGGGATGGCGGGCCGGCGAACGCGCTGGTGACGGCCTGCAGCCGCACCGCCGGCGGCGCCCCCGCGGCGATCGCGGCCGGCGTCTCCGCCAGCCATACATGCGACCTGCCCGACGGGCGGGCGATCGCGATCGTCCACGTGGCGGTCCCCGGCGGCGGCTGGCTCGGCACCCACGAGGACGTGACGGAGAAGCGCCGGGCCGAGCAGCGCATCGCCCACATGGCCGGCCACGATGCCCTGACCGGGCTGCCGAACCGCGCCCGGATGCAGGAGCGCGTGGACGCGGCGCTGGCCGGGCGGGCCGCGGACGAGGCGGTGAGCGTGCTCTGCCTCGACCTCGACGGGTTCAAGGACGTCAACGACACCTACGGCCACGCGGTCGGCGACGAGCTGCTGCGCCAGGTGGGCCTGCGCCTGAAGGAGGCCGTCGGCGACACGGCCCTGGTCGGGCGCCTGGGCGGCGACGAGTTCGCGGTGATGCGCTGCGCGCCCTCCCACCCGGCCGGGATCGCGGCGCTCGCCGAGCGGATCGTGCGGCTCCTGCGCGTGCCGTTCGAGGTCCAGGGCCACGAGGTCGGCATCGGCACCTCGATCGGCATCGCGACGACCGAGACCGGCGAGGTCACCACCGCCGAGCTGCAGCGCCGGGCCGACGTGGCACTCTACCAGGTCAAGGCCTCGGGGCGGAACGGCCAGGGCAATCGCTTCAGCCTCGGTGCGGGTTTGGGCTGCGCGAGGCGGAGGATGGTGGTTCACCTGGGGCTTGGCGTTCTGCGAGGCCCCATGCCGTCATCGCTGTCGATCCTCGACCACTTCTCCGCCCTGGAGGATCCGCGCCAGCATTGGCGGGTGATCTACCCGCTGCCCGAGATCCTGCTGCTGGTGTTGTGCGCCACGCTCTGCGGCATGGACGATTTCGTCGAGATCCGGCTGTGGGGTGACCAGCGCCTGGACTTCCTGCGTCGCTTTCTGCCTTACGCGCGCGGCTTGCCCGCCCACGATACCCTCAACGAC